>CAXUOD010000143.1:11273-13819 GCA_964252585.1 uncultured Lichenihabitans sp. | reverse complement strand
TCGACGACCAAGTCATCCTGCGCCACGAGAACGAGGCCGCCTACCTGCCGATCGGCTCCGTGCACCGGCTGGCCAACCCAGGCAAGATCGACCTCGAGATGATCGAGGTCCAGGTCGGCTCCTACACTGGCGAGGACGACATCGTGCGCTTCGAGGACGTGTACGGGCGATGATCCGCGCGACTCGCCGCCTCGGCCTCGACCGACGGGCGCTGCTGGCGGCGGCCTGCCTACCGCTGGTCTTGCCGGGCCGCGGATGGTCGGCGCCGAAGCCGAACCCGTTCTGGTTGAACGTCAATTTTCAGGGCCTCGAAGGCGGGCCCACGCTGCCAGGACGCGAAGGCACGGACTATTTCGCGGCCACCCGCGAGGACCTTCGCTATGTCGCGGAGCACACGACCGGGCCATCCCGCCTGCCATTCCGTTGGGAGCGCATGCAGCACCGACCCGGCGGGCCCCTCGATCCCACCTACCTCGGCGAGGTCGCGTCCGTGGCGGACGCCGCCGCCGGCACCGGACGCGCGGTTTTCCTCGACTGCCACAACTACATGCGACGCTCCGTCGACGGCACCGACCGCGTGGTGGGCGGCCGGGACGGCGCCCTCACGGCCGAACACCTCGCCGACCTGTGGCACCGCGTGGCGGGCGCCCTCGGGGCGCACCAGGGCATCGCGGGGTGGGACATCATGAACGAGCCTCACGACCTCCACGATGGCCAGGACCTCGCCGCCATCATGCAGATGTCGGTGGACGCCATCGACGCGGCCGACAGCGCGAAGATCATCTTCGTCGAGGGCGACAGCTGGTCCTCTGCGGACCACTGGGTCGCGGCCAACCCGGGCTATCCCTTGCGCGACGCGCACGACCGCATCACTTACTCGGCGCATTGCTATGCCGACCGCGACGCCTCAGGCACCCATTTCGATTACGCGGCCCTGGTCGCCGCCGGCATCCCCGACACGGTGCTGGTTGACCGGACCTACGGCTTTCTCGCTTGGTGCGCCGCGCGGAACTTGCGCGGTAACATCGGCGAAACCAACGTCGGCCGCGATGACCCGCGCTGGAACATCGTCCTGGAGAAGGCTCTGACCGCTTGGAAAGCCGAAGGCGTCTCGGCCAACCTGTGGTTCTACGGCTCCCGCTTCGGCGCTAACCCCTTCAACCTCTACCCCGTGAATGGGGTCGAGGCGCCGCAATGGCGCACCGTCGCGCGCTTCCTCGCGACCTGACGCCCCGGACAGGATCTCGATCGCGATGACGAACAGCTTCGTCCGAAACTCGGTAGTCAACGCCGTCGCCGGCGTCTTCACGACGCTGGGCGGGTTCCTCGGCACGATCCTCGTGGCGCGCCTGCTCGGCGTGGGCGGGACCGGCATCGTCGCATTCGCGACTTGGGCCGTGACCATCGCCGTGATCGTGTCCGACCTCGGGCTCACCGGATGCCTGCAGCGGTTTCTGCCCGAACTGCTGGCCCGGGGCGACGACGGGGAAGCGGATCGCCTGACGCACCGCCTGTACCGCGTCTTCGCGGGCTACGGCGCTTCGATCGCACTCTGTTTTGTGGCCTATGCCGCCTGGATGACGTTGCGCGACCCGGGCACGCTCGGCTGGAGCGTGGCCGCCGCCCACTTCGAGCGTTCGCCGCTGTTCTGGGTCCTGGTGGGGCTGACGGCCTTCATCCAGGGGCTGGGCAATTTCGCGACGTCCTGGATCAAGGGCCGGCAGGAATTCGGCATGCTGGCCAGGGTCGCTCTCGCGAGCTGCCTCGCCCAGGTGCTCGCGACGGCGCTCGGCGCCTCGCTGTTCGGCATCACCGGCGCGCTGGTGGCCATGAGCTTCGGCGGTCTCATGCCCGCGCTCATGTTGCTCCGCCTGCCCCGCGCGCGGGGGCCGATCTCCGCCTTCCTGACCCGGCGGGTGCGCCGCTTCTCGCTCGAAACTTGGGCTAGCTACATGTTGACGGCCTTCTTCGCGTCGCGCATGGAGGTGTTCTTCCTGGAACGGAGCTGGGGGAGTCGCGCCGTCGGGCTGTTCACCGTCAGCCTGACCCTGGCGAACCTCGCCACGCAGGGCCCGCTGCTACTCACGGGCGCGCTCCTGCCGCGGCTGTCGGGACATATCGGCCGGGACGAGGCCGCGGAAGCGCGGCAGGTCTATGCTACCAGCGTCAGTCTGATGGGGCTGCTCGTCTTTCCCGCCTGCCTCGGCATGGCGGCGATCGCGCCCGTGCTGCTTCCGCTGATGTACGGCCGCGACTTCGACGCGGCGGTCCCCACTGCCACCATCCTGCTCGCCGCCTCCGCCCTGGTCGCGACCGCCTCCGTGGCTGCGGTGTACCTCATCGCGGTGGAGCGGACCCGCTTCCTGCTCGCTGCCGCCGTCGCCGGCGCGGCCCTGTCTATCCTGGCCGGGCTGACCATCGTGCCGGCCTTCGGTCCCGTGGCGGCCGCCTGCGGCCGTGGCGGCATCCAGTGCGCCATCGCGGGCGCGACGCTGTGGTACATGCATCGCTACCTGAGTTGCCCCACGCCGGTCGGCGTCATGGCC
>CAXUOD010000143.1:9655-11263 GCA_964252585.1 uncultured Lichenihabitans sp. | reverse complement strand
CTCCGGTGCACGAACAACCCAGTAGCAAAGATGTTTGCATCCATTTCGCCGCGTTCCAGCCTCTCGTAATAAAGTAGCCTGGATGCCGGCTCCACATGCGCGTACCGCAACGCCGCCGTCGGCAGGTCCCGCACCGCACCCGCCATCCGTGGATCGCTCTCCACCCGCGCCAGCTGCAATAGATTGACGCAGCAAAACCCCACACTCAACCCGGCAATTGCCAGTCCTCTCCGGCCCCGCCAGTCAACGATCAGGAACCCCACCGCCGCCGCCATCAGCAACAGCCGCGAGCCCGGGTCCGCCACCCCCAGCAACATCTGCGGCAGCACCAGCGACAAGATCAACAGCGCCACTACAAACCACGCCGCGACCCTCTGCGCCGTCGTGGCACGTCTCGTCGTCGTCGCGCTCCCAACGGCTCCGGGCGTGGCGCTGGCGGTGCTGGCCGGCGCCCTGACCTACGCGGGCGCGATCCGCGTCCTCCATCCCCTGCCGCCCCAGGACGTCGACAAGCTGCGCGCCGTCGTGGCGAGCCTGCCGCGCCCGCTGCGCCCCGCCGCCCACGCGGGCCTGCACCTGATCTGGTCATGACCGCAGGATCGTCGATGCTCGACCGAACCGAAGCCCCTCCCCTCCGCGCGTCCCTGGTCACGGGTTCACCCACGGCCGGCCGGTGCGGCATCCACGATTTCTCGCACGCGCTCGCCGGCGCCTTGGGGCGCGCGAACGTCGAGGTCGAACTGATCGACCAGCGCGACTGGTCGGCCGGCGGCACGCTGGACCTCGCCCGCAGGCTGCGCCGGGGGCGGCCGGACGTGGTCCAGATGCAATATCCGATGATCGTCGGGTGGCGGAGCCTCGGGCCGCAGGCAGCCGGGTTCCTCATGCGCGTCCCCCAGGTCGTCACGCTGCACGAGTTCACGACCTTCGACCGGCTCCGCCGGGCCTCGCTGCGCGCCTTCGCGCTTTCGGCGTCGCAGATCGTCATGACGAGCCGGTTTGAGGCCGACCGCTTCCTCGTCCGCTTTCCCGGCGCCGAGACCAAGACCACCATCGTGCCGATCGGCAGCAACGTGCCGTTCCGGGCCGACGCTGACGCGCCGCGGGATGCGCGCCGGATCGTCTATTTCGGGCAGATCAAGCCGCTGAAGGGCCTGGAGCAATTTCTGGAACTCGCCGCCGTCGCGGCCGGGCACGGCCTTCCCTACGACTTCCAGGTCGTCGGGGCCCCCGTCACCTGGGCTCGGGACTACCTCGCCGGCCTGAGGGGCCGAACCGAGGGCGCGCGGGTGGAATGGCTGCTCAACCGCGGCGACGACGAGACCGCGGGCCTACTGGCCGGCGCCAGCGCGGCCTACCTTCCCTATCCGGACGGCGCGTCGGAGCGGCGCGGCAGCCTGATCGCGGCGCTCGGCAACGGGGCGCCGGTTGTCACCACCGACGGTCCGGACCGCCCCGCCGACATGGACGGCGTCGTGATGCTCGCGCCGGACCCAGCGGCCGCCTGCGCCAAGCTCGAAGCGCTCTTCGCCGATCCGGACTCCGAGCGGCGCCTCCGCCTGGCCGGGCCCGCCTACGTCCGGCGTTTCGATTGGGACAGCATCGCGG
>CAXUOD010000143.1:4940-9645 GCA_964252585.1 uncultured Lichenihabitans sp. | reverse complement strand
CTCTATCGACAAGCCGCCGGCGGCGGCCGCGTCGGCGATCCCCGCCGCGATGCGGCCTTCAACGATCCCACGAGAACATGAAACGATGGATGATCCGCACTTCGCAACCTTCTGGCACGGCGGCGACCCGAGCCACTACGAGGCGGCCTGCCTAGCCAGCTTCGCCAGCTACGGCTACGGCGTCGACGTGTTCTCCTTCCGGCCGCTGAAGAACCTGCCTCCCGGTGTCGCAAACCGGGACGCTCACGAGGTCGTCGACGAGGGCGCGGTCGGAGCCTTCCTGGTCGAAGGCAAGCCCGACCTGTCCCACTTCTCCGACTACTTCCGGTACATGCTGTTCCTGACGTCGAGCAGCATCTGGATCGACTCGGACATGGTCTGCCTGCGCCGGTTCGACGATCCGCTGCCGGAAAACCTTTTTGTGCGCGAGCAGGACGACAGCCTCTGCGCGGCGATCATGCGGATCGCCTCCGACCATCCCTGCCTGCCTGTGCTGATCGCCCAAACGGAGGCCCTGATGGGCAAGCCGCTCGTCTGGGGCGCCACCGGGCCGAAGCTGCTCACCGCCTACTTCGGCAAGACTGACATCCTGCGGCGGGCCGAGCCGCCGAACCGTTTCTATCCGGTCCACTACACCGAGTTCTGGAAGGTGTTCCACCCGGCCTTCCGCGATGAATGCAGCACGTTTTGCGCCGGGGCCGACACGCTTCATCTGTGGAACAACCTCGTGGTCCGGGCGGGAATCTGGAAGAAGTTCGGCCCCCCACGCGGGTCATACCTCGCTGACGTCTTCGACCGGGCGGACTGCCTGAAGCTGTTCCACGAGCTTTATCCCGCCGAGGTGATGTCCCGCATGCTTGAGAACTACATCGCCCGCGACGGCGCTGAGCTCGGGCTGAAGCGCATCGCCCGCCTCATCGTGCCGGGAGTCAGGAACACGCTCCGCCGCCGCGTCGCCGGCGACGGCTCCTCGTTCCTGCATCACCTGCCGTCCGCATCGAAGCAGTTTTCGGCGGGCTAGATCGGATCGCGTGTCCGACGGAACCGGAAAGGGCCACACAATGCGAATCGACGTCATGATGCCGGCCTTCGAGGCCGCACGGACGGTCCAGACGGCGGTAGAATCGCTACTAGCCCAGACCCACGCCGACCTGCGCGTCATCGCCGTCAACGACGGCTCGACCGACGTCACCGGCGCGATCCTGGACTCCATGGCGGCCCGGGACGGCCGGGTCACGGTGATCCACCAGGACAACGGCGGGATCGTGGGCGCCCGCAACGCGGCGTTGGCGCTCGCCACCTCTCCCTACATAACCCAGCTCGACGCCGACGACGTGTCCGAGCACGATCATTTTTCGATTCTGGTCGCACAGCTCGCGACACATCCCGGTTGCGTCATGGTTTCGGGCGCGGCACGCCACGTCGATCTGGAAGGGCGGCCGCTCGGCACGGTGGCGCGCTTCGCCGCTCCCGACCGCGCGGACGCGGCGTGGATCCCGTCGCGCGAACCGCTCTGCATGCCCTTCGCCATGTGGCGGCGCTCCGCCATCGAGGCCATTGGCGGCTACCGCGAGACGGGTGTCGGCGAGGACGTCGACCTCGCCTGGCGGCTGATGGCCCTGGGCGACGTCACTAACCTCCCCGACATCGTCGGTTCCTACCGTGTCCACGACAGCGCCACCGGGACATCGCTGACGAACGGGCGTTTCCTCGCGGTCTGCACCCAGTTGATCGCCGTCTCGGCACGCCGCCGCTCCGCGGGCACGGCCGACCTCGCCTTCACCCGAGCCGGCATGGCGCAGGTCAGGGCGGGGGAAAGCCTCGCCGGCATGTGCGATGTGGCGCGGGCGGGTCTGTCGCAAGGCGAAGTGGCTTCCTTCCCCGCGGCGGTGGCGGCCAAGATGCTGCAATGGCTCGAAGGCCGCGCGCGCCTCCCCGATCCCGACGACGTCGCCTTCATCCGACGCGCCTTCGCGGCCACCACCGGCCTCGCCGCCGAGAACCGAGGCGAATTGAAGCGCCTCTACTCGGTCCTGGCCGCGAGATTGTCGCGCGCGACGCGATGGCGAGACGCGATGGCCCTCACGCCGCCCGCCTTCGCCGGCGTCGCGCTGGCCCGTGCGGTGCTGGGCCGATGCTGATCCGCACGGGCGGCTCCGCCGCCCCTCTCGCGCCCGATGCCGACACGATGAACCGGCAGCCCGGCAGAACGGCGACGCTCGTCGTCGACCGCACGCATCTCGGGCGGCGCGCATCCGGCCTCGAGCGCATCACTGAGGAGCTCTTCTCGGAGGAAGCGTTGAGCCCCTTGCCGGTCGAGGGGTTCGGCGCCGCGGGCACCGGCAAGCTCGCCGTCGCGTCGGCCCAGATGGCGCGTGCGCCCCTCGCCATGATGGCCAGGCCCGCCACGGTCTGGGCCTTTTCGGGCGTCCCACCGTCGCCGCTCGCCGCGATGTTCCGCGAGCGTGCCGTGATGTACGTCCACGACCTGTTCCTCATCACGCGCCGCCAGGACCTGAACCGGGCCGCGAAGCTCTACATGAGCGTGCCGTTCCGCATCGCGGTCGAGCGACTGCGCTATTTCCTCGTCAACTCGGCTACGACCGGCGACAACCTCGCACCCTACGTAAAAGCGGATGCCGAGATCCGGCCCTATCGCCCGACGGTGCGCAACGTCTTCGGCCTGACGCCCGGAGCGGCGCCGAAAGCGGCGGGCGCGCCGCTGGTCCTGGGGGCCGTGGGCACGGTGGAACCCCGCAAGGATTTCCCGGCAGCCGCCGCCATCGCGCGCGAGCTCGGGCGCAGATTGGGTCGCCCGGTCGAGTTCCACATCGTCGGACGGGCTGGCTGGGGCGACGACCATGCAGCGCTGGAGGTGCAGCCGCACGTGAGGCTGCACGGCTTCCTGCCCGAGGACGAGGCCCGCCGCGTTATCGGCGGCTTCGACGCCCTCATCTGCACGTCGCACGACGAGGGCCTCGGGCTCCCGCTGATCGAGGCGCAATACGGCGGGTTGCAGGCGATCGCGCCCGACAAGCCAGTGTTCCGGGAGGTGCTCGGGACATCGGGACTGTTCATCGACCCGCTCGACATCGCCGGAGCCGCGGCCGTCCTGGAAGGCCGGTTCGCCGAGCCGGGATGGCGGGAGCGTGCCGGGGACGCGGCGGCGGCCAACATCGTCCGCTGGAATGTCCAGGCGGCCGACGACCACGGCCGTGTCGTCGCGTTCCTGGCAGGGCTTCTCGACGCCGCGGCGCGCTGACGCCGCGGGTCATCACGCCTGGAGGTTCTTTTTGGCCGCGATCCTTCGCAGGCGGAAGCTCAGCAGGCCACCGCCCACCACGTAGGAGACCTGGACGACGACGAAGGTCGCGGCCGCGGTCGGCAGGGCGCTCCACAAAGGCGCTCCCCGGATCAGAAGGATCGCCACGCAAGCGACAGCCAGCACACCGGCGACGCAGACCATCACGGACCAGCGGAAAGCCGAGCAGGCCAGCCCGATCAGCGCCAGGGCTGCAAAGTAGAGCATCCGGCCGAGCCTCCCCCTCCCCCACGCGTTCCACCGTGCCATCACGCTAGTTAACGGAGGCCTGCGAGGCAAGCGAGGGCCACGCGATGACGGTTCGACCGTCAAATCGGCGCCGCGACGAGGCCGAGCCGGCATGGAATCCCACCGTTCGCGTGCCGCGATCCGGTCGGACGCGCGTGCAGGTCCGCGACCGTCCCGGGCCTGCACTCAAAAGCACGAACTCGGTCCCATGGCCGCAGCCCCTTTCGACGGTGGAACGCACCGGTTCGAGGCACAGGCAGTAGTGTGCTGCCTACAGACGCAATACATCCTCTCATTGAGTCGATATCATGTGAAAACTACCCTGTGATAGAAACCTAAATGTCCCGATCTCTGAAGTCAGAATGAGCTTTTTAAGCTCTTGTTGAAGATCTCTATGCGGAATGATCTGGTGTGAACGCACTGGATTGAACCGAAATGACGACAGCGATGCAGACACTGGCGCTGAGAGTTTCGGCGGATTCGTGGAACGGCGACCCCGACTTCGTCGTCATGGTGGACGGCGTGCAGGTCGGCGGCGTCCAGACCGCGAGCGCGTCCCACGCCAACGGCCAATGGCAGGACGTCACCCTCACGGGCAATTTCGACGTCGACCCCTCGTCGGTGTCGGTGAGCTTCACCAACGACGCCTACGGCGGCACGGCGGCGACCGACCGCAACCTCTATGTCCAGAGCCTGACGTTCGGCGGCGCCACCTATCTCGGCAGCGCGCTGCCCGCCACCCTCGGCCCCGCGGCGTCCGACAGCGCCGTGATGGACTCGAACGGCACCGTCGCCTTCGACACGGCGTCCCAGAAGTCGTTGACCTTGCGCGTAGCAGCGGATTCCTGGAACGGTGATCCCAACTTCATCGTGACGGTCAACGGCGTGCAAGTGGGCGGTGTCCAGACCGCGAGCGCGTCCCACGCCAACGGTCAGTGGCAGGACGTCACCCTCACGGGCAACTTCGGCGTCGATCCGTCTTCGGTGCAGGTAAGCTTCATCAACGACGCCTACGGCGGCACGGCGGCGACCGACCGCAACCTCTATGTCCAGAGCCTGACGTTCGGCGGCGCCACCTATCTCGGCAGCGCGCTGCCCGCCACCCTCGGCCCCGCGGCGTCCGACAGCGCCGTGATGGACTCGAACGGCACCATC
>CAXUOD010000143.1:0-4840 GCA_964252585.1 uncultured Lichenihabitans sp. | reverse complement strand
CACCCTCGGCCCCGCGGCGTCCGACAGCGCCGTGATGGACTCGAACGGCACCATCGCCTTCGACACGGCGTCCCAGAACTCGTTGACCCTGCGCGTAGCAGCGGATTCTTGGAACGGCGCTCCCAACTTCATCGTGACGGTCGACGGCGTGCAAGTGGGCGGCATCCAGACCGCGAGCGCGTCCCACGCCAACGGTCAATGGCAGGACGTCACCCTCACGGGCAACTTCGGCGCCGACCCGTCGAAGGTGTCGGTGAGCTTCACCAACGACGCCTACGGCGGCACGGCGGCGACCGACCGCAACCTCTATGTCCAGAGCCTGACGTTCGGCGGCGCCACCTATCTCGGCAGCGCGCTGCCCGCCACCCTCGGCCCCGCGGCGTCCGACAGCGCCGTGATGGACTCGAACGGCACCATCACGTTCAACACCGCTTCGACCCCGACCTCGGGGGCGGCGGTGTCGGTTGCGGCTCCCGTCATCGCCGCCTTCAACGTGCCCCTCACCGCTTCGGCCAAACCGGCGATCTCCGGGACCGCGAGCGCGGGCCTCCAGGTGTCGATTTACGTCGACGGCGCGAGCGCCCCGGCCGCGACCGTCACAAGTTCGGCGACGGGCACCTGGGTCTACACACCCACAACGCCCCTCGCGGACGGCATCCACAGTTTCACGGCGCGGGCCTCGAACGCCTCGGGCGTGACGTCCTCGGCTTCGACCGCGCAGTCGCTGACGGTCGACACGACGCCGCCGGCGGCGCCCGTCGTCAACGCATTCTCGACGGCGCTGACGCGCTCGAACGAGCCGACCGTATCGGGCACGGCGGAGGTCGGTTCGAAGGTAGCCGTCACCCTCGACGGCGCCGGGACCCCGCTCGCCACCGTGACGGCCGCCGCGGACGGCAGTTGGACCTACACGCCGACCTCGGCCCTCCCCGACGGCGTGCACAGCTTCACCGCGGTGGCCACGGATGCCGCCGGGAACGCGTCAAAGGCCTCGGCGGGGCAGTCCGTGACGGTGGATACCACACCGCCCTCCGAGCGGGTGACAGCTTTGTCGGTGGCGGGAAACGACGTCGTCGACTCCATCGAGGGAGCCGGGAGCGGGGTCGTGGTGGCCGGGACGCTGTCGGCCGGCCTCGGGGCGGGCGACAGCCTCGTGGTCACGACCGGCGGCGTGTCGACCGTCGTGCCGACCGCGGACATTACGGGCACGGCCTTCGCCTTCACGGCACCGAAGCCATCGAGCGGGTGGACGGCAGGAACTGCCACCGCCCAGGTGAGCGACGCGGCAGGCAACGCTTCCGCCTCCATGTCCCAGGCCTACACGGTCCCGGCGGCGCCCACCGGCCAGATGGCACTGCTCGGCGTCAACCTGTCGGGCGGGGAATATTCGGCGAACACGCTGCCGGGGGGTGTCGGCACCGATTACACCTACCCGACCGATGCCGAGATCGACTATTATGCATCGAAGGGCCTCGACGTGATCCGCCTGCCGTTCCTTTGGGAGCGGGTGCAGCCTACCGAAGACGGCCCGCTCAGCGCATCGGAGCTGAGTCAGATCGACGCGGTGGTGAACTACGCCAACGCAAAAGGGATGAAGGTCATTCTCGACCCGCACAACTACGGGTCGGGCTACGGCAATCTTATCGGCAGCGCCGGGACGCCGACGAGCGCCTTTGCGGACTTCTGGGGCAAGCTCGCCGCCCATTACGCCTCCAACGGCGACGTGATATTCGGGCTGATGAACGAACCCCAGCAATCGACCGCGACGGCTTGGCTCGGCGATGCCAACGCCGCCATTGCGGCGATCCGCGCTGTCGGCGCCACGAGCCAGGAGATCCTCGTGCCGGGCACCTATTACGACGGCGCCTGGACCTGGACCACCACAGACAACGCCAGCGTGATCGGCACAGGCATCAAGGATCCAAACAACAACTTCGTCTTCGAAGTCCATCAATACCTCGATTCAGATGGCTCCGGCACTCACGCGAGCGTCGTGTCGCCGACCGTCGGGTCGAACAGGCTCGCCGCCATCACCCAATGGGCGAAGAGCACTGGCAGCAAGCTGTTCCTCGGCGAGTTCGGCGTCGCTCAAGACGCCGCGAGCCTCGGCGCCATGGATGACATGCTGAGCTTCATGAACAAGAACAGCAGCGTTTGGCAGGGCGCAACCGATTGGGCGGCAGGCCCCTGGCTCGGAAACAACATCTACTCGATCGAACCGACGGGGCTCGGTACCAGGCATGTGACCGACAAGCCGCAGATGGGCGTGTTGCAGAAATATGCGCCGGGTACGTTCTGACCTCAATGCTGGCCGGTATCGCCCGACCGGACCGGCGATGCCGTCGTGATCAGGATCGTAGACCAGGGACCCTCCACCCCAGCGTCACGCAAATGCCACCTGCCGAAGCTTGCACCCATCAAAGACTACAAAAAAATGGGATTGACCCGGTTTGGATACTGCTGGCGAATGGGTGGGTTCAGGCGGGCGCCGTCACGAGTCGGATGAAGGCGGATTTTCGGGTCTGTGCGGGCTTGTGGTCCGCGATCCAGTCGGCAATGCGGCCGAGGTTGATCGCGGCCGCGGTGAGAACCTGCTGGAGGTGGGTCTTGGCCGCACCGATATAGCGGCTGCGGCGCAGTCCGCTGGCGCGAACCGCTTTCGACAGCGTGCCCTCGATGCCGGTGCGTCGCTTTCGTTCCGCGATGAAGGCCGGGTCCTTGGCCGTTGCCCGAGCCGCGACGAGAGTTTCGTGTTCCTCCCGGCGGCGCGGGGCGAGGACGCGCCGGTTCCAACGCGTGCACCGGGCCTTGATCGGGCACGCCTTGCAGTGGGTCAGGGAGAACCGGATGCGGACGTTGTCGCGTCCGCAATTGGGTGTCCGGGATCCAGATCTCGCTTGTCTGGCCGACGGACAGGTGGCGATCTGGCAATCCCAGTCGAGATCAAACTGCTCGATGGCGAAGGCTCCCTCGGTGCGCGCCTGCCACTGATTGTCGGCCGGCGGCGGGCCGATGAGGGTCATGCCGTGGTCACGGGCGCTGGCCACGGGCGCGTCGGAATCGATGTAGCCGGCGTCCACGAGATGGCGCACCGATTGGAGGTCCTTGCCCTTCAGCGCTGCGTGCACGTCGGCCAGAACGGCCCTGTCCACCACCGGCGCTGTCGTAGTTTCGACATGGGTGATCAGGTTAGGTTGTCCAGCCTCGCACGTCTCCGTGAGGTGAACCTTGTAGCCGATCCACGTCGTCTGGCGCTTCTTGGCGTAGTGGACGTCGATATCGTGGAGTGAGGCCACCAGCAGGACAGATGGCAAATAGCCTTCCACTTCGGTGCGCCAGCGCAGGATTTGTGATTTATCGAGCTCCGACGGGCCGGCATCGTCGTCCAGCCGGCAGAACTTTTGCAACCACACTTGGCGCAGGATTTCCACGGCCGGAACCTCGCGCAGCCATGTTGGAGCGTCCGAAGCGGTCACGGCGCTCAGCAGCGCCTCGCCGTCCCGTCTGACGGTCGCGGCAAAGGCGCGCCGGGCGGCTTCGCTTTTGGGAATATGGACATCGCCGCCACGCCGTTCGTAGCGTTCGGCTCAGGCTTTGTCGGCATGGGCGCGGAGCCAGTCAGGGGCTGCGACCGCAAGAGCTTCGAGCGCGGCCCGCAGCGTCTCGATCGTGCAGGCGAGGCGGGTCAGGGTCCGCACGGCACCGAGAACATGGGTCGAGTCGGTCCGTTGCCGCCCGTGCTGGGCTAAAAAGCCCTGCTCGCGGCACAGGACGAGCAGCCGGTCGAAGAGCAGGCTCTCGGCACCACCCTTGACGAGACGAGAGCGAAACTCGCTCAGAACGGAAGCGTCGAAGCCCGGATCCTTCGAGGACAGCCGGTGCGCAGAGGATACAGGATCGCATTCATCGCCGAGCGCATGTCGGTTTTGCGCGGGCGGCCACCAGGAGTAGCAGCCGGGATCAAAGGTTCCAGCACGCTCCATTCCAAATCTGTCAGGGTGCTCTGAAAGCCCGGGCCCGTCCGCCGGTACGTCTTTCGATGCTCGTCAATCCACATCGCTGTCCCACCCGTCTCGGTCAGCAACCTGAATCACGCAACCTGGACGGGATTGTGGACCTTTTGGGTCAGGCTTTAAGGCATGGACCTGCCGTCGAACCAGGTCCGGACGACGTCCTCACGGTGTGCGAGCGTGTCCAAGGCGCCTGTGGAACCGAGGTCGCCGACGACCCGCGCGGCGCAGGCTCGGCTGGCGACGATAGCGGCTGTGGACGGATCGGCTCGCCTGACCGCACGTGGGACATTGGCCAGCCTCAGCGTCCGGCAGGACCTCGATGGTGAGGTGGGTGGAGCCCTGCTCGATGGCGCTGCCGATGTGGCACTCGGGAATGGAGACCCGGATGCCGTGGAAGCGTCGAGCAACGGGCTCATGCGCCTACCTTTCAACGTGACCGGCAACCCCGCCATGGGGTTGCCGATCGGCTTCGACCGCGATGGTCTCCCGCTGTCGCTGCAGGTGGTAGGCAAGCCCATTGGTGAGGGGGCCGATGTACGCCGCCGCTGCGGCCTACGAGAACGCGACATCCCACACGTCGCGGAGGCCTTCCCTGATCTGGACTGCGCAGTAGGAAGAGCATCAGGGCTCTCACTTGTCAAAGAGCCCCTGCCTTTATGCCACCGACCGATGGGATGCTCCCGTCGAGGCAGGCCTACATCGCGCATGTCTGTCACAAAAGGAATCGCTTTGCGAAGAAATACGCGACGAAAATCCCCGGAGGGCGTCGATGAGAACGTCTCCTTCCGCTGGTCTCCGGTCGAAAGCGGCCGGACCGCTGTCCACCC
>CAXUOD010000142.1:0-13820 GCA_964252585.1 uncultured Lichenihabitans sp. | reverse complement strand
TAGCTCGGCAGCGCTGACCACGGTCTCGGTGGAGCTGCGCTGACGCTGGCTGTCGCTTAGCCGACCCTACGTCCAAGCTCGTCACCCGAATTCGCTTGTCCTCGAAGCGGCGTGGGGCACGGGCGGCGTGAACCAGCCCTGCCGGCGACGCCAGTCGCCGGGCGTTCCTGCGAATCGCGCCAGGTTCAGCTTGCCGATGTCGGCGAACGAACAGGCGCCTTCGGTGACAAGGTCGGAGATCGCGCGGCCCGTCGCGGGAGACAGTCCGAAGCCGACGCCGGACATCGTCGCCACCGTGACGTTGCCCGGATGAGTCGGCCGATCGATGACCGGACGCCCGTCCGGCGTGTTCTCGACCAAGCCGGCCCAGGCCCGGATGACACGCACGTGGCCCGCGCGTGGGAACAGCTCGGCCAGCCGGCCCGACAGGTTGCGCAGGAGGGGCGTCGAAGGGTGGTCGGGGCCGGGTTCGTCCAGCCACTCATGCGGGCCTCCGCCATAGGCTAGGTTGCCGCGGAGCGTTTGGCGCCCGTAGAGGCCGTTCCCATCGACCCCACCGATGCGCAGCAGCGGCACCGGCTCCGTGACGATCATCTCGGCCCTGGCGGCCGCCAGGGGCAGCCGTATGCCGATCGGCGCCAGGAGCGCCTCGGCCTGCGGCCCGGCCGCGACGACGAGCTGGTCGCAGGTGATCAGACCTTCCGGCGTGTCGACGCCGACCGCTCTTCCCCCCTTCAAACGAATGCCGAGCGCCGGCGTGTGCTGGAGGACGGTGCCGCCGAGGTCCTGGACCGCCCAGGCGTAAGCCTGGACCGTGCGCTGCGGGTTCGCGTGGCCGCCGGCGTGGAACAGGATGCCGCCGACCACGCCGTCGCCCGCGATCGGCACGAGGTCGTGCACCTGCGTGCCGTCTAGAACGTCAAAGGTGAAGCCGCTGCCCGCGTAGGCGTCGGCCACCTTGCGGTAACGCTCGAGCTGCGCGGGTGTGATGGCAACGAGAACGCGTCCGGGGCGGAACTCCGTCGGATAGCCGAGCAGTTCATCCATCATGGGCCAGAGCCGCTGCTCTTCCGCAAACAGCGGGCTCTGGTAATGCGTGCACCCGCCGCCGTTGCGTCCCGAGGCCTCCCAGCCGACGATGCCCTTGTCGAGCACGCAGACCTCGACGCCTGCCCGCGCCAGCCACCATGCGGCCGACAACCCCGTCACGCCGGCCCCGATGACGACGACCGAGGCGCCCTTGATCCCGTCGATGTCCGCCTCCCTCACAGATGCATGGTGGCGCCGAGGAACGCCGCCTCGCGTTCGGTGCCGATATCGTCGTAGGGCACCCATTGCGTCTTGATGCCGAACCACGCGTCCCAGCCCGCCCGCATGGACGCGTGCTCCTCGGCGTCGGCCAGGACCGCGAGCGGCAGGGGCCGGACCGGCGGCCGGTATCGGCCGGGCGTGACGTCCCCCACTCCGCCGCCCGAGCCGATCGCCAGGACCATGCCGACCTGCTCGCGACACCGGCGGCCCTGGCAGGGTCCCATGCAGGCGCGGGTGAGGCGCTTGACCTGATCGTGATGGATCGGACCGTCCGCCGAAAGCGACATCAGGTTCCGGGCGTCGACGGCGGGACGCGCCGGCCCGAGATAGCGCGGCGGCCGCACGCCCAGGAGTTCCGCCCTGCTCACCTCCTCGCAGAGGCAGACCGGCACGTCGGGGCTGCCGGTCGCGAGCAGGGCCCGCATCCAATCCATCCGGTAGTCATGCCGGTCTTGGGACGCCACCGTCAGGTCGGCTGTCGGCTGGTCCGTCGACCCGCGCAGTGCGGCAAGGGCCGCGCTCGCCGCGCCACGGCCCTGCGCCTGTGCGGCCTCAGGAGACACGAGGCCCGCGCAGTCGCCGGCGACGAGCACCGGGGCCGCGTCGGAGCGACCCCCCGAAGGCGGCGACGGGACGTGCACGTGACCGCCCCGGGCCGCGTCGTACCGCAGCGGCAGGCCCGCGACGTCCGCCAGGTCGACGACGGGCACCCGATCGACCGCGAGCACGATGGTGTCGCAGGCGATCTCGAGGCCCGGCGACCCCTGCCGCAAGCTCGCCAGAGACGCGCCCGAAAGGCCGGTCGCACCACGCTTCGCTTCCCGGATCACGTGGTCGGTCAGGAACGGGATGCCCCTTTCTCGAAGGGTCGCGACCCGGCCCGGGTCGCCCTGCGCCGCGCTCCGGACCTCGACCATCCCGACGACCGACAGTCCCTTGTGCAAGGCGAGTTCCGCGACCCCGAGCGCGAGGTCGCCCGTGCCGAGGATCAGTACCGAGCGTCCCTCGAAGGCCTCGTAGCGTCGCGCAAGGGCGTCGAAGCCGAGGGCACCCATGACGCCAGGCTGGTCGGCACCCTGGAACGACAGCACGAGGTCGCGCGCGCCCGTCGCCAGGATCGCCCGGTCGAACGAGACGAGCCAGGCTTTCTCCTCGTCGGAGAGCCCGGCAACCGTCGCCGGAAGGGTCTGCAGTCCCGGACGGTTCCGGAACACGCCCCAGCAGCAGGTTCCGAGCCGGACGTCGACACCCGCCTCGAAGGCGGCTTCGAGCGCGGGATCGTCGCGGCAGATCTGCTCGACCATCCGTTGTTTGTTGTGAACGGCCGGCCCGGCGCGCCCGCCGTAATACAGCGGCACGTCCATGCCGATGAGACCGGCCGAGACGGGGTTCTCGTCAACGAGCATGACGGATGCGCCACCCTCCGCGGCTTCGACCGCCGCGGCACAGCCTGCTGGCCCCGCTCCGACCACCAGGATGTGGACGTGCTCGACCGGTCTCCGCCATTTGCCCGCCTGGGCATAGGGGTCGGAATGGCTTTCTGTCATCCATGAGCTCCGGAGGTGACGCAGCGACCCTGTCGCGAGGTGCATCTTTTCATGCGAGGATCGGACCGTGGCATCCGAGGATGCGGCTGACCAACCGCGACCTTTTCTTGGCAGGTTTCAGAAACAAAGCCGTGCGATCAGCGCGCCGTAGATCTCGGTGGCTTCGATGATGCGCGCCGTGAAGCAGAACTCGTCGGTGCGGTGGCATTGGGCCAGTTCCCCGGGGCCGATCACGACCGTGGCGACGCCGTCGAAAGCCGGCACCAGAGCCGATGCGTCGGTGAAGTAAGGCGCCCCGGCCGGCACCGGCCGCTTGCCGTTTCTCCGGGTCAGGATGTCGAGCAGCGGGGCGAGGGCCTCGTGGTCGGGGTCGGTCGCGAAGCCGGGGAAGTCCGTCAGCGTGGTCAGCGTCGCTTGCGACCCGAACAGCGCGCGCACCTCCGCCAAGATCCCGGCATGCGGTCGACCGGGCAGGGTGCGGATGTCCACCGTGAAGCTCGCCGAGTCCGGGACGGAGTTGATGTTGAGCCCGCCCGTGATGGTCGTCACGGCAGCCGTCACCGATCCGAGGAGATGGTGCTCGGATCCTTTGAAGCGATGCGACGACAGGCTGTGGATCCAGGCCGCGGTCTTGTCGATGGCATTGTCACCGAGCTCCGGCATCGAGGAATGGGCGGCCCTGCCGGAGGCCGACACGGCCAGTCGCAGCGATCCCTTGTGAGCGACGATCAACGCGTTCGAGCTCGGCTCGGCCACGACGAGCAACGCGGCCGGTCCGAGTACGCCGAGACGTCCGAGGTGGAAGGCACCCTGGCAGCCGGTCTCTTCCCCCGCGGTGATCACGAGGGTCATGCCCTGCCGAAGCGACCGCCCATCGCTCGCGTTGAGCGCCGCAGCCACGAAGGCTGCGACCCCGGCCTTCATGTCGCTTGCGCCACGGCCGAACAGTTTGCCGTCCCGGATCTCGCCTCCGAAAGGGTCAACGCTCCAGGCCTCCGCCCCGAGCGGCACGACATCGACATGGCCCGTGAAGCAAAGCGGCTTGTCGGGCCCGGCCCCGTGCCGCTTCGCGACCAGCGAGGGGCGGCCGGGCGCGAACGCAAACGTTTCGACCTCGAAGCCTCCCTCCGCCAACATCCGGGCCAGATGGTCGATGCAGGCCCGTTCTTCGCCCGGCGGATTGAGAGACGGGAAGCGGACGAGGTCCTGCGTCAGGGCGATGCTGTCGATCGTCATCGGCCTCCCTTCAACCGTACGCCAGTCGCAAGGCGAGCGGACGCTCGCATCGAGCTCGCCCGGATGATCCCGTTCAAAATAGGTAAAGATACAGAACTGTACTGTCAACGAGCAGGTTGCGGCCTCCTTACGCCGGACGCGCCTTCGCTCTGGCGCCTGCGGATCGGTCCCGCCATCCCTCCATGCCGGTCAACACCTTGAGGTAGAGCGGGACGTAGCGCAGCCGGGCGGCACGTGGCTCGCTGAAATGCACCGCGAAGTAGCCGACCTGGTGCAGATAGGAAATGCGAGCCCGCACCAAGGCCTCGTCGTCGTCGAACCCCATGCTCCGCATGGCCTTGCAGAGAAGGTCGATGCGCGCCGCGTCGGCCGCCTCGACCTCGCGCGCCACCGGCTTCGACGTTCGCCCCCAGTCCCTGATCGCCAGGTCGAGCTTGGGCCTGAAGGTCCCTTCGTCGAGCCACAGGTCGGTCACCGTCTCGTAGAGGGCCTGGCCATCGAGGTCGCTTGTGCCGCTCAGCTGTTCGAACCTCGCGCAGTTCCGCTCCCGCCAGTCCTGCAGCAGGGCGTCGAGCAGATCCTTCCGGTCGGCGAAGTGAAAGTAGAAGCTGCCGCGCGTCACGTGCAGATGCTTGGCGAGATGATCGACCTTGACGGCGGAGACGCCCTTCGCCTCCAACATACGACGTGCCGCCTCGATCCAGTCCTCCCGGGACAGCGGGGCGCGCCGCGAGCGGGGCGCACGGGTGGTCGACTTTGCTGAAAGCGTCGCCAAACTGTGTGATCCTTGTGCATTGTACGCTTAAGCTACGACAATACTGGACATCAACTGCGATGGCGGCGGATCATGATCGCCGTAGCTCTTGACAGTCTCGCGTCGAACTGCGCCAATTTAGCGGAAGATACAGACGTGTATGTCGGCCGTTCCGGAAAATTCAGGTTCGACGCCTGAATGGGCATCGGCCTGCAGGCGCCGTGCCTTCGCCAGATGCGGTAGACGCTGTGGAAGCGGGAGAGCTTATTATGGTTCGAAGTCACTTCAGGGATCAGCTGATCGGCATCGCATGTTTCGGGGCGGTTCTCGCGAGCGCCTCGCCGGGTTTCGCCGAGTCGGTCTGCAAGGACCCGGAACTGATCACTCCCGGCAAGTTGACCATCGCCTACAACGGCGACATGCCGGGCACCGGAACCAAGGATGGCAAGCTCGTCGGCATCGACGGGGAGATCATGTCGAGGGTGGCCGAGAAGCTCGGCCTCACGGTCGAACCCCAACTCATGGAATGGGCGGCAGAGATCGAGTCCGTCAAAGCCCGCCGGGTCGATGCCATGCATGGGATGATGGGGTGGAACGAACCGCGCAGCAAGGTGATCCGGATCTCCGATCCCATCTACTACGCCGGTCCGCTGCTGACGCAAAAGAAGGGCGCGGGCATCACCAGGCTCGATCAGATCAAGACGCTGCGGGTCGCGACCGGACAGGGCTTCGGCTGGGTCCCGGAACTACAGACGCTCAACCCCGACCTCAAGCTCTACGACACCAGCGACGCCATGATCCGCGATCTCGTCGCCGGTCGCATCGACGTGGTGTTCGCCGACCCGCCGCTCATCCAATACGTCGCGACCCAGCAGCCCGACCTCAACATCGAGTCGATCCCCGTCACCGATCCCTACGACCCGAAGCTGCCGTCGATCACGGGCAAGTACCAGGTCGTCGTCGGATTGTTCAAGGATGCCCCGCATCTCGAGGCCTGCGTGGACGAGGCGATCGCGGAGATGTGGAAGAGTTGCCAGAACCTCAAGATCGCGGCGAGCTACGGCTTCAACGACAGGTACTGGTTTTCCCCGCCACTCGCCAACCCCCGGGCCGGCGTCGACCGGCCCAAGGATTGGGCCTACCCGCAGCTCGGCAGCTGTCCCTGATCCCGACCACGACGCCGTCGGCTCTGCGCCGCCGGCCTGCCGGAGACCGGATCGATGTCGGGGCCGCTGCTCAAGATCGAAGCCCTCCATAAGAGCTACGGAGCCCTCCACGTCCTGAGCGGCGTCGACCTCGCCCTCGACGCCAGCCGCAAGATCGCCATCATCGGTCCGAGCGGATCGGGCAAGACGACGCTCCTGCGCTGCATCAACTATCTCGAGGTGCCCAGCGGCGGGCACATCTATCTCGATGGCGCTCTCATCGGAGAGAAGCGGGTCGGCGATCGCCTGGTGCGGATGAGCGAACGCGAGTTGGCGCCGCAGCGCCGCGAGATCGGCTTCGTGTTCCAGAACTTCTATCTTTGGCCCCACTTGAACGTGCTGGAGAACGTGGCCATCGGCCCGTGGCGCGTGCAAGGCATGCCGCGCGATCAAGCGATGCGACTGGCGGCCTCGGCGCTCGAGAAGGTGCACATGGGCCATAAAGCCCGCGAGTACCCGGAGCGCCTCTCCGGAGGCCAGCAGCAGCGGGTCGGCATCGCGCGTGCACTGGCCCAGCAACCGAAGCTGATCCTTTTCGACGAACCTACCTCGGCGCTCGATCCCGAACTGGTCGGCGAGGTGCTCGGGGTGATCCAGGAACTCGCGAGCGAGGGCCGCACGATGGTGCTCGTCACTCACGAGATCCGCTTCGCGCACGACGTCGCTGACGAAGTCGTCTTCATGGACGGCGGCGTCATCGTCGAACAGGGCGCGCCCGCACAGGTGATCGACGACCCGCAGCACGAGCGCACCAGGCGCTTCCTCGGCCAGATGCGGACGCCCTGATGGCGCTGGCTGCATCGGCCGTGTCGGGGACGCTCGCGCACCTGCCGTACTACGTCGAGGTCCTCGGCGAGGGCGCCGTCGTGACAGTCGAGATCACATTGGGTTCCCTTGTCATCGCCCTCCTTCTGGGGCTGTCGCTCGCGATCATGCGAACCTCGCGGATCCCGCTCGCGCGTCCGCTGGTCGCGACTTACGTCGAGATCTTCCGAGACATCCCGCCGCTCACGCAGCTCTTCATCATCTACTTCGGCCTGACGTATGTCGGCATCCGTTTGAACCCCTTTCCGGCCGCCATCGTCGGACTGGGGCTGAACGGCTCGGCGTACTGCGCCGAGATCTTCCGCTCGGGCTTCTCGGCCCTCCACCACGGCCAGCGCGAAGCGGCGGCGGCGGCGGGCATGACGCCGCTCGCGACGATGCGCTTCATCATCCTGCCTCAGGCGTTCCGCATCACGCTGCCCCCGCTTGCCAATTACGCGATCGGCTTGATCAAGGACACGGCCGTCGCCTCGGCCGTGGCCGCGCCCGAGATCCTGTTCCGGGCCCGCAATCTCACGAGCGAAACCTTTGAAACGCCTGTGATCTACCTCCTCGTCGCGATCATCTTCTTCTGCTTGACTTTTCCCCTCGCCAGGCTGGCCGAACATCTCGAGCGACGCCGGAAGGCGCAGTGGTGACCGACCTCTTCGCCAACCTCCGCGACTTCTTCGCCGTCTTCGTGGAGAAGTGGCCCGTCTGGTCGGTATCCATGGGCCGCGCACTGGTCGTGACGCTGGAGATCACGGTCTGCGCCTTCCTCCTCGCGATCCTGATCGGCCTCGTCGTGGCCATCGCCCGGCTGAGCCGCAACCGATGGATCGCATCGTTGGCATGGGCCTACGTGGAGGTCACCCGCGGCGTGCCGGCCCTCGTGATCCTGTTCATCCTATACTTCGGGCTGGTTCCGGTCGGCATCGTGCTCGACGCGATCCCGACGGCGATCCTGGGGCTGGCCCTGAGCGCGGGCGGCTACGTCGCAGAGATCTTTCGCGCCGGCATCGAGGCGACCCACCGCGGTCAGCGGGAGGCCGGATCGACCGTCGGCATGACGCCTTGGCAGATCTACCGCTTCATCCTGGTGCCGCAGGCAACGCGCATCTCCCTGCCGCCCCTGGTCAACACACTCATATCGGTCCTCAAGGACAGCTCCCTCGCCTCGCTGATCACCGCCCCCGACATCATGCTGCGGGCCAAGAACATCAGTTCCGCCGACTTCCTCCCGCTGCACATCTTCGTTTGGGCCGGTCTGATGTATTTCATCCTGGCGCTGCCACTGTCCTTTGCGGCGGCACGCCTGGAACGCCGCATGGGTCGTGGTCTCGGCGCACGTCTTTGACCATAAAAGCCTTGGGGGCGCAGCGCACAGACGACTACGCATCGGCCGCCATCCGAGGCTGGCTCGGTGACAAGCCCCTGGAGCCTATGGCCTCGGGCGTCGCTGCACCCCGCCAGCAGGGCATCCGTCTCTCGCGTCAGGCTAATGCGATCCCCGTCAGGGTCTCCCGCCAGCCGACCTAGGGCATGATGTTGCAAGCTTCGGCGGCCAGGTCGCGGGCAGGGTTGCCGCCTTCCCCGCGGTCGTGGCGGAGCATGGTGTGCGACGATCCGTTCAAACCGGCGCGAGGTCCAGCAGCTTGCGGGCCTCTTCGGGTGTGGCGACCGACCGGCCGCGCGACGACACGGCATCGGCGGCGAGGGCGACCAGCTCCGCGTTGCTGGCCGCCAGCCGGTCCTTCGCGATCCGGATGTTGTCCTCGAGCCCCGTGCGGACATGGCCGCCGAGGTCGATGGCCCAGCCGCAGACCTCCCGCTGGTGCCGGCCGATCCCGGCTGCGGTCCAGGTTCCGTCGGGGAAGACACGCTGCCCTTCGGCGACGAGGATCTCGAGCAGGCGACGTTCCGCCGGCATCGCGTTCTTGACGCCGAGCACGTATTGAAGGTGCGCCCGCCGCTCCATCAGCCCCTCGTCGACCAGCCGTTTCGCGCCGTGGATGTGCGAGAGGTCGAAGATCTCGATCTCCGGTTTCACGCCGAACATCTGCATCTTGCCCGCAAGCTCGTTCACCAGCGGAGGCTGGTTCTCGTAGACGATCGACGGGAAATTCACCGAGCCGGTCGACAGCGATGCCATGTCGGGGCGGAAATCCAGCGCCGCGGCCCGCTCGGCGGGGCTGCGTCCGCGTCCGCCGGTCGAGAACTGGACAATCATGCCCGGACAATGCTTGCGCACACCGTCCTGCACCTGCCGGAACAGCGCGGGGTCGGACGAGGGGGTTTCGTCCGCGTTGCGGACATGGATGTGGACGAGCGTGGCGCCTGCTTCGAATGCCGCGTGGGTGGATTCGATCTGCTCGGCCGGCGACACCGGCAGGGCCGGATTGTCCTTCTTGCGCGGCACCGATCCCGTGATGGCGACGCTGATGATGACGGGCTGGCCCATGTCTGTTCGTCCTTCGTGTCAGCTGAAGCTGAAGCCGTCGGTCGGCGCCGTCGTGGTCGCCCGCATCCCGCCGACGTCTGGTTCTCGTCTCGTCCCGGTGTCGAGGTTGAGCGTCGGCTAAACGTCGAAGAACACCGTTTCGCGCTCGCCCTGCAGATGCACCTCGAAGGTATAGCAGGGGAGCCCATGCTCCTCGCTGCGGGGCGCGATCAAGGTCTCGACCCGCGCGCGGTGCTCCATCCGGGCCAGCACGGGGTCCTCGGCATTGGCCGCCTGTTCGTCGCCGAAATACATCCTCGTATGCAGCCCGATGTTGATGCCCCGCGCCACGATCCACACCGTGAGGTGGGGCGCCATGAGCCGGCCGTCCGGGAAGGGCACGCGGCCCGGCTTGATCGTCTCGAAGCGGAATTCGCCCGTCTTGGCGTCGGTCGGCTGGCGGCCCCAACCGACGAAGTGCGGATCGGCCCGCCCCCGCTTCTCCTCGGGTGAAGGGTAGAGGCCCGCCGCATCCGCCTGCCAGATCTCGACGAGCGCATCGGTGAGCACCTGGCCGACGCCGTCGAGAACCCGACCCTTGACCAGGATGCGTTCGCCTTCGGCCTCGGGCGCCATCAGCGCGAGGCCGAGGTCGGCGTCCCAGACCCCGGTGATCTCGACCCAGTTGGGGTTCGTGCCGATGTGCACATAGGGTCCCGCGGTCTGCGAGGGTGTTTCCTTGTGCCGGTCGAGGCGCTGGGCCATCACAGTCCCTCCAGCTTGTTCTCGAACAGCGTCTGGCGCCGACCGCGCAGGACGATGTCGAACTTGTAGGCGAGTGAGTCCATGTGCGTCGTGGCCTGCCTGTCGAGCGCCGCCACGAGCGTCTCGATAGCCTCCCGGCTCGGGATCGTGGCGACGATCGGGCATTGCCAGATCATCGGGTCGCCCTCGAAATACATCTGCGTGACGAGCCGCTGCGCGAAGGCGTGGCCGAAGACGGAGAAGTGGATGTGGGCCGGCCGCCAATCGTTGACGCGGTTCGGCCAAGGATAGGCGCCCGGTCTGACGGTGCGGAACCAGTAGCCACCCTCGGCATCCGTGATGGCCCGGCCACAGCCGCCGAAGTTCGGATCGAGCGGGGCCCGGTAACCCTCCTTGTGGTGGCGATAGCGTCCGCCCGCATTGGCCTGCCAGAACTCGACCAGCACGCCCGGCAGGCCACGTCCGTCCTCGTCGAGCACGCGCCCGTAGACGATCAGGCGCTGGCCGATGGCCTCGCCGGTCTTGGCGAAGTTGGTGATGAGGTCGTTGTCGCGCGGGCTCAATCGATCGTGCCCGAACACCGGCCCGGTCATCTCGGAGATCGTCGTTTCCATCGACAGCAGCGCGCGCTGCGGCGAGCGCAGCACCGAGGTCTTGTACTCCGGCGTCAGGGCAGGCGGGTGCCAGCCGCGATCGCGCTGGTAGAAAGGGCCGTCATGCGTCATCGGGCGTTCCGTCATGCCTGCACCAGACCGGCGGGGCTGCGCGCGACCTCCAGTTCGGTAGCGCGTAGCCGGTCGTACTCGCCCTTCTCGACCGACACGGCATCCTTGTGGCCGAGATCGTGCAGCCGCAGCCGGTAGGTTTCGCGGGTGGTCATGGCGGCCACGGCCGAGATCACCGTCACCCCGAAGGCGAGCGCGCCGACGGTCAGCGGGATGTTGGTCGAGCCGGGCGGCGCGACGGCCGCGAAGAGGGCCGGCAGCAGGGCCGTGATCGTCGTTCCCGTGTTCTGGGCGATGGCCATCGCCGAAACCCGGACGCGGGTCTGGAACAGTTCCGGGTAGAAGCTCGGGTACACGGCATTGTAGCCTTGATAGACCATGCCCCACATCAGCAGCGACAGCACGATGGCGAGCGGCACGCTGTGGATGCTGATGGCGTAGAGATAGGCGAAGGCGAGCAGACCGGAGCCGAGGGCGCCGACGATGACCGGCGGGCGCCGACCGATCCGGTCCGACAGGTTGCCGACGTAGGGGATGACGATCACCGCCACGATGTTGCCGAGCACCGGGATCCATAGGTAGAGATCCTTGGAAAAACCGATGCCGTAGGCGGGCTGTACCGCATAGGCTGCCCCGAAGATGGTCGCGACCACCGGGATGACGTTCATGAGAGCCATGCAGACGACGCGAAGCATGTCGGCCCAGCTCGTCTGGAAGGCCTGAACGACCGGCGCCCTCGGGATCTCCCCCTGGGCGCCCTCCTCCTTGAAAGCGGGGGTCTCCTCGACTTCCCGGCGGATGATGTAGCCGGCCACGATGACCAGGGCGCTGAGCAGGAACGGAACGCGCCACCCCCAGCTGTTGAAGGCTTCCTCCGGCATGAACCGGGCGATGGGCAGGAACACGGCGGCAGCCATGATCTGGCCGGCCTGCACACCCTGCAGGGTGAAGCTCGCAAAGAAGCCGCGCCGGCCGAAAGGCGCGTGTTCGAGGATCATGGAGCTCGCGCCGGAGATCTCGCCGGCGACGGCGAAACCCTGGAGCAGGCGCAAGGCGACGAGCAGAAGCGGCGCGAGGACGCCGACCTGTCCGTAGGTCGGCAGCAGGCCGACCGCCATCGTCGAGAACCCCATCAGGAACATGCACAGGATCAGCACGTATTTGCGCCCGTGCGTGTCACCCCAATGCCCCAGCACGATGGCGCCGATCGGCCGGGCCACGTAGCCGACCCCGTAGGTTGCGAGCGAGGCGACGATTGCGACCGTTGGATTGCTCGAGGGAAAGAACAGCTGCGGGAAGACGAGCGCGGAGGCTGTCGCGTAGATGAAGAAGTCGTAATATTCGAGCGCCGAGCCGATCCAGCCGCTGGCCGCGGCCTTCTTGGATTGCCGTCGCGTATGCGCGTTTCGCTGTGAGCCGTCCATCCGTTCCTCCCATTGCTGATGGCGGCGTCTTTGGCCGCTCTTGGTCTTGTGTCGCAGGCGTCGCCGCTAAGCAGCCTTGCGTGGCATAAGCCACGATTGATTTGGCTTTTTCAAAGCGAAATCAATGCTGCTTCGGGTCTCAAGTGTAAGCAGACTTGTGAAAGTCTGCTTAGGGCCCGGCCTCACGTGGCGCCGCCGATCTCCTCGAAGGCGCGGACCATCCGGTCGCTGTCCGGTTCGCGGCCGGTGAAGAGCCTGAAGGCCGCCACCGCCTGGAACACCGCCATGCCGCCCCCGTCGATGGTCCGGCATCCGAGCGCCCGCGCGCATCGGATCAGCTCGGTCTCGAGGGGAAAATAGATCACCTCGGCGACCCACATCGCGGGGCGGAGGAGGGCGGCCGGCAAGGGCATGCCCGGATGGGCTTCCATGCCGATCGGCGTCGCGTTGATGAGGCCGTCCGCCGTCGCCAGCGCCGCCGCCCGGTCGGTGCCCGCGACGGCGCGCCCGGGGCCGAAGGCGCGCGAAAGGTTGGCGGCCAGGCTCTCGGCCCGGCTCGGGTCGATATCGAAGAGGGTGAGCTGCCGCGCACCCAACGTGAGTGCCGCATGAGCAACCGCGGCGCCCGCCCCGCCCGCGCCGAGTTGCACGACCTGGTCCAGCGCCGCCGCCTTCATCCCGAGGCGGAATGGCTCGGCGAAGCCGGACCAATCCGTGTTGTGTCCGATCCTCCTGCCATTCCGGAACAACACCGTGTTCACCGCGCCCAACGCCCGCGCGTCCTCCGACAGGTCGTCGAGGTGCGGGATGATCGCCTGTTTGCACGGATGGGTGATGTTCAGCCCGTCGAAGCCGAGCCGCTCGCAGCCCGTCAGCAGGTCCGGCAAGGCATCGAGCCCGAGGCCGAGCGCCGCCATGTCGATCAATCGATAGACGCAGCGCAGACCCTGCGCCTCGGCTTCCCGCATGTGCATCTCGGGCGTGCGGGAGCCCTGGATATCCTGGCCGATCAATCCGAGCAGGACCGAGGGTGCGCGGGCGAAGCGGCTCATGCGTGCGCCCCCTTCAGGAGGTGCGCCATGTGGTGGAGCGCGAGGAGGTAGCCGTGCGTCCCGAACCCCGCCATGACGGCCGTGGCCGCGAGCGACACGTAGGAGTGGTGCCGGAAGCTCTCGCGCCGATGGACGTTGGAGATATGGACCTCGACGATCGGTCCGTCGAACGTCTTCAGCGCGTCCATGATCGCCACCGAAGTGTGAGTGTAGGCGGCTGGATTGATGATGATCCCGGCCGCCGCCTCGCGCGCCGCGTGGATGGCCCGGATGATCTCGTGCTCGGCGTCGCTCTGCTGGAAGTCGACCGCGAGACCGAGGTCGTCCGCCACCCTCCGGCAGCGCGCCTCGACGTCGGCGAGCGTCTCGTGCCCGTAGATCTCGGGCTGACGCTTGCCGAGAAGGCTGAGGTTCGGCCCGTTCAGGATGACGATCTTGGCCATGGGGTCTTTTCTGCGTCGCTAGAGCAGTATCGGATCAGATGGAATCGCTCTTGCGATTGCATCCCGATCAAACTGCTCGACATTCTAAGCTGGAGCGAATTCGCCAAAGGCGAA
>CAXUOD010000141.1:0-13851 GCA_964252585.1 uncultured Lichenihabitans sp. | reverse complement strand
AGCTCTTTCCGAGGCGGTGTGGGACTCGCGTTTTCCCGACCACCTGTATCAGCGGCTTACCGCCGTTGCTCGGCCTTGGCGCGGGCGCGGGCTCGCCAAAGCGGTTAAGGCTGCCATGATGCAGGCAATGCGTGACCATCATCCTAA
Source organism: uncultured Lichenihabitans sp. (assembly GCA_964252585.1). Lineage (GTDB taxonomy): Bacteria > Pseudomonadota > Alphaproteobacteria > Rhizobiales > Beijerinckiaceae > Lichenihabitans. Next base: position 13,704 of record CAXUOD010000141.1, on the reverse strand, counting down.
CATCCAAACCATCATAACTTCCAACGCCAAGATGAACGCACCGATGCTGTCGATCAACGAACAGTTGGGTTTCTGCGAACACCGCCGAACCGCCGTCTATCAGATCGGTCCCGAAACGATTTCAGACTATCTCCAGCTTCTGGAAGGACGACTGTAGTAACGATCAAACATCGCTCAGAAGCTCACGCCAGCAGCCTCGTCAAACAGAACCGCGTCGAGGCCGCGCTCCAGCAGGGCCCGGCGGAACCGCACGAAGCTCCTGCGCTCCGGCGTTGGCTAAGTTTCGCATTAATCAAGAAGCATTAAATTCGATCAGAACCTAGAATGTAGCTCTCAAATTCTTGTCCCCTTAAATTTTAATCACTATAAAGAAAAAATACGCTAATTTTGTATTTGTACTAGATTTTTGAGTAGTTGCATGTCGACAATTCATCGATCATACGGAGTTCACCTATCCATCGGTCCTGTTCCCGCTGCAAAGATTGTTAACAGCACGTCCTGTCGATAGACGTGCAATCAAGGGTCTGTGATGATGCACGCTCAAGGTACACCTTGCGTGCAGCGTAAGCTGGCCATAGGTTGATCTATCTTCGCGTCCTGAGCCTGATGAATCGTCCTGAATCCCGTTTTGATAGCTTCGAAGGCGGACCAAAAAAGGACCGCGGTATAACGCGTGCCTTAATACGTTTCGTGCAGGACCTGTGGTTCATTTGGCTGTTCATGGCGGGAACTGGCTACTGAGCAACAGTCCAATCTCATCGCCGCTTAGACTCAGCCCAAAAAACCATCTCATCTCGCGTACACGAGCACATATATATCTCTATATGATATGATCCGATGCGGCTGCAACTTTTTCGTCTGCCAGATGCGCTGGACGGTTCGCAGCGACAGGTTCATGGTCTTGGTCATGGCGCTCGGGTCCAACGCATCGCCGCGCCCGGTGACTCCCTCAGGGTGCGTTCGACCACGGCGTGGACCTCGGCCTTCGGCTCGAACTCGCGGCGTCGTTCGGGCGAAGCTGGCCAGGGAACGACACGCGTGCGTGGTGGGGTGGTCAGCGGAAGGGCTGCCGTGAAGAACTCCCGCCATGAACGCGGCGGCTTCCTAGAGCACGCCATTGAGGCGTTCCCTTATAGGATTCCTGCGGTCCTGACCGACAACGGCGTTGCTTTCGCAGATCTACCAAAAAACAGGTTCGGGCCGAACAGCTTTTACTTTGGATGACATAATCTTCGGGCGAACCTGCAAAGAGCACGGCATCACGCACAAGCTTACCAAGCCTTATCATCCCTGGAACGAACGCGAGCACGTGCGCTTCGAGACTAGTGAGATCAGGGTAGTTAAAAGTTTGAGTGTCGCATCCTTGATGGTGCGGTTGATATGCTCCGCTTGACCTACGCCAGCTTTTCCAGCCAGTTCTGCTGGCCGAAGCCTCAAGCTGCCTCCGCCATTGGTTCACCGCTCGGGCGCAGCAAAGTCCCTAAAAGCCTCGACAACGCGTCGATAGCTCTCCTGCTTATGCGGCATCACATGGTCGGCCAGCCAGGAGAGCGGCACCCAGTCCCATGCGGTGAACTCGACGACGCAGCCGGGTGGCGGGCGGGTGAGGTCGATCGCGCTTTCGTCTCCCTCGAACCGGAACGCCACCCAGCGCTGCGTCTGGCCGCGGAAGGCAGAGAGCTTGTGGGGCGGTCCATCATAGGGCGGGAAGTCGTAGGGCCACCAGTCCTCGGTGATGGCCAGGACCGCGACGTCGGAGATGCCGGTCTCTTCCCAGAGCTCGCGTCGCGCTGCGGCCTCGATGTCCTCGTCGGGGTCGATCCCGCCCTGGGGCATCTGCCACTCGAACCCTGCGCGGACGACCTCGGGCCCGGCGTTGACGGCCTCGCCGGCGAAGACGAGCCCGGCTCCGTTGAAGAGCGCCACGCCGACGTTGGGCCGGTAGGGCAGGGTCGTTGGGGAGAGGCTCTGTTCATCCGCCATGCTGGCCCTTTTCGAACGCGACGTCGCCGTGAATTCAAGCGACTTGAGTCTTGTGCACTGCAATACGATAGTGGGCAGCACTTTGTCATTGCGGCCCATCATGATCCACACGCCCGCCCATCCTCGACAGGCCTCCACGGCGGCGTTCCGCTGGTCGGCACCACCGCTCTACAATATGGGGTGGGACATCTGCGATCGCTGGGCCGCCCTCGACCCCGAACGTGCCGCCATCCTCGACGTGGACCCTGCTCGACCCGAGCCGATGACCTATGGTGCGCTGCGGGAGAGTTCGAACCGGCTTGCCAATGCGATGCGAGTGCTCGGCATCGGACCGGGAGACCGGGTAGCGGTGTTCCTGCCGCAGAGCGCCGCGGCAATCGTGGCCCAGATCGCGACCTACAAGCTCGGCGCCATCGTCCTGCCGCTGGCGGCCGTCTTCGGCACCGATGCCCTGGCGTACCGCTTCGCCGATGCGGGCGTCAGGCTCGTGATCACGGACGCGACCGGAGCCGCCAAGATCGCCGCCATCCGGCCCGGGCCGGCTTCGCTCGAGACGGTGATCTCGGTCGACGGACGCGACGGACCCGTCCTCGGCTTCGACGATCTCCTGGCGCGCCAGTCGGACGATTTCGACGCGATCGAGACCCTGGCCGAAGATCCCGCCTTGATGATCTATACCTCGGGCACCACGGGTCAGCCCAAGGGAGCGCTGCACGCGCATCGCGTCCTGGCAGGCCATCTCGCCGGCGTCCGGTTCAGCCATGACGGTCTTCCCCGGCCCGGCGACCTCATGTGGACGCCGGCCGATTGGGCCTGGGCCGGAGGCCTCCTCAACGCCGTGTTGCCGTCGCTGCATTACGGCGTGCCGGTCGTGGCGCAACGTCGCGACCGCTTCGACCCCGAAGCGACATTCGCCTTGCTGCGCGACCGGCAGGTCCGCAACGCCTTCATACCGCCCACGGCCCTGCGCATGATGCGGGCCGCGATGCCGCATGGCATGCCGGGCCTCGTGCTGCGCAGCGTGACGTCGGCCGGCGAAGCGCTCGGGGTCGAGACCCAGGACTGGGCCCGTCGGGCTTTCGGAGTCGCGGTCAACGACGTCTACGGCCAGACGGAATGCAACTATGTGCTGGGTTCCGCCGCGGCACAGGGGATCGCGCGGCGGGGTGCCATCGGACGCACCGTGCCGGGCCACGAGGTCGCGGTGCTACGGCCCGATGGCGCCCGCTGCAAGCCGGGCGAACCCGGCGGCATCGCGGTCCGCCGACCCGACCCGACGATGTTCCTCGGCTATTGGGGCCGGCCGGACGCGACGAAAGCGAAGTTCATCGGCGACTGGATGACCACCGGGGACGAGGCCACGATGGATCCGGACGGCTATGTGACGTTCCTCGGTCGCGACGACGACATCATCACGTCGTCGGGGTTCCGCATCGGCCCGGTCGAGATCGAGGATTGCCTGATCCGGCATCCGGCCGTCGCGGTGGCGGCCGTGGTGGGTAAGCCCGATCCGCTCCGCACCGAGATCGTGAAGGCCTTCATCGTGCCGAGAGAGGATTACGCACCGTCCGCGGCCCTGGCGGACGAGATCGGCCGCTTCGTCCGCACGCGCCTCTCGGCCCATGAATATCCGCGCGAGGTCGTCTTCGTGCCATCCCTGCCGATGACCGTCACGGGGAAGGTGATGCGGCGGGTGTTGCGGGAGCAGGGGTGAGGCGGAAGTCGCAGTGGCGATTGAGGTCCGGGTCGGCGGTGTCGGACAGGCCCGTCCGCAGCTTTAAGCTCGCTGTGGACTAATCGGTTCGGATGACCAAGCCGACCCGCTGGTCGCCGAAATCCTTGGCGCATCGCTCGCGGCGGCCCTGCCGGTGGAGTCGATCGCCTTGGCGGGAGGGCTGCAGGGTTGCAGCCATTGCTGGATCTCCTCGCGAATGACGCCGATCGGGAAATTAGCCTCGATCACCTTTCCGCTCGCGAGCGTCAGCCCGAGGGCGATCCAGGGACTGACGGCCGCTGTCCAAACCGCATCGGCCTTCTGGGGAGCGCTGACTTCAGTTTCGAAGCCACCATTCCTGAGTCTGATCGCCGATCCGCCAATCCGAAGGCCGCTCCATTCGACGTATCGCCGGAACTCGACGGACCCGACTGCCGTCACAAGCTCCGCCGCTGGACCATCCAGGGGAGAAAACCGCAAGTCCATCGTGGAGCCGTTCCCCGACGTCTGGGAAGCGGGCCCGAAGCGCAGCGATGCCTGAAGATGCAGTTGGGGCAGGTCGGCTCTTGCCGTGATCGCGGTACACCCCGAACCGTCGCTAGCAACGGCAGCCCGCGTCACGCTCCATGTCACGAGACGGCCTTCGACGGCGAGCGGCATGGTGTTCTGCACCAAAGCGTTGGCGAGCAAGGTCGGCTTCGGAGCCCCCCCGCGCGCCACCAGGGTTGCCGCGTCGAGCGAGTCGGTCGAGATCCGAGTCGCCGAGAGTTCCTCGGGCGACATCCAGTGGATGCTCGAAGGCGCCGCGGATCGCATCAGCGGCATGATCGATTCGCCGATCCCCATGGCGAGCAGGTAGCGGTCGACCTTCGAATAGAGGGTCTCGGGAGCAGCGCTCTGCACCATGGTGGTCGAAACGGGGCGCGTGGCGATCAACGTCCGGCTGATCTCGACGGCGCGACCGACGACCATCCGGCGCATGACCCGGAACGTATTGATCACGTGCCGGAGCGTCTGGTGCATGACCATCTGGTGTACGCCCACGTAGCTGTTGGGCGGCACCGAACGGTCGGTTCCGGCCGCCAGGACGAGGACGCAGGCCGAGGCGCAGGCCGCGACCCCGGCCGCCAGATAGCCCGGGTGTCGGCCGGTCCGCAGCCTGGCAGTGCAGGCCGCATCGCCGCGGCCGCAGTCGGTCAATGCCGTGCCGGACACCACCACATCGAGCTTTCGCTCGCGGATCATCCGGCCCATCAGCAGAGCCGCATCGACGTTGCCGCCGGGCGAGTCGATCAGCACCGGCACCGAACGCTGACCCAAACGGCCGAGCGCGCTTCGGAGCAGAACCGCAGACTCCGGGACGATCCGTCCCGTCATGGCCAGCCACTCGCCGCAAGAGGTGCCGCAATCGGAGGCGTCGCTGTGCACCAGTGTCACGGTCATCGGGGCCAGGGCTTCGGCCGGCGTGAAAGCTCGGGCTTCGGGCGAAACGGCCACGACAGTGACACCGACGAGAAGAAGGCGCGCGAGACCGGCGACAGACCGGACAACAACAGACCTCGCATCCGCCATGACGCCTCATCCCGCGCTCGAGGCCCGCATCGCGCGAGATCGCGGCGATGCGATTCAGGATGGGGCTGTGCGACGGATCAGGCAATACACCCGAAGGTAGATCGTTAACGGCATGCTACTGCCGCCGGCGGCGGTCATCAGGCGTCCAGCGCGAGGACCGCGAAGCTCGCGAGCCAGTGCTCGCCCATATAGTGGCCCGTGACCGTATCGAGGCTGGCCGCGACATGGGCCTCCGCTGCCGCCTCCATCAGGCCGCGCCGGCCATCGCTCTCGGCAAGCGCGCCCGCGAGGCTGCGCCAACACCAGGCGCGGCTGAGGTTCAGCCCGTCGAGGTGGGCGATCTTTCCGTCGCTCCGATCGCTCACGACAGCCGGCCGGAACAAGGTCTCGGGTCGCCCCTCGGCGAGCCGAGGCAGGAACGCATCGAACCAGGCGAGCCATTGCTGGGCCGGCAACAGTCGCCGCATGCACTCGGCTTCCATCAGGGCCGGCGACAGGAACTCGTCTCCGCCCGGCTCCCAGGCCTGGCAATCGCGGTCTTCTCCGAACCAGTCGACGGCTTTCTCCCAGAGCAGGCCGAGCAGAGCGTCGTCCTGGACCTCGACCGCGTAGTCGCGCGCCAGGGCCGCGGCGAAAGCGAAGTTATAGTGTGCGCCGGACCGGATCGGGTAGGTGGCCTTGGGCAGGAAGTCGAGGAAGCGGTCCGCCATGGCGTCGGCGAGCGGCGCGATGGCGACCGGCCACGCGGCATCGAAACGTCGGAGCTCGGCCGAGAGCTTCAAGAGCCACGCCCAGCCGTAGGGGCGCTCGAAGCCCCGGGACGAGGGACGCTGAAGGTAATCGAGTTCGGCCCCCAGCATCTCCGGCGTCAAACGGGCGTCGAAGAGCGCGCGGATCTCGGAAGCCGGCCGCATGTCGGGAAAGAGGTGCAGCAGTCGCGCCAACATCCAGTAGCCGTGCACGCAGCTGTGCCAATCGAAGCTGCCGTAGAACACGGGATGAAGGTCGCGCGGGCCGCGCGCGTCCTCAGGGCCCTCGAGCACGTGGTCGAGCTTGTTGGGATATTCCCGGCCCACATGGCCGAGAGCCAGTGCCGCGAAGCGGGTCGCCCGCTCTTCCGTCAACAGCTGCCGCATGGCCTACCCTATCTGAAGACGAGCCAGGCCATGAGCAGCGTGTTCGAGGCCAGCAGGATCAGTCCCGTCGGGATCTGCACCTTGATGACGCCGTTGCGGTCGGGCAGTTCCAGAAGCGCGGCCGGGACGATGTTGAAGTTCGCCGCCATGGGGGTCATCAGGGTCCCGCAAAAGCCCGACAGCATCCCGAGCGCCGACATGACGATCGGGTCGCCGTGCAGGCCGCGGACGATCAAGGGCAGGCCGATGCCGGCCGTCATGACCGGAAAGGCCGCGAAGGCATTGCCCATGACGATCGTGAAGAGCGCCATGCCGACCGTGTAGGTCGCCACGAGCACGAAGGGGTCGTCGAGCGGGATCGTCTCGGTCACGACCGTGGCGACCGCCTTGCCGACGCCCGCGACGAGGAACAGCGCTCCCAAGGCCGCCAACAGCTGAGGCAGAACGGCCGCCCAGCCGACGGCGTCGATGAGCCGTCGTCCCTCCGTGAACGGCGTCGACAGGCGAGGCCGCAGCAGTGCAACTCCGGCCGCCAGCGCCACGATGACGCCGAGCGCCAGCGATACCAGCGTGGCCTGGGCGGGATCGATCAAGGGCCTGCCAGCGACCGTGACGCTCTTCAAGACGAGGGTGCCGAACAGCGCCACGGCAGGAATCAGCAGAGCCGGAACGAAGAGGCGGTTGCCGAACCGGCGGGCGCTCTCGATGCGCTCGGCCGCGGTGCCGGCCATGCCGGCGCCGCCGCCGATCCGGCCGAAGCCGGCCAGCAGCACCATGGCGACCACGAGCGCTCCGCTGACGGCGTCGGCCAGGACCGATCCGAGCAGAAACGTCACCGCATAGCTGCCCCAGAACAGCGTGTTGGGCCAGCGCCGGGGAGCACCGGCATCCAAGGCGTGCTGGAGCGCAAAGGCTCCGAACATGAGTCCGGCCAGGACATAGACGAAGTCGAGCCCGATCATGCGGCGAAATGCTTCTCGGCCGCGGCGGGTCGAAGGCGCTTCAGCCGCCGGTCGAGAAGGAAAAGGCGCGTGCCGTGCACCACGAAGGCCAGGATCGCGGTCGGGATCGCATAGACCGCGAGGTCGAGCGGCGCCACGACGATGCCGTTCTGCTGGAGAAAGCCCTTGATCAGCAGAATGGAACCGATGGCGATGAAGACATCCTCGCCGAAGAACACGCCGATGTTGTCGACGGCCGCGGCATTGGCGCGGATCACCATGCGGGTCTCATCCGAGATCGGCCCATGGCGTTCCTCGGCGGCCTCCGCCATGGGGGCGATCAGTGGCCGGACCATTTGGGCGTGGCCGCCGAGCGACGTGAGCCCCAGCGCGGCCGACGCTTGCCGGACCAGGAGGTAGAGGAGCAACACGCGTCCCGTCGTGGCGGCATGGATGCGGGCGATCAGGATCTGGGCCCGTTCGCGCAAGCCGCACCGTTCGAGGAGCCCGATCACGGGGACGACGAGCCAGACGATGCCGACGTAGCGGTTCTGGATGAAGGCCTTGCCGAAGGCCGACAGGATCGTGAGCGGGTCGAGGCCGGCGAGCAGGCCCGTCGCGAAGCCCGCGAGCGCTACGACGAGCAACGGATTGAGGCCGATCGCGAAGCCGATCACCAGGACCGGGATACCGAGCAGAACGAGCAAGATGCACCTGCGTCATGAGGGCGACATCGGGGAAGTCGGAGATCGGACGCAAGCCCCGTGCCGCGTGTTCCGGACGATGCGGACCTTCCGCCCTCGCGGGCGCATCGCGAGCGGAGCGTGGCAGGACGCAGCTTCCTCCGTCACAGCCTGGGTTGCTTCGGCGCACCGCGCCCCGCGACGACGAACGGCAAAGCTTGTGATGATCTCACGCGCTGATGCTCGAAGTTCAGGATCGACCTCATGCCGAAGAGGCCGTAGAAGTGTAAGCGCTGCGCGACCGCGCGAGCGACCGGGAGCATCGATCTTGAACCTCGACCGCAGGATCGTCTGGGTGCTCGTGATCGTGTTGCTGATCATCGTCCTGTGGTGGGCCCTGGACCACCTGTTCTTTCCAACCTTGCCCATGCCGGCCGGGGCTCCGTCCATCACGAAGTGAGCGGACCGGACAGTCGCTCCGTCACATGAAACTCTGCGGGTCGACATCGACCGCGACCTTGAGGTTGCCGTGCGGCTTCGGGCCATCGGCGAGCAGGCGCCGCAGGAAGCCTTGCAGGTCGGCGGACCTCGGCGCCTTGACCAGAAGCCGGTAGCGGTAGCGCCCGCGGATCATGGCGATGGGGGCTTCGGCGGGACCGAACACGTCGAGGCGCTGGCCATCGTTCGGACCTCCCGACAGCGGGTCGTTGCCCGTCAAGGCGAAACCCGCTCGGGCGAGGCCGCGGGCATGCTGCTCGACGGCATGGCGGTCGGTGCCGCTGACGATCAGCGCCGCGAGGCGGCCGAAGGGCGGCAGTCCGGCACGCTGCCGGAGCGCGATCTCGGTCCGGTAGAAGCCTTCGACATCCGCGGTCAACAGCGCCCGCATGACGGGATGGTCCGGCTGCCAGGTCTGGATCAAGGCCCGGCCCGGGGAGTCACCACGGCCCGCCCGCCCGGAGACCTGCTGCAGGAGCTGGAAGGTCCGCTCGGCCGCGCGCGGGTCTCCGTTGGCGAGGCCCACATCGGCGTCGACGATGCCGGCGAGGGTCAGCTTGGGGAAGTTGTGGCCCTTGGCTACGAGCTGCGTACCGACCACGATGTCGACCTCGCCGCGTTCGATCGCCGCGAGTTCCTTGCGCAGCCGTTCGGTCCCACCCGGCATGTCGGAGGACAGGACCATGAGCCGAGCCTCGGGAAAGAGGTTCGCCGTCTCTTCGGCGATGCGCTCGACCCCGGGGCCGCAGGCCACGAGCCCGTCGACTTCGCCGCAACGCGGGCAATGTCTCGGCTTCTTCTCGACGTGCCCGCAATGGTGGCACATGAGGGCACCACGGAACCGGTGTTCGACGAGCCAGGCCGAACATTGCGAGCAGGTGAAGCGATGCCCGCACGAGCCGCACAGGGTCAGGGGCGCGTAGCCCCGGCGGTTCAGGAACAGCAGGGCCTGCTCGCCGCGCGCGACGGTCGCCGTCACGGCTTCGGCAAGGCGCGGCGCGATCCAGCGCCCACGCGGCGGACCTTCCCGCCGGAGGTCGATGGCCGCGATCGAGGGCAGGGTGCGTCCGCCGTAGCGAGCCGCCAACCGAAGGTGGGCATAGCGCCCCGCCTCGGCGTTGACGCGGCTCTCGAGAGACGGCGTCGCCGAGGTCAGGATCACCGCGGCACCTTCGAAACGGCCCCGCATCACCGCCATGTCGCGGGCATGATAGGTGACGCCGTCGTCCTGCTTGTAGGCCGCCTCATGCTCCTCGTCGACCACGAGAAGGCCGAGGTCGCTGAAGGGCAGGAAAAGGCTCGACCGGGCGCCGGCCACGACGCGGATGTCGCCCGAAGCCGTGCCCGACCAGATCCGCGCGCGGCGGCGGGGCGCAACGCCCGAATGCCACTCGGCCGGCCTCGTGCCGAAACGCTCGGCGAAACGGTCGAGGAACTGCGCCGTCAGCGCGATCTCGGGCAGCAGGATCAGGGTCTGCCGGCCGCTGCGCAGCGCCGCCGCCACGGCCTCGAAATAGGTTTCGGTCTTACCCGACCCGGTCACGCCTTCGAGCAGGCTGACCCCGAACGCCCTCGCCTCGACCGCCGCCGCCAGTGCCGCCGCGGCCTCGGCCTGCTGGTTCTCGAGGCGGAGCTCTCCGGCCTCGGGATCGGGCGGTGGCGCAAGCGGGTCGCCGGGCAGCGCCACGGTCTCGATCGTGCCCTCGTCGACCAGGCCGTCGATGACCCCGCCGCTGCAGCCCGATGCCTCGGCGAGGGCGCGTTTCGTCAAGGTCACGGCACCGTCGAGAGCCGCGAGGACGCGGGCGCGCGCCGGCGTCATGCGGGCGGGGGGCGGCCCGGCGCGTCGCAGGCCGACCCGGACGGGCTCGCTGCCCGCGAACTCCGGGGCGCGGATCGCCATGCGCAGTACCATGCCGCGGGGGCTGAGGGTCCAGGCCGCGAGCCAGTCGATGAACCGGCGTAGCGGCTCGCGCAACGGCGGCCAGTCCTCCCGCGACACCACGCTCTTCAGGTTGTCGCCACCGGTGCTGCGCGTGTCCCAGACGACGCCGAGCGTCTGCCGGGTCCCGAGCGGCACGACCACGACGTCGCCCGGGGCCAGCGCCAGATGCCGCGGCACGCGGTACGAATAGGCCGTGTCGACCGCGACCGGGATCAGCACGTCGACCACCGTCGGGGGCGCAGGACCGTCGGGAGCCGCACCGGACATCATCGACGGCCGGTCGATCTCGCCCACGACGGATCCGAAAGCAGATCAAGCAGGCTGTCCTGGTCGGGCCTCGCGGCCACCGCCACCGCGAAGGCTTTCGCCGCCATGAGCGGCTCTGCGACGTCGGCCGACAGGCAGGCGTGACGTAGGAGCAGGAATGCGTCGCCGACGCCCAGGCGTTCGCTCATTGTCAGAGCGAGTTCGGCACTGCGTCGCGAGTAATGCAGTGCGGCGTCGGTGCCTCCATCGCGCAGCGTTTCCACCACGGCCTCGGGCCAGTGGTCGACGGGCACGGCCGCGTAGGCCTCGACGACGTCGAGCCGGATGCCCGCGATGCCGAGGGAGTCTTCGAGACTCGGCTTGCGGTCCCGGCCGGCGAGGTAGAGCAGGCGAGCCGTCGGCGGCAACGTCAGACGCACGAGGGTCGCGAGGCCTTCGCCATCGCCGGCGCCGATCCGAACGTCGTCGAAGCCGGCCGCCCGCGCGGCCTCCGCGGTGCGGCGGCCCACCGCGAAGACCGGCAGACGCTTGCCCCGCCGTCGGGCGTCCGGGGCTTGCGTGAAGGCGTGGCGGCTCGTCGCCAGGAGGGCGTCGAACGGACCTGACGGAAGCGGCATTGGCGTCGGCTCGATGTCGATCACCGGGGCCAGGAGCGCCTCATGGCCGAGGCGGCCCAGCGCGGCAGCGGTCTCATCCGCGGCGTCGCTGTCGCGCAGGACGAGAACGCGCATGCTCGGCTCAGCCCGGGGTGCGGATCTGGTCGAGGAGGCCGGATGGCATGCGGTCCAGCAGGTCCCGGCCGGCATCCTGGCCGAGCTTCTCGGCTGCATCGACAGGCCCGATCGCGATCGCCTCGACCGAGTCCGATCCGTCGGGCGCCAGCACGATGCCACGAAAGCCGAGCTGGCGGCCCTTGATCTGCGCGTAGCCGGCGATCGGCGTTCGGCACGAGCCGTCGAGCATGCGCAGGAACGCCCGTTCGCAGGTGACCGCGAGGCCCGTATCGCTGTCGAGGATCGGCGCCAGCAGGCGCAAGGTCGCCTCGTCGTCCGCCCGCGCCACGATCGCGATGGCGCCTTGGCCCACGGCGGGCAGGAAATCGTCCGTGTCGAGCTGTTCGGTCACGCGCGCCGTGAGCGACAGACGCTTCAGGCCCGCCATGGCCAGGATGGTCGCGTGGAACTCGCCGGCGTCCACCTTGCGGAGCCGCGTCTGCACGTTGCCCCGGAGCAGGCGGACGTCGAGGTCCGGCCTGATGCGGCGCAGCTGAGCTTGTCGCCGCAGCGATGCCGAACCCACCACGGCCCGGAGCGGCAGGTCGACGAGGGTGGCCCCATCGCCCGAGATGAACGCGTCGCGCACGTCCTCGCGGGGCAGGAACCCCGCGAGCGCGATGCCGGGCGGCAGCAGCGTCGGCAGGTCTTTGGCCGAGTGAACCGCGATGTCGATGTCGCCGGCCAGGAGCGCCGTATCGAGTTCCTTGGTGAAAAGCCCCTTGCCGCCCGCTTCGGCCAGGGCACGATCCTGGATCGCATCGCCTGTCGTGCGGATCTCGACGACGTCGACCGTCGCCTCCGGCCATCCCTGCGCCTTCGCCAGCCGGTTGCGCGTCTCGTGTGCCTGGGCCAGCGCCAGGGGGCTTCCCCGGGTCCCCAATCTCAGCGCGATCGTCTCGCCCACCATGCCGTCTCGCTTCCCGGGTTGCCCGCACCTACTATAGGGAGCGCTGCGGCGATGCGGAAGCCGTGCCGCCCAGCCGCCCGCCGCGCCTTGTCGCTCGGAGGGACCTCCGGTACCTTGGTGCCGATCCGGCGAAAGTGTGCAATGCGCGTTCTGGGCATCGAGACCACCTGCGATGAGTCCGCCGCCAGCGTGGTGCGGCTTCGGGAGGAGGGCGGCGGCGAGATCCTGTCGAACGAGATCATGAGCCAGATCGCCGATCACGCGGCTTTCGGAGGCGTCGTGCCGGAGATCGCCGCGCGTGCCCATGTGGAGGTCATCGATCGGCTGGTGGAGCGCGCGCTCTACAGGGCCGAGATGGCGCTTGAGGATCTCGACGGCATCGCGGCCGCGGCGGGCCCCGGACTCGTCGGCGGCGTCATGGTGGGCCTGACGACCGGCAAGGCCCTGGCCCTGGCGCTTCGGAAGCCGCTCGTCGCCGTCAACCACCTCGAGGGTCACGCGCTCACGGCGCGGCTGACCGACAACATCGCCTTCCCCTATCTTCTGCTGCTCGTTTCGGGCGGCCATACGCAGCTCATCGCGGTTTGCGGCATCGGCGACTACAAGCGGCTCGGCACGACCGTCGACGACGCGGTCGGCGAGGCCTTCGACAAGACCGCCAAGCTTCTGGGCCTCGGCTATCCGGGAGGGCCCGCCGTGGAGCGCGCCGCCGAGACGGGCAACGCGTTCCGCTTCGCGCTGCCGCGACCGATGCTGGGACGGCCTAAGCCCGATTTCTCGCTCTCCGGCCTGAAGACGGCGGTGAGGCTCGAGGCGGAACGCGCCGCCCCCCTCAACCCGGTCGACGTGTCGGATCTCTGCGCCGGGTTGCAGGCCGCGATCGTGGATGTGCTGATCGATCGTACGCGCGTCGCGTTGCGTGCCTTTCGCGAGATCGCCGGCCGGCCCTCCGCCATCGTGGTGGCGGGCGGGGTCGCGTCGAATCTCGCGGTCCGCAGCGCCTTCGTGCGTTTCGCCGGCGAGAGCGGCATCCGTCTCGTTCTCCCTCCGGGGGTCCTTTGCACCGATAACGGCGCCATGATCGCCTGGGCCGGCATCGAGCGCCTGCTCTTGGGCCTGGCGGACGATCTCACGGCCCCGCCCCGCCCGCGCTGGCCGCTCGCCCCCCTGGCCGCGCGGGTCGGCGGCGGCCGTGCCTGATGGCCGGCGACGCCGGCCGCCAGCCTCGCGTCGTCGTCGTGGGCGCCGGAATGGCCGGGTTCTGCTGCGCGATCGAGGCGGC
>CAXUOD010000140.1:0-13929 GCA_964252585.1 uncultured Lichenihabitans sp. | reverse complement strand
CCGCGACCGCGGCGCCGCCAGACGATCCGCCGGGCGTCGCCGCGGGGTTCCATGGATTGCGCGTGGTACCGCTGAGCGGGCCGTCGGTCAGCGCCTTCCAGCCGAACTCGGGCGTGGTCGTGAGCCCGAGGATCGTGACGCCCGCCGCCCGGAGGCGGGCGACCGCCGGCGCATCCGACGCGCAGGGCACGTCGCCGGTGCTCGGGCTGCCGTAGCGGATCGGCCAGCCTTCGACCCAGACGATGTCCTTGATCGTGGTCGGGATGCCGTCGACCGCAGACTTCGGGGACCCGTTGCGCCACCGCGTTTCCGAGTCGCGCGCCGCCGCCATGGCAAAGGGCCGATCGATGCGCGTGAAGGCGTTGCAGCGGGACTGGATGGCCTCGGCCCGGTCGAGCGCTGCCGTCGCGACCTCCACGGGGGACAAACGCCCGCTCGCATAGGCACCATTCAGTTCGGCGGCGCTCAGCGTGAGAAGAGGATCCGCGTCCGAGATCGGCGTTTTTGTCCCGTTTCCAAACCCCACGCGGCACTCCGGTCGAACCATCGATCCGGCTCAGGGTAGGACGGGTTCACTCAGCGGCACAATACTTTCTTCATCCTCGTCGGATCCGAGTTGTCGGCGGCGGTCGACGATAGCCGCTATCAGAAAGGCGGCGGGCGCTGCGGGCTTCCCAGTCCGGCGCAGGGATTCCAGATCGCCGTCGGATCGTAGATGCCGCCCGGACCGCAGATGCCGCGCACGATCGGCCGGAACCCACCCGCGCCCGCGCCCGCGTAGAGGTTGATCAGCTCGCCGAAACTCGACGGCCGGAACGTATCGGTCGCGTTGGCGATGGCGGCCACGATCGGTGTCGACGCCGACGTTCCTCCGTAGACGACCCAACCCGTGTTGGCCGGATCGTTGACGATGAAGGAGTAGATGTAGATGCCGCTGTAGGGGTTGGCGTCGGCGGAAAGGTCAGGCGTAGCCCGCATGGCTCCGGTGAGGCGTCTCACGGCGTTCTGGTAGCGCGGTGCGGGAACGAAGGCGCTGGGTCCACCTCCGCCGTCGCTCCACGTCGCCTCGCCGAGGAAATCCCCGGTCGCCGGATCCCTGGCGATCGTTGTGCCGCCGACAGCGACGACGTAAGCCGACGATGCCGGGTAAAGCGTCCCCGGGTCGTCCCCGGCTGCCGCGAAATAGACCACGCCGGGCGTCTTGAAATGCGTGTCATACTCGGTCTCGCCGTCGAATTCGCTGCTTCCCCAGCTCATCGACACTTCCCCGCCGCCGGCCTGCGCCACGAGCCGCGAGGCGACGTCCACTGCGGTGTAAAGATCCGCTGCCGTAGGGGCTTCGACCAGGATGATCCGGGCATAGGGCGCCAGGGCATGGGCCACTTCGACATCGAGGGCTTCCTCGATCTCCCAGCCGCCGGTCGGGTCCCGAGCCGGCCGGGAACCACTCGAATAGACGACGCTCAGATCGGCTTGCGGCAATCCGAATTTCGACGAGTAAGTCGCCAGGTCGGCAGCGATACTGGGATGGTCGTAGGCATCCACGACGGCGATCACCTTGGACCCGCCGACCGCGGTTGCGCTGGCGGTGCTGGGCGAGCAGCGGTCCGATCGGGGGATGCGCCTGTAGACGCAGGCCAGCGAGGCGGGTGTCTCGAAATAGACGCCGACCGAGCTCTGCGGCTGCGCCGCGGCGGGGTTGGTCGTCAAGAACTGCCTGGTGTTGGTGTGAGGTATCCTGCCGCCGCCGTCGGGTACCGGTCTGCTCGATAGCGGCGTGACGACCGTTCCTTGCGGCGAGGTCACGGGGACCAGAGGTCCAATCTGTTGAGCCACCGCGAGGCGGCTGCCGAGCGTCACGAGCAGCAGTGTGCCGATGACGTCTCGCAACCAAGCCGTTGTCCTGCCGTTCATTGCTGCCCTTTTATGTGTCCCACGCATCCCCGATGATCCTATCTCACCTGAAGACCCTGAAGGAATTGCTCAAACGCGCGGCGAAACGTCAGCCGTCGCCGATTAGTAGCCGCGCAGCTATGTACGATCCGGCATGTGGGTCTACCGTCTCACGAGACGCAAGCCTCGAGGACGGCCTGGATCGGCGCTGTCCTCGGCCGCCGTCTTGGCACGCCGCGACACGCTGCGAAACGCCGACGTAACCTTGAACGAGTACGTGTCTCGACCCATGACCCACGATGCTGGGACGCCTCGACGGTCGATGACCTAGGGCCGAGTATCGCGTGCGATAGCTACGGATCTGAAAGGAAAGAGAGATGTCTGGGTACTACGGCGGAAACTACGGTTACAGCGTCGGCACCGGATATACTGGTTATGGCTACAGTTATGCCGGCTACGGCTACACGGGTTACGGGTTTACGGGTACGGGCTACGAAGGCTACGGGTACGGCTACGAAGGCTACGGCTATGGGTATGGGTATGGGTATGGGTACGGCTACGGCTACGGGTATGGTTATGGGTACGGGTATGCCGGGTATGGTTATGTCTACGGGTATGCCGGGTACGGGTATGCCTACGGGTATGCCGGGTACGGCTATGACTATGGCTACGGCTACGCCGGGTACGGTCTTGGTTACGGGTATGGCTACGGTTATGCTTATGTTGCGGTCGCTTGAAAGCGTCGCTGTCTGGTCTGCTTGAGGACGGCCGCGCCCCCGGGCGCTACCGGTCCCTTTGCTTCAGTCGTTGCGACCCGCCCGAGAACGAGAGCATCGAGACGCTCGGAACGATCTCGGACCTTCTCCTGGCGAAGGCCGATACCAGGACACACTTGCGGACGAGGCGGGAGCGAGGTCGGGGAGCTGCGCACCGCCGTCCCGTGACGGCCGCCGGCATCCACGATCCCGGTGGGCCCTTGTGCCGAGGAGGGAAGGATCACGACGGACGCTCATGATGGCGAGCAACGAACTGCTGCCATACGGCGACCTTCGAGGAACATGATTTCGTCGATCCGCCACGCCGTGAACTGTTCGACGCAATTGGCGAGCGTGTAGGGGGTGAACCAAGCCTTGTGGTCCGGATGGATCTCCTCGATGTAGTCGTCGGGGCGAGACAGAAGCTTTGCCTGCCGCCCAGCACAACCTCGGTAGTTGAAGCAATTGGCCCAGCCGATGAGGCACGGTGCCGTGATCAGCACTTGTCCGGTGTCGACACGATCGAGGTCTTCCAGGAACAGTTTGATGTTGCCGACGTGCTCGATGGTTTCAGGCACGAGCATCAAGTCGTAAGATTGAGCGATGTCGTCGGTCGTGCTGTAATAACGGCCTCGAACGTACTGGGACAGGGTGGCCATACCCTCCCGGTCGGTGTCGAGGCCGTCGAGCCCGGCGCAGACATCCTGGATCTGAATATGGAGGTTGCGGCTGGGGTCGAAGACCGGGAAGTCTGTGCATCCGACGTGCAGGACCTTCTTGTCACGGCAGAGAGCTCTGAAATAGGGAAGCCGCTCCGCGACTTCGGATACCCTCATCCTTTGTAAGTAGAAACTGTTGTTCCATCCGCGCTCGATGAGCTGTCTCGGTGCCGGGGGTTCGAGTATCACCGACGGTTCGACAACCGCCGGTATCGAAGGAGACACTTGGCCCGATAAGGAAACCGGCTCCGGCTTGCCGATCGTGTCGGACGCGGGGCCGTCGGCGCTGGTCGCGTCCTGCTCCGGCTGGGGATCCTGGCCCGTGCCGCTAGGGTTCTCGATGCCCCAGCCTCGATGCGTAGAACCCCAGAACTGCCTTGCGAAGACGGGCCCCGTCCCCGAATATTCCAATCCAGTGTAGTGTCTCGGAAAGAAGAAATGGCTCGGATAGACCGTGAGGTTGGGAAACCCCAGCCGCCTCACGGTATCGGTGATGCGTTGCGGCCCGAGCTTCTGCCAAGCCATGCCGCCGAACGGATCCGGATCGGCCATGATGTCCTTGATGATGTTGGCGACGAGGGGATGACCGGGCACGAAGCCGAGGGCTCCAGCCGCCATCAGGCCGGGCCTCAGCAGTTCGTTTTCCCAGGCCGCGAAACCATCCGGTTCGAGCAGCCAATCTTCCAGAGGACGAACGCAGGCGCTGTCCGCGTCGAACGCGATACCGCCGTGGCGGAACAGGACCTCCCACCGGATCATGTCGGCGGCGCCGTTGATCTCTCGGTCGATCCAGGCATTGATCTGGTCGCCGAGGATCCAGCTCTGGGACTGCACGGCGGCGTTGCCCCAGATGTGGAGTTCATAGGCTGGGTTCATGTCGGCCCAGGTCGTGATCCATCGGTCGGGACGCTTCGTTTCATCCCCGATCCACACGACGTGAATGGTCTTTGGAATTGGCATTGCGACGATCCCTCATCATCGAACCATGGGGTGGGCGTACTCATCGAGGCCGTGCAGACGTTGTTCGGCTGAGGCAGCGCCGGCGAGCGGCCAGTATCGCCGGTGGTGAACCCTGAGACCGTCACCCGCGGCATGGGCTTGCTGGCGACCGCCGGGGTCACGGGTTCATGCGGACACGTTCGGGACTGGACCTTCCCGGACCGCGAAGGGCTCCGGCGACAATCCGGCCTCGCGCCGTTCGACCATGCGTGTCAGCGCGGCTTCGTAGTTCCTGGTGTAACGCGGCGTGTCGAACAGCGGCGCGGTGGACCGGTTCGCGACGAGGTGGGCGCGGAGTGCTGCGAGCCGCTCGGGATCGCGCGCCAGAGCGAGCGCCTCGTGCTCGTAGGACGCGAGGTCGGCTGTGATCAGCTCGGGCAGGCCGATGCTCGTGAGCAGGCTGGCGGCGACGCGGCTCGCGAAATGCGAGCCGGTACAGGTGAGCACCGGGACGCCGACCCACAGAGCCTCGCTCGCGGTCGTGTGGGCGTTGACCGGGAGCGTGTCGAGGAACAGGTCGGCCAGACCGAGCCGGGACAGATGCTGATCATAGGCCAAGCGCGGCGCGAAGACGAGCCGCTCGCCCGAGATGCCGTGGGTCAGAGCCGCCGCCCTGAGGTTGTCGGCTGCGGCGTTGTTGGCCTGCAGGAGCCAAAGGATGGATCCCGGTACGACCGCCAGCAAGCGCATCCAGATCTCGAAGACGAGCGGGGTCAATTTGTAATTGTTGTTGAAACAACAGAACACGAAGGCCTCCTCGGGAAGCCCGTGCGCTTCGCGCGACACATCCGCCTGCGATCCCGGCCGACGCCGGTCGTTGGGCTGGTAGGAATGCGGCAGGTGGACGATCGCCTCGTCGAAGAAGGGCTGATGCTCGAACGGCGCCACCACCGCGTCGGCGATGATGTAGTCGATCATCTTGCTTCCCATCGAACTCGGGTAGCCGAGGTAGGCGACCTGGATCGGTGCCGGCCGATGGGCCAGGATGGCGGGCCTGCTGTCGGTGGTGAAGCCCTTGAGGTCGACCAGGATCTCGAGGCCGTCCTCCGCGATCCGTTCGGCGGCCTCGCGATCGGTGTGAAAGCAGAGGTCGACCATGTGGTCGAGCGCCGTGACCATGCTCTGACCGAGGTCCGTTCCGTCGCTGCGCCCGATATTATAGCCGAACAGCTCGAAGCGACCGCGGTCCTGGAGGCGGAACACCTCCGACACGAGGGCCGCCGTGGCGTGGCCACGGAAGTCGGCCGACAGATATCCGATGCGGATCCGGTCGTGGGGACGCCGCTCGGAAGGTTGGTCGTAGCGCGCCAGAGGGTTCGGCGACGGTGGCATGAAGGTCTCGGCCCAGGCCCGGTTCCAGAGCAGCGTCTCGAGGTTGGGGAGGCCGAACGCCATGATCATGAAAGGCGAGATCGTGTGCCCGCTCGCGATGGCGTCCGCCCTCAGGCCCCGGATCTTGTCGTCGTAGCCCTGCCACGCGCAGGCATGCATGCGGGCCCAGCAGGCCATCCAGCGGATCTCCAGCTGTTCGGGCGCTAGGCTATGGGCGTGGTCGAGCAGCGCGATCACGACAGAGTGATGGCCGAGGTGCCGATGGGCCTCGGCCAGTTGCACATAGGCCGCGACCATGTCCGGTTTCAGCCTTGCGGCCTGCTCGAAGAAGGCAATGGCGAGAACGTCCCGCTCGGCCTTGAGGAGCAAGACACCCATGTTGAGGTAGGCGACCGGGTCGCGGGGACTGAGTTCGATGGCTTGTCTCAGCCCTTTGAAAGCATCCTCGAAGCGGCCTCGCTTCTGATGCAGGAGCCCGCGGAGCATATGCAGACGGGCGCCGTCTTTGACGTGGGCGATGCCGCGGTCGAGCTCGACGATCGCGAGATCGGCATCGTCGGTCTCGATGAGGCATCGGCTTAGGCCCATCAGGGCATCGCCGCTGGCCGGATCGTGGAGTAGCGCCGAGCGGAACTCGCTTTCGGCCTCGCCTTGGCGCCCTGCCTCGACCAGCGTGATGCCACGTTCGAGATAGCCGGTCGCGGAGGCGGGTTGCAGCGCGATCAGGCTATCGCAGCTCGCGAGACTGCCCTCCACATCCCTCATGCGGCGGCGAATGATGGCCTGGCGAAGGTGGGCAGGAGCCGAAGCCGGATCGAGCGACAGGGCTTGGGCGCAGGCCGCGGCTGCAGCTTCGAGGTCGGGCGTGAAACTCAGAACGTGGGCGAGCGCGGCCAGGCTTTGAGCCGAGCGCCTGATCGCCGCGGCACGCTTTGCCGCCGTTACGGCTTGCGCGTGACGCCCGCCCTCGCACAACGACAAGGCCATGTTGAGCCAGGCGTCGGGATGGTCGGGACTGAGAATGAGAACCCGTTCGAAGCGGGCCACGGCGACGTCGTGTTGTTTCTGCCGCGCCGCGACGACCCCGAGGTCGTGAAGGGCCCCGACATGTCGCGGGTCGGCCGCGAGACATCGATGGTAGAGGGACTTGGCACGGTCCACATCGCCGGCCACCATGGCGGATGCCGCCGCTGCATAGGTCCGACCCATGGGGGTGGGGTCGACAGCTTCGGCCGCGCGCAACGCGCGAGGCGCCTTTCTCCGGCTCGCCCGGTTCATGCCGTATCTCCCCCGCCCGCTCTCGTCGTTGCCGAGCATCGAAGAGCGGGCCTGCGCCAGGCTTGCGCCGCCGGCGCGACGATGGGTGCAGGCACGGAGCCACGCGAAAAGGCACCGCCCCCGATGGGCGGTGCCTTGGCCGATCGTTAAAGGATCAACCGGGGGTTCAGACCCCGGCCGACGCGGACTAGCCGCCGAACAGCTTCAGAATGAGCTGGCTGTTCTGGTTGGCGATGGACAAGGACTGGATGCCGAGCTGCTGTTGCGTCTGCAGCGCTTGAAGTCGGGTCGAGGCGACGTTCATGTCGGCATCCACCAGCGAACCCACGCCGGACGTGATGGCATCCGACAGGGACGAGACGAAGCTCGCTTGGTTGGTGATGTTGGTGGCGACGGAGCCGAGCGTCGCACCCGCCGTGGTGACGCTCTTGATGGCCGTGTCGATGGCGGTCGACAGCGTGGTGAGATCGGTTGCGTCTGCGCTGCCGATGTTGAAGGCCAGGATGCTGTCGCTCGCATAGAGACCGCCGGCGGCCGTGTCGGTCACGCCGCCTGTGCCCATCGCACTCGTGACCCCGAGCGAGGCGCCGAGGAGGCCACCCGGGGCGCTCTGGGAGCTCAACGCGATACCCGAGGTGTCGATCGCGATCGTGCCGACGGTCGTGGCGCCGGTCGAGTTGCGCGAGAAGGACGAGACGATATTGGCGGTCCCGGTGGAGCCGTCGAGGAGGTTCACGCCGTTGAAGGACGCGGACGACATGATGCTGATCAGACTGGCTTGCTGGGCCGAGATGTCGGTCTGTACCTGGGTCTTGTCGGTACCCGACGTCTGAGCGGTCAGCACGTCGTCCTTCATCTTGTTCAGCAGCGTGATGGTGCTGTTCAGGGCGGCGGTGGCGGTGCTGACCACCGATGAACCCAAGTTCAGGGCGTCGGTCACGGCCGACAGGGCGCCCGTGTCGGACTTCATCGTGGTCGAAATCGACCAGTAGGCGGCGTTGTCGGACGCCGACGCGACACGCAGGCCGGACGAGATCTGGCTCTGGGTCGTCGTCAGGTTCTTCTGCGTCATCGCAAGGTTCTGCAACGCGCTCATTGCAGAGGAGTTCGTGAGGATGCTGCTCATTATCGGATATCCTGGTGTTACGCGTTACTGAGGACATCCCGGACCGGTACCGGTACGCTGGAGCGGCTTGATGCCTTTGATCGTCGCCCTCTCGGCTGACCATCAATCTTGCGTAAGACCAAGATAGGGTCGGCCTCTTACGGATTGTTGAATCGAGATGGTCAACACGACTTTCCCATCAGCGATCGGCGCAATCGTCCAGCATTGGTTAACGTTTAACTTTACACCCTGAGCCACATCGAGAGGTTCCGGGAATGAAAACGGCAACCGCGCGAGCAGCGCGGTTGCCGTCGATGAGGTCAGACGCGTCGATCGGAGGATCAGCCGTTGAACAGCTTCAGGATCAATTGGCTGTTCTGGTTGGCGATCGACAGAGACTGGATGCCGAGCTGCTGCTGCGTTTGCAGGGCTTGAAGACGGGTCGAAGCGACGTTCATGTCGGCGTCGACGAGCGAGCCCACGCCCGACGTAATGGCATCCGACAGCGACGAAACGAAGCTCGATTGGTTGTCGATGTTCGTCTTGTAGGCACCGAGGGTCGCGCCGGCCTTGGTGACGTTGCTGATCGCCGCATCGAGAGCCGTCGACAGGGCGGTGAGATCGGTCGACGTGGTCGAACCGCTGAGGGTGAAAGCCAGGATACTGTCGCTCGCGTAAAGACCGCCGGGCGTCGTTGCGGAAGCGCCACCCGTGCCCGCGGCGCTCGAGACGCCGAGCGAGCCGCCGAGCAAGCCGCCGGCCGCTGAGTTGGACGTCAGGGCAATGCCCGAGGTGTTGATGTCGATCGTGCCGACGGTCGTGCCGGACGAATTGCGTGAGAACGACGACACGACGGTCGCCTGGCTCGCGCTGCCGTCGAGCAGGTTGACGCCGTTGAAGGAGGCGGACGTCATGATGTTGATCAGGCTGGCCTGTTGGGCCGAGATGTCGGTCTGCACTTGGGTCGGGTCCGTGCCCGAGGTCTGCGCCGTGACGACGTCGTTCTTCATCTTGTTCAGCAGCGTGATCGTGCTGTTCAAGGCCGCGGTCGCGGTGCCGACCACCGAAGAGCCGAGGTTCAGGGCGTCGGTGACGGCCGACAGGGCGCCCGTGTCCGACTTCATCGTGGTCGAGATGGACCAGTAGGCGGCGTTGTCGGAGGCCGTCGCGACGCGCAGGCCGGACGAGATCTGGCTCTGCGTCGTCGTCAGGGCCTTTTGGGTCGCTGCAAGGTTCTGCAGCGCGGTCATTGCGGAGGTGTTGGTGAGAAGGCTGCTGCTCATCGCCGGAAATCCTGTTGATCCTGAACCATGTGTGAGGACATCCCGGATTCGGCCGGAACGCAGGAGCGGCTTGATGCCCTGATCGCCGCCCGCGGCGTTCCGATCAGTCTTGCGTGAGGCTCAAGCTATCGCGAGAGATTTACTTAAGCGTTAAGCTTACCGATTCTTGCGCCTCAACTCACCGGTGACGGACCGCGCTGTGAAGCCCGGTGTCGTTCATCAACATGACAACCGTGAATATGCGCATTTGTTTCGACGAGCCGGATAGCCTTCGGGGCGTTTAGGGCGACGAACTCGGCCACTGGCGGCATGTCGGGCGCGGGATCGAGGATCTCGCGATCGATATTCCGGCGTTCCATGGTCAGCCGCGGCAGGCCAGGGATCGCTACCGTGCCACGATCCGCTTCGCATGGTTGATCCGACCGTCCTGTCGCTTGGTGTGTCCTGCCGCAGCGCGCCGCAGAGCGCGCGTCTCTCACAGATCTTCAATGTCCAATGACACGCCATGTGTCGCGAAAAAAGCCTGTCGCGCGAGCTTGAGTTCATAGGTAGGTGCCGGCCAGCGCCGGTAGATCCTCTGGTAGGTTTCGACGAGCAGATGATCGTTGCGACGGCCGCGGTTGTCCGCTTGCAGCCGCGTATACACGACGGGTCCGTAGATCGGTATGTGGCGGAAGGGTGAACCTGTCATGACGTTCAGTATGAAGTCCCAATCCTCGTTGAGGACGAGAGATGGGTCTGTTTCACGCCCTTGCACGGCTTCCGCAGGATAGATTAGACAGGCTGGTGGAATGAAGTTTTTCACATGGATCGAATTAAGATCTTTCGCAGCTAACAAGCGCCTTTCACCACTGACCGGCACGGAAATTTCGTTTTCAATGCGTTCAAAGATCGAGTAGTAATCGGTGTACAAGACTTCGCTCTTGCGAGAGTGTCGGTTGGCCTCGCATAGGTAGTCTGGCGAGAAAGCATCGTCGTCATCAAGAAAGATGATGAAGTCTCCCTTCGCCAACGTGGTACCGAGATTGCGGCTGGCTGCGGGCCCCGGCGCGCCGCCACGCTGCACGAACACGTCTTCGTTGCTAAGGAGTTCCGAGGCCACTTTGTAGGTATCGGAAGATGTATCATCCGACACGACGACGACCTGATGACTGACCTCCCTCTGGGCCTTGACGGAGCGGATCGCCCTTCCCAGCAAGGCTGGCCTGTGATGCGTGGTGATGACGACCGAGTAGGTGTTCATAGAGTGCACATCCGTGACTTGCCCTGGATATCAAGAGCGGTTTGATGCCCGCGAAAATTGACGGTTGGTGATCGGCGGTACCCCCATAAGCGCGGCGCGATCTCGGCCTGAAGCGATCGGTTTTGGATTCATTGACTAGGAGGTGAAACAACTCTCCCAGTGTTTCCTGCCAGCGAAGTGGATACAGTGATATCGTGCCGTCCAGCAGAATAGAATCTTGCTGATCCATGGAAGGCTGGGCTGGATGACGTTCCATGACGGTGAGTGATGCCCAGCCAGCGTGCGGCAAATGCAGTTTGCTTGCGAAAGAGGTAGGTCAGGCTCGTGTCATTCGCTCTTAATTTTTGATCCTTTGTGTCGCGCAAGGCGCGCTGCCGTCTGGTCCGATCTCCTGAAAACCGAGACCATAGACGGTCGCGAGTCGACCTTCAGATCGGTGTACCCGCCACCGAAGTGATGCATGAGATAAACGCGCGGGTAATCGTCCTTGTGGGTCTCGCTCAGAAAGGGACAGGCCGGATGAAACGGACTCGTCGTAACTTGCCATTTCGCAATATTGTTTTCGGTTGTGAGTAAGATAGGATTGATATACATTGACAGGTGTAAATACATCAGCGCTCTTCGACGACATAGGGCTATCACCCGTCCAGGCGCAGAAGATGACGTTACCAGCAAGCCCATCGCGATCTGGAAGTGCTTCGTCGGATCCGTATATCATTGTTGGCTCCGGCTCCTCACGCTGAACTGAAGAGCTTTGCACTTCATCCATTCTCGAGAGTCGTGACAAAGAGCAGGCAAAGCTATTCGTTGAGCATACAGGACCTGACGATCACGAGATCGGTGCCGACCTTCGGCTCGGGTTCGGCAGGACGTCGTCGCTTCGCCACGGATGTGAGCCCTTGGTTTCAGCGACACGGCCACTCTGCCATGGGATGACTTGCGCAGGGCTGGAGGAGACTTTCGCTCGGGTCATCGCCTCGGAGCGCTTGCTCGGGCAAGCTCTCGCGATCGAGCCTGGTTTTGCTGACGCACAGCTCGATCGTGCGACACTCCTGATGAACAAGCCGGATGTCGTCGAAGCCGAGTCCTGCCTCAAGAGAGCGTCCTTGATGAGGCCCGGTGATGCCAACGTGGGCGGATCACACCCAAGCCGGCCTTCTGAGGTCGAGCGTCATCGGGAACTCGCCCGGGCGCTCCTCGGGCGGAATCGTCAGGGTGCCGCTCGTATGGCCGAGGGTCGAGAAGCGGGCCCGGCGGCGGGCCTCGGCCTCGAAGGCGTTGACCGGGAAGGTGTCGTAGCTCCGCCCGCCCGGATGGGACACGTGGTAGACGCAGCCGCCGATCGAACGTCGCGACCACCGGTCGATGATGTCGAAGGTCAGCGGAGCGTGAACCTTGACGAAGGGCTGCATCGAGCGCGACGGCTGCCAGGCCTTGAACCTGACCCCGCCCACGAAGCTGCCCGCCGTGCCGGTCGAGACCATCGGGACCGGCCTGCCGTTGCAGGTGACGATGTGGCGGCTCGGCGTCACGCCCGAGAGCTTCACCTGGACGCGCTCGACCGAGCCATCGACGTAGCGCGCCGTGCCCGAACTCGACCCCTCTTCACCGAGCACGTGCCAGGGCTCGAGCGCCTGGCGCAGCTCCATCGTGACGCCCTCGCGCTCGACGGTGCCGTAGTGCGGGAAACGGAACTCCAACTGCGCATCGTACCAGGCGGTGTCGAACGCGTAGCCGGCCCCCTCGAGGTCGCGCAGGATGTCGGCGAAATCGGCCTCGATGAAATGCGGCAGCATGAACCTGTCGTGCAATGCCGTGCCCCAGCGCACCAGCGGCCCATCGAGGGGCTCGCGCCAGAACCACGCGATCAGCGCCCTGACCAGGAGTTGCTGGGCGAGGCTCATGCGGGCGTCGGGCGGCATCTCGAAGGCCCGGAACTCGACGAGGCCGAGCCGGCCCGTGGCACTGTCGGGGGACCAGAGCTTGTCGATGCAGATCTCGGCGCGATGCGTGTTGCCCGTCACGTCGACCAGGATGTTGCGGAACAACCTGTCCACCATCCAGGGCCGGATGTTGGGCTCGTGCGGTCCCGGCACCTGGGCCAGCGCCACTTCCATCTCGTAGAGGCCGTCGTGCCGGGCTTCGTCGATGCGCGGAGCCTGGCTGGTCGGGCCGATATACATCCCCGAGAACATCATCGACAGCGCCGGATGGCGTTGCCAGTAGAGGATGATGCTCTTCAGGAGGTCGGGCCGGCGGACGAAGGGCGAGTCGTTCGGCGTCGGGCCGCCGAGCACGACGTGGTTGCCGCCGCCCGTCCCGGTGTGGCGGCCATCGGTCATGAACTTGTCGGCGCCGAGCCGGATGTCGCGCGCGTCCTCGTAGACGCCGCGGGTGATCTCGACGGCCTGTTCCCAGCTCGTCGCGGGCTGGACGTTGACCTCGATGACGCCGGGGTCGGGCGTGACCTTGATCACGTCGAGCCGCGGGTCGTAGGGCGGCCCGTAGCCTTCGATATGGACCTGCAGGCCGAGGTCACGCGCCGCTCCTTCGACGGCGGTCAGAAGTTCGAGGTAATCCTCGAGCCGATCGACCGGGGGCATGAAGACGCAGAGCATGCCGTCCCGGGGCTCGACCGCGAAGGCGGTGCGGACCTCGGGGTCGTTGCGGTAATGGTCGGGGACCGGCTGCTGCAACGGACGCGCGGCGCGCGATTCCGTGACCGTGGTGAGCTGGTCGGGATCGGGCAGGGGAGCGCGAGGCTCGGTCGGATCCTGCGGGGCCGCATAGGGGAAACGCGACGGCGGGATGTAGTCGAGCGACTCGAGCGGCAGTCGAAAGCCGAGCGGCGAGTCGCCCGGCACCAGGAAGATATGGTCGCGGCGCGTCTGCCAGCGTTCGCTCGACCAGTCTCGGCCCCAGCGCGTGATCGGCAGCACGAAGCCGGCCGGTACCGTGAGGCCGCGCGAGAAGACGCGGGCGATGCGGGCGCGCTGCTCGATCGAGCCGACCGGCGACTGAAGCGCGTCGATCTCGCGGGGCAGCGAGGCTTCCTTGAGGATCCAATGGGCCGGGTCCTCGTAGGCGCCCTGAACGTATTCGTGTTCGAGACCGAGCCGATGCGCGATGGCCTGCATCAGGCGGCGCGCGTCCTCGATCTTGGCGCTGCGCGGAGCTGTTTCACTCGCGATGAGGTCGGCGTCCTGCCAGATCGGCTTGCCGTCCTTGCGCCAGTAGAGCGAGAAGGCCCAGCGCGGCAGGCTCTCCCCGGGGTACCACTTGCCCTGGCCGTAGTGCAGGAAGCCGCCGGGCGCGAAGCGCG
>CAXUOD010000139.1:0-14043 GCA_964252585.1 uncultured Lichenihabitans sp. | reverse complement strand
GCTCGTCCATGAAGACGAGCCGCGGGTGGGTGACGAGGTTGCGGGCGATCTGCAGCCGTTGGCGCATGCCGCCCGAGAAGGCGATCGGCGCGTCGTCGATGCGATCGTCCGGGATTTCCACGCGGGCGAGCCAGTCCGTGGCGACCCCGCGGATCCGGCCGTAGTGCCGCTCGCCCACCGCCATCAGCCGCTCGCCCACATTGGCCCCGGCCGAGACGCGCATCCGCAGCCCGTCGATCGGGTTCTGGTGGACGAAACCCCAATCGGTCCGCATGAGGAAGCGCCGCTCGGCCTCGCCCATCCGGGCGAGGTCGCGCGTGACCCCGTCGCGCATGCGATAGCTGACCGTGCCGGCGGAAGGCGCGAGCCGGCCCGAGATGCAGTTGAGCAGCGTCGTCTTGCCGGAGCCGGATTCGCCGACGATCGCCAGGACTTCGCCGGGCCACAGGTCGAGGTTGACGCCCGTGCAGCCGATGCGCGACCCGTAGCGCCGTTCGAGGCCCCGGGCCGAGAGGATGGGGTCGGGGCTCATCGGGGCTCCCGGGCCTGTCCTTCTCCCCTCGGGGGAGAAGGTGCGCGAAGCGCGGATGAGGGGTGCGGCGTGGCCTCATCCGCCCGCCGGCTGCTGCAATGGTCGGTGTCGGAGCACACGAACATGCGCCCGCCGCGGTCGTCGGTGACGATCTCGTCGAGGTAGACGTCCCGGGCGCCGCAGAGCGCGCAAGGGTCGCGGAAGCGCTGGACCGCGAAGGGATGGTCCTCGAAATCGAGGCTGCGCACGTCGGTGAAAGGCGGCAGGGCGTAGATGCGCTTCTCGCGGCCGGCCCCGAAGAGCTGCAGAGCCGGCGACCGGTGCATCTTGGGATTGTCGAATTTCGGCAGCGGCGACGGGTCCATGACGTAGCGGCCCGCGACCTTCACCGGATAGGCATAGGTCGTGGCGATGTGGCCGTGCCGCGCGATGTCCTCGTAGAGCTTGACGTGCATCAGGCCGTATTCCTCGAGCGCGTGCATCGTGCGGGTCTCGGTCTCGCGGGGCTCGAGAAAGCGCAGCGGTTCGGGGATCGGCACCTGGTAGACGATCGTCTGGCCGGAGGTGAGCGGCGTCTCCGGGATCCGGTGACGGGTCTGGACGATGGTGGCGTCGGCGGTTCGCGTCGTCGTGGCGACGCCGGCGGTCTTCTGGAAGAAGGCGCGGATCGACACCGCATTCGTGGTGTCGTCGGCGCCCTGGTCGATCACCTTCAGCACGTCACGGGGTCCGAGGATTGCGGCCGTCACCTGGACGCCGCCGGTGCCCCAGCCATAGGGCATCGGCATCTCGCGCGACGCGAAAGGCACCTGATAACCGGGGATCGCCACGGCCTTGAGGATGGCCCGGCGGATCATCCGCTTCGTGCCCTCGTCGAGATAGGCGAAATTGTAAACTGGAGCGGTCGCGCTCATGGCCCGGCCTCCACCGCGACGGCTTCTCGGCGCTTCCCGCCCTCGGCACGCAGGCGCCGCACGAGGTCGAGTTCGGCCTGGAAGTCGACGTAATGGGGCAGCTTCAGGTGTTCGACGAAGCCCGTCGCCTGGACGTTGTCGCAATGTTCCAGCACGAACTCCTCGTCCTGCGCGGGCGCGTCGCGCTCTTCGCCGAACTCGTCGGCCCGCAGTGCCCGGTCGACGAGGCTCATCGCCATGGCCTTGCGCTCCGATTGGCCGAACACGAGACCGTAGCCGCGAGTGAAGCAGGCGGGGTCGTCGGCGCTGCCCTTGAATTGCGCCACCATCTGGCATTCGGTGAGCCTGACCGATCCGATCCGCACCGCGAAGCCGAGGTCCGGGATCTCCACCTCGACGTCGACGAGGCCGATCCTGACCTCTCCCACGAAGGGGTGGACGCGGCCGTAGCCGCGCTGCGTGGAATAGCCCAGCGCCAGGGTGAAGCCCTCGTCGGCCCGCGCCAACGCCTGCAGGCGAATGTCGCGGCCGACCGGGTAGGCGCTCGGCTCGCGCGTGAGGTCGCCGGGCTCCGCGGCCTCGGGGGTGCCGTCGTCTTCGATCAGCCCCTCGCGGTTCAGGATGTCGATGACCCTGGGGCAATCGCCGGCGTCGTCGCCGACGGCGCGCCGCTCCGGCGCCTCGACCGGCGCGTCGCCCGCCATGGCGGGATCGAGCAGGCGGTGCGTATAGTCGAAGGTGGGTCCGAGCTTCTGTCCGCCCGGCAGGTCCTTGTAGGTGGCCGAGACCCGGCGTTCGATCCGCATCCGCCCGGTCTCGACCGGAACGGCATAGCCGAAGCGCGGCAGGGTGGCGCGGTAGGCGCGGAGCAGGAAGATGGCCTCGATCAGGTCGCCGCGCGACTGGCGCACCGCCATGGCGGCGAGTTCCGGGTCGTAAAGCGAGCCCTCGGCCATCACGCGGTCGACCGCCAGCGCGAGTTGCCCGACGATCTGGTCGAGCGTCAGGGCCGGGACGTCTCGGTCGCCGCGTCGCCGGTCGGCCAGCAGCCGGTGGGCGTTGGTGATCGCGGCCTCGCCGCCTTTCACGGCCACATACATGGGTCAGGCCTCCCGGATGTCCGTGGTGCGCGGCAACGCGAGTGCTTCCGTGCCGCAGACGAGCACGAGGTCGAAGCCGAGCGGAAAGCGCAACCGGTTCTCCGCCATGGCGGGCAGGAAACCGGCCGCAAGCCCGACCGGCATGATCGTCCGCTCCGTCTCGATCCCCGGCCCCGTCACAACGAGAGGAACGCCGCCGGCAAGGGACCGCACCGGGAGGAGCAGCGTCGCGGAGCGGTCCGGATAAGCGGGCGTTCCGATGGCGAAGCGCGTCCAGGTTGCGGGGTCGTGGCCTTGCGGCAGCACCGCGAACGTCGCCGCCGCAGGGTCGGTCGCGATCGGGGCACCGGTCTGGAATCGCAGCCACCGAGCCGCGGCTTCGTCGACGCCCCTGGGGTCCGGCAGCCAGATCGGCGTGTCGCCGTCGGCCAGCGCCGCGAGGATCGCGGCAGCCGCGGGAACGAGGGACGCCGGCCCCGTCACGCGCGTGCCGAACCCGGCCGTCGTGCCGGGCTCTGCCAAGGCCTGCACGAGGCTGCGGAAGACCGCCTGGGCGTCGAACACGGGATCGGCGAAGCCGCCCTCGACGGCCGCGACAGCGCTGGCCATCAGTCTTCGCCCCGGACCAGCGTGAAGAAGTCGACCCGGGTCGCCTCGGTCTCTTCGGCGCGTCGAACCGTTTCGGCGGCCTCGGCCTCGAGCGCGGGTTCGACGAACTCCTCCTCGATGCGGCCCCGCCAGTCCGGCCGCTGCCAGAGGGCGTCGAGATGCGCGGCCCTGCGGGCGTGTTCCGTGTCCCGGCCGAGCACAACGGCATGGCCGACCTCGCCGGACCCGAGCTTCACCGTAGCCCGCACCACGCTGGCCTCGCCGAGGTTGAAGGCTGCCCCGCCCCCTCCCATGCGCCCGCGCAGCATGACGAGCCCGACCTCGGGACCGCGAACCGGCACGGCCGGCGGCAGCAGCGGCGCCAGGGCGGCGTAGCGCTCGGCCATCGCGGCAGAGCCCATGCAGGCGAGCGCCCCCATGCTGCGGCGCCGATCGTCGCCTGTGGTTCGAGCTTCGACCATCCCGACCATCCGAAAAAGCGGGTTGTCTAGTTGAGTAGACAACTAGATCTCTTGGGTGTTAGATACACCCGAGATGATGACGACATCATGACGCCGGGGTCGATATGCGGGGAGTGACGGAAGCGGAACAGGCGGACGATGGGATCACGCGATGGCGGCGGGTGGCGGACGGGATCCGGGCCGCGGTTGCCGATGGCTCGGTGGCCGACCGCCTCCCGCCGGAGGGAGAGCTGGCGCAGCGCTTCGGCGTCAACCGGCACACCGTTCGGCGCGCCATCGCGGCGCTGGCCGGGGACGGTCTGGTGCGAGCCGAGCGCGGCCGGGGCACTTTCGTCAACGCGCCGGTGCCCCGGCTCAGCTATGCGGTGGGGCCGCGGACGCGGTTTTCCGAGAACGTGCTGGCGCAGTCGCGCCGGCCAGGCGGACGGCTGATCCGGGCGGATCGTGTCAGGGACGCCGGCATCGCGGCCCAGCTCGGCTGCTCCCCCGGTGCCCCGCTGCATCGGCTTCACTCCCTGCATGTCGCCGACGGCGTGCCGCTGTCGGTCGGGACCTCCTGGCTGTCGGCCGAGCGCTTCCCCGACATTGTCCGGCACTACGCGGAAAGCGGCTCCATCACCGAAGCGCTGCGCAGTGCGGGTATCGACGACTATCGCCGCCGCGAGACGCGCCTCACGGCCGAGCGCGTGGCGCCGGACGACGCCGATTCGCTCGCCGCCTCTCCGGATGCGCTAGTGCTGGTCGCCCGGGCGATCGACGAAGACCTCGCCGGCACGCCGATCCAGGTCCTGCGGACCCGCTTCCACGCCGAGCGCATGGAGCTGGTGTTCCGGCATTGAACCTGCCCTGATGCCGTTGCAACAAAGCTTTTCTCGCCGGTTCCAACGCCGCACGCGATGCCCTTCTCGCGCCTGGAAGAAGAGCCGTCCTGACTCCGTCGCATCGCCATTTGCACCAAGCTGGATCGCTTGGTGGAGGCCGCGAAGGCGCTCGGCATGCGCCTCACGGTGGCCTTGTCGGCTGTCCAATAGGGGTTCCATGATCCGGAAATCGGACGAACACCATGGGGCAACTCGGCTCGCCTGACGATCCAGATGGACCCAGAACGCGGTGCTCACCGTCGAGGCTGATCACACCGAGATCCATCGCCGGCATAACGGCCATGCTGCGTCTTCGACCCGTCGGCGTACTCTGACGATCCGCCGAAACCGGTCCTGAAGACTACACGCCAGCAGCGACGCATTCTTCGTGGTCAAGGCCGATGCCGCCCGCCCACTTTCGGGGGTCCTGGGCACGCGAAGATCCCACCGCCAACTCTCTTGTCAACCCGAAGCGTCGAACTGCGACGAGAGGGAGCGTGGCTTCGGGGTCAAAGCGCCTAGCGCGAAACGCCGGAAGCGATCGAAGGCGGCCGCGCCCCCGTCGACTTTCATGCGGATGAGCGCGCCCTCGTAGGCCTCGATCAGGAAGGACGCAGCGTCCTGCGCATCGAGGTGCCGATCGACCTCTCCCGCCGCCTGAGCTTGCTTGATCAGGCCCTGCAGTTGGTCGTCCCATGTGGCGAACACGGCCGAGAGTTTGTCGCGGAACTCCGGGCTCCGCACCGCGACGGTTTGGGCCAGCACGCCATAGAGACATCCGCCCAACGGCGTCTCGCTCATGTGGATGCGTTCGAGTTCGTCGAAATATGCCTTGAGCCGCTGCAGTGGGCTTCGAGACGTATCGGCAAGAATCGCAGTGCGCATCTTCAGGTAGTGCTGCTCATAAGCGCCGAGGACCGCGGCGGCAAAGTCCTCCTTGCTCTTGAAGTAGTAGTAGAACGAGCCTTTCGGTACGCCTGCAGCGTCCAGGATGGCGCCGAGCCCCACCCCATCATAGCCGCGCGTCGTGAGTGCCTGCAGACCCGCCTTGATCAGCAGCGTCCGCGCATCGCTATCGTCGCCCATAGTAGTAGACCAGTCGTCTAGTAGCTGATAATCGTAGCTTCACCCAAGCGGCGGAGCAACTATGCATCTTGTCGGGCGCCGTCGATCCGGCGTCATTCTCGTTGCCGCCTCCGCGATCCTCTGGAGCACGGCCGGCCTGTTCGTCAGGATGGCCGACCTCGATGCCTGGACGATCGTGGCCTGGCGATCGGTTTTCGCCTTTCTGACGCTCGGGGGTATCGCGGTCGCTCAGAACCGTCATGATCTCGTCCGCAGCTTCACCGGATTCGGTCTACCCGGTCTCGTGAGCATCGCCGTGTCGGTTATATCGACAATCAGCTACGTGGTTGCGCTCCGCCTGACCACGGTGGCCAATGTGATGACCGTTTACGCGGCCCTGCCGTTCATCGCGACCGCCATCGCATTCTTCTGGCTGCGGGAAAAGGTGACGCGCCGTTTCCTGGTCGCGGGCACGGTCGCGCTTGCCGGGATCGGGACCAGCACAGGAGCGGTCGCCACCTTGCGCGACGTGATGGGCATCTTCGCGGCCTTCGTCATGACATCCACTTTCGCCGTGCAACTCGTCCACACCAAGCGGCACCCCTCGCTCGACATGACCATCCTCAGCGCGCTTGCAGGAGGTGTTTGCGTGCTCGTTGCGGCGCCCATGATGCAGGTCGGCATACCGGCGCCGACGCAGTTGCTGGCGTGTGCGCTCTACGGCATCCTGACCACCGGCCTGGCCTACGTTCTCGTCCTCAAGGGCGGTCGACTGATTTCATCGGGCGAGGCCGGCCTGGTTTCCCTGCTCGACGTCGTCTTGGGGCCCTTATGGGTCTGGGTCTTCTTTGCGGAGCGCCCCGCCGCCACGGTCCTGGCCGGCGGCTTCATCGTTCTCGGATCGGTCGTGTGGTATTTGTGGAGCCGCCGACGAGTGGAAGCACTCGGCGCCGATGTGGGCTCGAGCGAAGGCGGAGCCCTCACCCCGCTCGCATCGCGGCGCGGAGGCGCGACGATACCGCATCCATCAGCGCGACCGCGACCAGGATCATGAGAACCAGGAAGGACACCTCCCGCCATTCCAGCGTGCGGATGGCTTCGTAGAGGTGGAGCCCGATGCCGCCCGCGCCCACGATGCCGATGATGGTGGCGGAGCGGACGTTGGACTCAAAATAATACAGCACCTGCCCGGCGATCACCGGCAGCACCTGCGGCAGGAGGCCGAGGCGGACCTCGTCGAGCGGCCCGCCACCGGCCGCGCGCACGCCCTCGCGGGCGTGATGGCCCGTCGTCTCGATGGTTTCGGAGAAAAGCTTGCCGAGGGCGCCGAAATCCGAACACGCGATGGCCAGCACGCCCGCGAAGGGGCCGAGCCCCACGACCCCGATCCACACGAGCGCCCAGACCAGCACATCGATCGAGCGGATCACGTCGAGCATGCGCCGGACGAGCACGTGGAGCAGGAGGTTGCCCACGACGTTGCGCGCCGCGAGAAGCCCGACCGGAAAGGCCAGAAGCGCCGCGATGAGCGTGCCGAGCAGGGAGATCGCCAGGGTTTCGGCCAGCGCCTCGCCGAACAGCGCGGCATGGCCGAGCGGATCGGGCGGCACCATGAGGACAAGGAAGCGCGCCAGTGCCAGGAGGCCTCCGGCGAGCCGCACGGGCGAGATGTCGAGCCACCAGAGGCCGAAGACGAAAAGTCCGAGGAACGCCAGCGTGACGGCCGGGGCGCCGAGACGAGAGCGGAGCGGCGGGCGCATGAGGGCCGGATGGCGTCCCTCCAGCGCCGCCATCTCTTCGGCCGTGAGGTCGAGGCGCTTCACCGTGTCGCCCCGGGGAACAGCCGGCCGCGCAATCGCTCGGTCATCAGGTCGAGGGCGAAGACCGTCAGGATGATCAGCACCAGGATGGCGCTGACGTCGCTGTAGTAGAAACGACGGATCGCGATGAGCAACTCCTCGCCGATACCGCCCGCACCGACGAACCCCATCACGGTCGCCTCGCGGACGTTGATCTCGAAGCGCAGCAGCGCGTAGGACGCGAAGCTCGACAGCACCTGAGGCAGCACGCCGAAGCGGATCGCCTCCATCGCATTCCCGCCCGACGCCCGCACGCCCTCGGCGGGCCGGCTGTCGGCGTTCTCCACGACTTCGGTGAAGAGTTTGCCGAGGGCGCCGGCCGTGTGGATGGCGAGCGCCAGCACGCCGGGGAGCGGGCCGAGCCCGAACGCCACGACGAAGACGAGGGCGAAGACCAGCACCGGTACGGTGCGGCAGAATTCGAGGAAGCGCAGTGCGGTGAAGCGGATCCAGCCGTTGCGGCACGTCGTGGCACTCGCGGCGAAGCACAGCACGCACGCGAAGGCCGCCCCCCACAGCGTGCCGACATAGCCCATCAGCAGCGTCTGGCCGAGGAGGACCGACCACTTTTCGAGGCCCCAGAACCATTCGACGGGATCGGTCCAGACCCGGGCGCCGCTGTCGAGCGTGCCGAGGCGATCGAAGTAGCCCAAGAAGCCGCCGAACTTGCGCCACATCGTGACGGGGTCGATCTCGGCGAGGCGCGACGAGACCGCAACCAGCCCCAGCAGCACCGCGAGCCCGCCGAGCAACCGCGCCCGGCGGCGTGCTCCGACGGCGTCGTAGGCCCGGCGCAGGTTCCCGAGCCGGTCCTCCGGCAGGAGCACCACGGTCGAGGGGACCGCGGGAGCGCTGCCTCTCCCCGGCGTCACGGGCGGGTCAGCTCTTCTTCTTCAAGCCGTCGACGAACCTGATGAGCTTGATCGTGTCGTCGTAATCGGCGTTGGTGATCGGCGCCCAGGGCTTGTTCTTGCCGTCGCTGAGCTTGGCGAAAGCCTCCGGTGCCTTGGCGGGGGTGTCGA
Organism: uncultured Lichenihabitans sp.; assembly: GCA_964252585.1. Lineage (GTDB taxonomy): Bacteria > Pseudomonadota > Alphaproteobacteria > Rhizobiales > Beijerinckiaceae > Lichenihabitans. Next base: position 5,621 of record CAXUOD010000139.1, on the reverse strand, counting down.
AGAAAGCCTGGCGGATGGCGGCCTTCATGTCTTCCGGCAGGCTGTCGAGATAGGCGGTCGGGTCGTTGATGATCAGGTTGGATTTCGCGATGATGCGAAAATCGGTTTCCTTCAGCGGCGTACCGTCGGTGCCCTTGAGCATGCCCTTGTTGAGCATGCGGGTGAGGTTCGAATCCCCCGGAGCCATCCAGAAGTTGGCGCAGGTCTCGACCTGGCCGCTCGCCAAGGCGATGACCGCGTTCTCGTGGCTGCCGGTGATCAGCACGTTGGAGAAGAAGACCTTCGGGTCGATTCCCATCTTGCTCAGGGTGTAGAGCGGCATGTTGTAGCCGGAGGTCGAGTTGGGGTCGACGAGACCGAGCGCCTTGCCCTTCAGATCCTCGATCGTCTTGTAAGGCGAGTCGGCCTTCACGTAGAACACCGAGTAGTAGCCCTTCGAACCGTCGCTGTTCACATCGATGGCGAAGGCCGTGGTCTTGACGCCGGTCACGAGGGCGCGCGCGAAAGAGGCCGGGCCGTAATAGGCGACCTGGATATTGCCCGCCCGTTGCCCCTCGATGATCGCCGCGTAATCGTTGGCGATCCGCAGGGTCACCTTCACGCCGAGCTGCCGCGTCAGGTAGTCGATGAAGGGGGCGTAGCGATCGGCGACGCCGGAGGCGTTTTCGGCGGGGATCGTGGCGAAGACGATCTCGGGGAAATCCTTGCGCCAGTCGTCGGCGGCGGCGCGGGTGGCCAACCCGAACGGAAGGGTGGCGGCCGCCGCGAGGGCGGTGCCGAGGACGTGGCGGCGGGTCAGCATGCGAGGGCTCCTGCAACGAGAAACGTGATCCTGGGCCGGGGCGTGGCGTCTAAGCCAGCGCCGCTGCCCTGAAAGCCTCGACCGGCGAGGTCGCGGGCGGTGCGTCGAGCACCTCGTCGGCCTCCATGCCGTAGAGCTCGCGTGCGGCCGCGGGGGTGAAGGCGGCGGCCGGCCCGTCGAAGGCGAGACGCCCGCCCGCCATCCCGACGAGGCGGTCGCAATAGCTGCGGGCGAGGTCGAGCGAATGCAGGTTGCAGAGCACCGTGATTCCGTAATGCCGGTTGATGCGCTGCAAGGCGTCCATGACGATTCGGGTGTTGCGAGGATCGAGCGAGGCGATCGGCTCGTCGGCCAGAATGAGGCTTGGCTGCTGCACGAGCGCGCGCGCGATGGCCACGCGCTGCTGCTGCCCGCCCGACAGGCTGTCGGCCCGCTGCGTCGCCAGGGCCGCGATGTCGAATTGTTCGAGCGCCGACAAGGCCACGGCCACATCGGCGGGTCGCCACAGGCGCAACAGCGACCGCGCCGTCGGCATCTGGGCGAGGCGGCCGATCAGCACGTTGTTCAGGACGTCGAGCTGGCCGACGAGGTTGAACTGCTGGAAGATCATGGCGCAGCTGGCGCGCCACTGGCGCAGGGCGCGGCCCTGAAGCGCGGTCACGTCGGCGCCCTTGAACGATATGGTGCCCGCAGTCGGCTCGACGAGGCGATTGATCATGCGCAGCAGGGTCGACTTCCCCGCCCCCGACCGTCCCACCACGCCGACGAAGGACCCGGGCGGGATCTCCAGAGAGACATCGTCGACGGCAGATTTCACGCCGAAGCGGCGGCTCACGCGCTCCAAGATCAGCATCGATCGCCCCAAAATGATCCGCCATCGGGCCTACGCGCTCGCTGCAAAGCTTTCGTGACGGTCGGGATGGGGAACCGGTGGTGCCGCTCGGCGGCGGCTCCGCGAGGACCGTGCGAGGCCGCGCATGGCCCAGCAAGGGTGGGGTGCGATGTTTCCGTACGGTTTGAGACCCTGTGTCGAGGGCCCTTCGCGACTTTAGGCCGGCATGGCAATATGGATCGCAATCCGCCGTCTGCAGCTTCTGCTGAACGGCGGTAAGGTGGGTGGGAAAGCAGGCATTGTAGCCGATATGAGTAACGACGGCGACGTCATCGTCATCATCAGTCTCGGCATCACGGTAGGCAGCATAGTGCTTCTAGCGATGTTCTGGTGTGTTCTGCCGTACTTGGTGAAACGATAAGATCAGTTAGCTCTGTGGCACACGATACGGCCATGCAGCTGTACTTACGGTCCGATCTTTGTTGATCGATATTCCCGGGATTGTTTCGAAGCGCGTCCGACATGGAGCGGCTGGACGCTCGAGACCCTCGGCGAACCGCGGTCCTAGCTAGGGACCGGCTCCACGCAGCGGATCAGATCACACCCGACTCCAGTTGTGCCTGGATGCCAATACAGGGAACACATCACGTTGAACGAACCTGCAGCTCGCTTACCGATTCGCCCTTCGTTCGCTAGAGGGCGTCCGCAGGTTGACTTTCGTGAGCTTGCTATCCGGCCGTGACGGACTGTGCGCGCAGGCCGCAGGCTCATTCATTTCAGCCTCCGTCATGAGAGCGGGCAGCCGCAAGAAACTCTCGGCCTGCATCGGTAATCGACCAGAACGAAGAGCTCCCCCAAAACCGCCACGATGTTCCAAGTGAGCGAGCCAATCCAAATTGACCGAGAGCACGAACCGCTGCTTTATCCCTGCCTCTGAACTCACGAGCGGATGCTCCAAGCTGAAAGGCAGCTTCAAGCTTTTTCAGCAAAGCGAGCTGCCTGTCAGTCAACACAGGGATGACCGTGGTGGGCTTAAGGAACAAGGCGGTCATGACGACCTCATTTCGCTGACAATCGTTTGCGCTTCTTTTGTGATGATATCTAATCGTTGCAATGGGATACCGTTTTCGTGCTGCGCTGGTATCGCGAATGGATTTTATAGCTAATGCCTAGGCCAGGTTTCGTTCGACGTGAAGTATTGGCGCCGAGCTGCCCATCAGGCGGCGCTGAAGCGCCTCACTGTGGTATTGAAACTGCTCTCGTGGCTGTACCCAATTCAAGGTGTCGCCATGACAAACTATTTCGATACGAACTCGGCTAACAATGACACGGCTTGCACGAATGTCGATTTAACAGTGTCCGATATTGCTACATCCATCGTTCCGGCTTTGATCGGCATGGTCATCGTTGGCACCATTGCCGTGTTGATGCTCCTATGAAGGGCGCAGCTGAGGATCTGTCAACATTCGACCACTGCAGTGATCAGCGATAGCTTGCATTTTGACGATCGTCCGTCCTTCGTGCCCTCCATGAGGGCTCTCGGGGCAGTTGCAGCGTTAGGGCGGCGAGGTCCATTGAAGAGCAACAACGAAGTTAGCGGCCGTATGACGTAGTTGCCGCGTGAGTTGCCGCGGCCCTATCGGCGCCGTCAGCTTCGCACCAGCACACTCGTGTTTTGTGCACTTGCAGCATGTCACGGTTCTGACATGCTGCATTTGAAAGGCCAGCACGTTCATTGCCTTAGGGAACGGGTCTCGTAGTCCCGAAGCAGCCGAACGTGTCGGGGGCGCGGTTGCGCTCCACTGATCGAGCGAGGCGACGAGATGGGAACTGTCGTGGGGCTGCCCCTGAAGCCGGATCTGGGTGAGATCAAGAGCCTGGATCATCCCGATGAGGGCACGTTGCTCAACGTGGCCGGCATCGTCGAAATGTGCCGCACCTCGCGATCCGACCGGGCCCGCAAGGTCTATCGCGAGTTCCTCAAAGCCTGGGACCGCGTCAGGACCGGCGAGGGACACGAACTCGACAAGCAGTTCGCGGCGCTGCAGGAAGCCTTCGCGACGATCGGCATGAACGTCAAGGAGTCCTGGCAGAGCGCCTGATCGGCTCGGCCGGAAGCTCGAAGGCGGGTCAGGCCGGGTCGCGCGGGCGCACCACCGTCACGTGCCCCATCTTGCGGCCCGGCCTCGGAATGGTCTTGCCGTAGAGGTGCAGGCTTGCGCCGGGTTCGGACAGGATGCTGCGCCAGGCCTGCACGTCGTCGCCGATGAGGTTGCGCATCTCGATCGCGCCCCAGCGCCGCGTCTCGCCGAGCGGCCAGCCGCAGATGGCCCGGACATGCTGCTCGAACTGCGACGTCACGGCACCGCCGAGCGTCCAATGGCCGGAATTGTGGACGCGGGGCGCGATCTCGTTGACGACGAGCCGCTCGGCCCCGCCGTCGCGCCCCGGCACCAGGAACATCTCGACCGTGAGGACGCCGACGTAGTCGAGCGCATCGGCGATGCGCCGTGCGAGGTCGGCGGCGGCCTGTTCGGTTTCGGGCCTGACGGCCGCCGGCAGCGACGTCGTGTTGAGGATGCCGCCCACGTGCTGGTTCTCGCAGAGGTCGTAGACGCGCGACGCGCCGTCGAGGCCGCGGGCCACGATGGTCGACACCTCGCGGGTGAAGGGCACGACGCCTTCGAGAATGGATTTCTGGCCGAGGGAGCGGAACACGACCGCGAGGTCGGAGCCTTCCCGCACCAGCGCCTGACCCTTGCCGTCGTAACCGAGCCGGCGCGTCTTCAGGATCGAGGGGCGGCCGAGCTGCGCCACGGCCCGGGCCAGCGCGCCAGGATCGTCCACCGGGACGAAGGGCGCGGTTTCGAGCCCGAGCCCACGCAGGAATTGTTTTTCGACCAGCCGGTCCTGCGCGGTCTCGAGTGCCTTTTCGTTGGGCCGCACGGGCGCGTGCCGGGCCAGCACCGCGGCCGTCTCGGCCGGCACGTTCTCGAACTCGTAGGTGACGACCGCCACGGTGCCCGCGAAACGGGTCAGGGCCGCCTCGTCGCGGTAGTCCGCCACCGTGACGCTTCCCGCGACCTCGGAAGCGGGGCTGTCGTGTTCGGGCGTGTAGACGTGCGTCTTCAAGCCCAGCGAAGCCGCGGCCGACGCGATCATGCGCCCGAGTTGGCCGCCGCCGAGGATGCCGATGGTGTCGCCGGGGGCGATGCGGTCAGCCATTGTGGGGCTCGGCCGCGACGGCTTCGGTCTGGCGGGCGCGCCACGCCTCGAGCCGCTGCGCGAGGGCCTCGTCGCCCAGGGCCAGCACCGCGGCCGCGAGAAGAGCTGCGTTGATGGCGCCGGCCCGGCCGATCGCCAGCGTTCCGACCGGGATGCCGGCCGGCATCTGAACGATGGAGTAGAGGCTGTCGCGGCCGCCGAGGGCCTGCGTCTCGATCGGTACGCCGAAGACCGGCAGCGTCGTCATGCTGGCCGTCATGCCGGGCAGATGCGCGGCGCCGCCCGCTCCCGCGACGATCACCCGATAGCCCGCGGCCCGGGCTCCCTTGGCGAAGGCGACGAGCCGGTCCGGCGTGCGGTGTGCCGACACGATCCTGGCGCGATGCAGAACGCCGAGCGCGTCCAGCGTTTCGGCGGTGTGGCGCAGGGTGGCCCAATCGGACTGGCTGCCCATGATGATGGCCACCGGCACGGCAGCGTCGGCGACGGTTTCGTCCTGCACCCTACCCCCCGGGCCGTCGTCATGCGTAACGCCCCGGCAATCTAGGCGGATTGCGCCGGGCGTGGAAGAGGGCCGCGGCCGAGTCGACCGGGATGCGTGAGGTGACCACGCGAGGTGGCGTTGCGCGGGTCTCGCGATGCGTTATAGGTGGCCAACCCAGAACCGTGGCGCCCAGAGGACGGCGCGGTGTGCGAGGCTGGGCCGGTAGCTCAATGGTTAGAGCCGGCCGCTCATAACGGTCTGGTTGGGGGTTCGAGTCC
>CAXUOD010000138.1:0-14231 GCA_964252585.1 uncultured Lichenihabitans sp. | reverse complement strand
TTCTCGCGGCCTGACGGCCCCGCCCCCTGCCCGCCCGCAGCCTCGGGCTCCGTCCTCTCGACAAGGCGTGCCGATGTCCGCTCGAAAAACACTGACCGTCGCCGACCTTCTGGCGCTGAAGGGCCGACGGCAACTGACCGAGGTCCTGGTGCGGACCCCCGACGAAGCCGCGGCCGCCGAAGCCGCCGGGATCGACCTCATCTCGTTCGACGAGCTCGAATGGACGCCGGAACTCGTCAAGGCGGCGCCGAACTCCTTCTTCATCGTCGGCCTTGCCTACGGCATGCACGCGACGGCGGACGAGTATATTCGGGCCGGCTTCTCCTTCATGAACCAGGGCGTAGCGGCCTGCTATTCGGCCGCCAGCGTCGAGACCGTGCGGCGGATGTACGAGGAAGGCATCCCGGTCGTGAGCCATGTCGGGCTTGTTCCAAGCAAGCGAACCTGGACGGGCGGCTTCAAGGCCGTGGGCAAGACGGCCGAGCAGGCCTTGATGGTCTATCGGGCGACGAAGCGCCTCGAGGAGGCCGGCGCCTTCGCGGTCGAGATGGAGGTGGTGCCGGACCGCGTCGCGGCCGAGATCTCGAAGCGCACCCGGATGATCTGCCTGTCGATGGGTGGCGGCACGGGCTGCGACGCGCAATATCTGTTCGCCGACGACATCCTGGGTCAGAACCGCGGCCACTACCCCCGGCATTCCAAGCGGTACCGCGATTTCGCGACGGAATATGACCGATTGCAGCGAGAACGGATCGCGGCCTTCGGCGAATTCAAGCAGGATGTCGCGACAGGCGCCTATCCGGGGCCGGACCATACGGTCGGGATCAGCGACGAGGAATTCGGGCGCTTCTTGGAAAGACTGGATACATGACCGCGGCCCAAACCAACCCGTCCGCCTTACCCTCCGCGGCCAAGGCCGACCGGACGCATATCCTCAATCTCTCCTGCACGGACCGGCCCGGCATCGTGGCCCGGGTCACGACCAGCATCGCGGCCATCGGCGGCAACATCGCCGAGAGCGCGCAGTACTGGGATCGCTCGACCGATCGGTTCTTCATGCGCATCGCCTTCACGGCCCCCGCCGAGGTCGGCCCGGGCGTGATCCAGGGCGCGCTGAAGAGCGCGATCGACCAATTCGGCATGGCGTTCACGCTGACCGACGGCGATCGGGTGCCGCGCATCCTGGTCCTGGTCTCGCGTTTCGACCATTGCCTGCAGCACCTGCTCTACCAGATCCGGGTCGGCTGGCTCAGGGCCGAAGTCGTCGGCATCGTGTCCAATCACGACGACAGCCGCATCACGGCCGAGCAGCATGGCATTGCCTTCCATTGCTGGCCCGTGAACCGCGACGCGAAGGCCGAGCAGGAAGCCAAGGTGATGGCGCTCTACAAGGAGACCGAGGCCGACCTCGTGATCCTGGCGCGCTACATGCAGGTGTTGTCGAACGAGTTCTCCTCGGCGCTGGCCGGCCACGTCATCAACATCCACCATTCCTTCCTGCCGAGCTTCAAGGGCGCCAAGCCCTACCACCAGGCCTACGAGCGCGGCGTGAAGCTGATCGGCGCCACCGCGCATTACGTCACGCCCGACCTCGACGAAGGCCCGATCATCGAACAGGAGACCGAGCGCGTGACCCACGCGCTTTCGGCCGACGATTACGTGGCGGTGGGTCGAGACGTCGAGGCCCGCGTGCTGGCGCGCGGCGTGAAGCTCCACCTCGAGCGGCGCGTGCTGCTGAACGGTCACAAGACCGTGGTGTTCTGAGCGCGGTGTGCCGCAGCTCGGCGGTCGGAAAGCGAGCGGGCCGCGGCGGCGCCCCGACGCGACACCTTCGCGGCCCGGTCTCAAACACCGTCGAAGAAGTCCACGCTCCCGTCGTCCAGCCGGTAGTAGCCGCCGACCACCTTGACGCCGTCCTTCCTGATAGCATCGCCCATCAGGTCGTCGGCGCTCCGCAGGCGCCGCGTCACGCTGCGGACGTTCTCCCGCACGACATTCTCCGTGAGGTCGCCTTGCATCTTCTGGGCCCGCAACACCGCGGGCATGATCGGGGCCACCATTTCGCCGATGGCGCCGGGGAATTGCGTGTCCTGCTGAACCGCCTGTATGGCGGCCAGGGCGGCGCCGCAGCGTTCATGGCCGAGCACGACGACGAGCGGGCATCCCAGGGCGGAAACCCCGTATTCGATCGACCCCAGCTCATCGCGATCGATCGAGTTGCCGGCCACGCGGATGGTGAACAGGTCCCCAAGGCCGCGGTCGAAGAGGAGTTCCGGCGAGACCCGACTGTCGGAACAGCCCACCACAACCGCGAAGGGTGTCTGGGCCCTGGCGATCGCCGAGCGACGCTGCTGGCCCATGTCCAGCGCGACCGGCTTGTCCGCGACGAACTTCGCGTTGCCCGTCCGGAGCGCCGCCAAGGCCTCCTCGGCCGTCATCTCCGTATGCGGACCATGTCCCGCCAGCGCCGGCGTGCTGCATGTCCGTGCGGCCGCGATGGCCAGGCAACCGCAGCCGAAGGCCTGAAGAAAGGAACGTCTCGTCGATGGAAGTGTGGCTTTCAGCAAGACAAGTCTCCTGGCATATGCACGATCGGGGGCTGATGATCGGCTGGACCGAGCCCCGACCCGATGATCCGCACCGTCGATCCCGGCAGAGGACTACAGTCCACAAGTGTATCGAGTCGTAAGAAGCCGCCTAAATACCGATCGATAGTTGAATTAGCTCGCCTGCGGTGCGGCAGGCCGACGTTCGAGGCTGCCTCGACAGGCATGATCGGCGATACGACGGGCGCAGACAGCACGGGATCCGAGAGCCATGACACGAGCCACCATCATCGACGGAAAGGCCGCGGCCGCGGCCGTGATCGAGACCGTGAAGGCGGGGGCGGCCGCTTTCGTCGCCCGGACCGGGATCAGGCCCGGCCTCGCCGTGGTGATCGTCGGCGAAGATCCGGCGAGCCAGGTTTACGTGGGCTCAAAGGGTCGCATGGCCGAGGCTTGCGGGTTCAAGTCGGTCAAGCACGCGCTGCCCGCCGACACCTCCGAGGCCGATCTCCTAGCCCTCGTCGCGGCGCTCAATGCCGATCCCTCCATTCACGGCATCCTGCTGCAACTGCCCCTGCCGAAGCCGCTCGACCCTCTACCGATCATCCGCACCATCGCACCCGAAAAGGACGTCGACGGGCTGAACGAGGTCAATGCCGGCCGGGTGGCGCTCGGCGATTTCGACCGGGCCTTCGTGCCCTGCACGCCCGCGGGATGCATGGTGCTGATCCGCTCGATCGTTCCGCAGCTCTCCGGCAAGACGGCCGTGGTGCTGGGCCGCTCGAACCTCGTCGGCAAGCCCATCGCGAGCCTCCTGCTCGCGGCCGACTGCACCGTGACGGTGGCGCATTCCCGCACGGCGGACCTGCCGGCGCTCTGCCGCAGCGCCGACATCCTCGTGGCGGCCGTCGGCCGGCCCGAAATGGTCGAGCGCGACTGGATCAAACGCGGTGCCGTCGTGATCGACGTCGGGATCAACCGCGTGGCGGATCCCGACAAGGGCGAGGGCAAGACGCGGCTCGTCGGCGACGTCGATTTCGCGGGCGCCGCCGCGCAGGCCTCGGCCGTGACGCCCGTTCCCGGCGGAGTCGGCCCCATGACGATCGCCATGCTGATGGAGAACACGCTCGTGGCCGCGAAGAGAGCGGCCGGGTAGCGTTCAGGCCGAGCAAAGGCGCCCGGGGGATCTGCTCGCGGACGTTCGCCGCTGCGGCGCGCTGCGGAACCCGACCTTGGCTCGTGCATGGTGCCCCCCGGCACGAAAGCTTCGTTAGCCGCTCGCCCTCATCCCTGCGGAGCGAAGCGCGCCACGAGTTCGTAATCGCTGCCGGGGTAGATCAGGCGCACCGCGGTGACGGGCCTGTCCAGACTCCAGGTCTGCCGCTCGACCACGAGGCACGGCGTTCCGACCGAGACCTGAAGCGCTTCGGCCTCGGCCGCAGCGGCCCCGATCGCCTTGATCCTGTTCTCGGCGGCCGACCAGGGCACCCGTTCGACGAGCCACGTTCCCGGAGCCACGACGGTGAAATCGACCCCGTCGGCTTCGGGCACGGCCGCGAGATTGATGACCCGCTCCTCGTAGCAGAAGGGCCGCGGGCCGGCGAAGTGACGGCACACGAGTGCCAGCACGGGGCCGGGCGCCGCGAGGCCCAGCCTGTGGCGATCCGCGGGCGTGCTCTTGCGTCTGCTGCTCCGCACGACCTCGTGGCGATACGGCAGGCCCAGCGCCTGCACCTCGGCCTTGGGGGTCTGGATGGCCAGGACGGCGGATTGGGAATGCGGGCGCGTCACGAAGCTGCCGGCTCGCCGGCGGCGCTCGATCAGGCCGGCCTTGGCGAGCTGCGTCATGACCTTGTTCACGGTCATCCGCGAACAATCGTACTGGCTCGTCAGCTCGTGTTCGAAGGGGATGCGATGCCCCGGCGGCCATTCGCCCGAGAGGATGCGCGCCTCGATGTCCGACAGGATGCGCTGGTGGAGCGAAACGACCCCGGCCTTGCCGGGTGCCGCCGCCGTCGATCCCCCGGAACCTACCGCTTCCATCCGACCTTCACCCCGCGCACTCCCTGCGACCGTCCCACTCTGGCGACGCGCTCCCCATCGTCATGCTCTCTCGATCAGCATCGCGGCGCCCCGATCGAGATAGGTGTCGAGGAACTGGTCGATCCGCGGGTGGCGCGGTCTGCCGAACACGGCCTGCGGGGTGCCCCGGAGCAGGATCTGCCCGTGGTCCAGGAAGGCGATCTGCTCGCCCACCGAGGCCGCGAAGCCGATCTCGTGCGACACCACCACCATGGTCATGCCGTCGGCCGCGAGCGCCCGCATGACCTTCAGCACTTCGCCGGTGAGTTCGGGGTCGAGCGACGACGTCGGCTCGTCGAACAGCATGATCTCCGGTTCCAGCGCCAGGGCACGCGCGATGGCGACGCGCTGCTGTTGGCCGCCCGAGAGCTGCGAGGGGTAGTGCCCGGCCCGCGCCTCCAGCCCGACTTTCTCGAGCTGCGCCATGGCCCGCTCCTCGGCCTCGCGCCGGCCGAGGCGGCGCACCGTGCGCAGGGCCTCGGCCACGTTGCCGAGCGCCGTCATATGGGGCCACAGGTTGAACTGCTGGAACACCATCCCGATGCGCGAGCGGACGGCCCGGATGCGAGCCGCGGGAAGCCGCACGGGCCGCCCATCCGGCCCGGCCGCGAAGCCGAGCGGGTCTCCGTTGACCAGGATCGTGCCTGCGCTCGCCTCCTCGAGGAACGCCATGCAGCGCAGGAGCGTGCTCTTGCCCGACCCCGAAGGCCCGATCAGGCACGACACCTTGCCGGCCGGGATCTCGAGATCGACGCCCCGCAGGACTTCGGCCCCGCCGAACCGCTTGACGAGGCCCGTCACGGAGAGCGCAGCGGGGCTCATGCGTGTGCCGGGATACGGCGGGCCAGCCGGGCCTCGGCGGTGCGGCCGAGCCAACCGCAGGCCTCGACGAGGCCCCAGTAGAACAGGGCCAGGAGGAACAGCGATTCGACGAAGGCGTAGAACTGCGATCCGATCGCGCTGACCACCATGGTGAGTTCCGGCACCGTGATGATCGACAGCACGGCTGTCTCCTTGAGCAGGACGACCGTCATGTTGACGAGAGCCGGCAGCACCAGCACGACCATCTCGGGGACGATGATGCGGCGGACCGTCTGGCCGCGGGTCAGCCCGACGCAATCGGCCGCCTCGAGATGGCCCACGGGTACGGCCTCGAAACCCGCCCGGAAGATCTCGCTGTAATAGGCGGCCCCATAGACCGTGAGACCGAGGAGACCGGCCGGCACCGGGTCGAGCGACAGGCCGATGAAGGGGCCGCCGAAATAGAGCAGGAAGAGTTGGATCAGGAAGGGCGTGCCCCGCAATATTTCGACGGGGAAGACAAGCCCAAGCCCCAGCCATCGCGGCCCGTGGCGACGCGCGAGCGCCACGGCGAATCCCAGCACGAGCCCGCCCGCGGCGCTCGCAGTCCAGACCAGGGCCGTGACGCCGGCGGCATCGATCACGTCGGGGAGGTTCTGCGCGATCAGAGCGAAGTCGAGCGTCATGCCCTGCCCCACCGGGTCCGGCGTTCCAGCATGGCCCCGAGCCCCGCGATGCCGAGATTGATGACGAGGTAGAGAAGTCCGGCGGTCGCGAACATGGGAAGAGGCCTGTAGGTACTCGACGCGAGGTCCTGCGCCATGCGGGTCAGTTCGACCACGCCGACGACGGAGACCAGCGACGACGCCTTGAGGATCATGATGGCCTCGCTGACGAGCGCCGGCAGCGTCAGCCGGAACGCGATCGGCGCGCGGATCCGCCAGAACTGCTGCGCCGGGCCGAGACCCACCATGTCGGCGGCCTCGAGCAGGCCCGGCGGCACGCCGGTGAAGCCGCCGCGCAGGCTCTCGGCCTGGTAGGCGGCCGTGCAGAGCGACAGGCCGATCACGGCCGCAACGACCCCCGGCACGTTGAGCCCAAAGGCCGGCAGGAGGTTATAGATCAGGAGCAGCTGCACCAGCAGCGGGACACCGCGAAAGAAGCTCACGAAGAGTCTGGCCGGCACCGCGAGGCTTCGGCGCCGCGACAGCATGCCGGCCGACACCACCATGGCGAGCGCGAGACCGATCGCGATCGACACGGCGCTGATCAGGACGGTGAAGCCGGAGGCCTGGACGAGGAGCCGGAACAGCGTCGGAGACACGGCTCGCGCTATCCGGGTCGCGATGCGGGGTCAGGCAAACGGTCAGAGCGCCGGCGCTTTCACCGCGTCGGGCGTTTCGAAGGCTGCGCCGAACCACTTCGTCTGCAACGCCGCGAGGCGGCCGTCGGCCTTGATCTTGAGCATTGCGGCCTGCACGGCATCGGCCAGGGCGGCATGGTCGGCGTCCTTGGGGATGATGTAGCCGAAATAGGATTTCGGTCCGAACGGCGGGTCCACGACCTCGAACGTGTCGGAACGCTGCTTGGCCACGAAGGCGATATTGGTCAGGCTGTTGGCGACGGCGGCGAGGCGGCCGGCCGCGAGGTCCGCATAAGCCTCGTTGTTGCCGACATATTCGCGGACCGTCACCTTGGAGGGCAGCGTCTTTGCGTAATCCTGAAGCTGTGCCAGCTGCGACGAGGCCTTGCCGGCCCCGACCGTCTTGCCCGCGATATCGGCCGGCTTCATGACCGACGTATCGCCCTTGCGCTTCATCAAAGCGTCGGTGGCTTCCCCGATCGGCGGCAGGAAACGATAGCGTTCCATCCGGGCCTTGGTGATGGTGGCGGGCCCGGCCACCATGTCGAACTTGCCGGCTTCGAGACCCGGCAACACGCCTTCCCAAGGCAGCGCCACCCAATCGATCTTGACGCCCATCTCCTGTCCGACCTCCTGGAAGAGGTCGACGTTGAGCCCGACATGCTGGCCTGCATCGATGAAGTCGAAGGGCGCGAAAGCCGTCTCGGTGCCGACCTTGAGGGATCCGGACGCCTTGACCCGCGCCAGGGCGTCTTCGGCATGCGCGGCGCCGGTCGCGCCGAACGCAAGGACGAGCCCCAGGAACGCCTTCAGGAACACCTTCGTCATCGTCAGCTCCACCCGTCCGGGGGCCGCAGGATGAACCCCGTGCTATTTGCCTATACATAACGAAGCCAAGTCCCGTGTCCTGTCAATCCGGTTCGCGCGGGCCAGCAGGCCCCCTCGTCCTGGTGAAATGGCAGGTTCACCTGTCGTCATGGCCGGGCTACGCCCGTGTGCCAAGACATGGGACCCGGGAATCGGCTGCATCTCGCCGGCCGCCACACCTCGGCGGGGGTGATCGCGACAAGCGTGGTCGCGCCGGCTTGAAGGGACCCAGATCGCAACTGGCCACGCCGCTGGCAGCCCGGGCGTCCCTCGGCCGGGCTTCAGGGCTCGCCGATCAGGTGCAGAACGACTTCCCTCCGGTGCGGGCGCGAGCGGTGCTCGAAGAGGTAGAGACCCTGCCACGTTCCGAGCAGCATGGCGCCCCCGCCAACCGGGATCGCGATGCTCGTCTGCGTGAGCGCGGTGCGCAGATGGGCCGGCATGTCGTCCGGCCCTTCGAGATCATGCACATAGGTGCCGCCCTCGGGTGCGATCCGCTCGAAAAAGCGTTCCATGTCGGTCCTGACCGTGGGATCCGCATTCTCCTGGATCAGCAGCGACGCCGACGTATGGCGGCAGAAGACCGTCAGGAGCCCCGTTCCGATGGCCTGGCCCGCGACCCAGGCGGCCACGGGTGACGTGATGTCGACGAGGCCCTTCCGGCTGGTGGCCTGGGTGAAGCGGTGGAGGGCTTGGCGCATGGCGGAAGCGTCCTGATCGTCGGCTGCTTCACGAACCACGGGACTGCTCGCTGGTTCCGCGTCCGGCGACCCGCAAGCGTGATCGCGACGCCACAGGGTTCGGCTCGGTCGGCCTCGCGCCGGCATTGTTGGAGCCCGGCCCTTGCGCCGCACAAGACCGGCTGCGAAAGATTCGATGCCGAATCGGTGTTCATGCTTTCGTCCCGAACGCCGCCCGGGCTGGCGCGATCCCTCGGGCCGCGGGAGCGACACCGTTCGGATCAGGCGAGGACGACATGCGAGGCCTTGTGCGACGATCTCGGATCGGACGTTGGAGCGTTGTGGCGGTGCTGCCCGCTTTGCTCGCGGCAGCGCCCGCGCAGGCCGCCGATGGCGGGTTCTTCGGGTTCTTGTCGTCGCTCGGCGGCGGAGGCGCGGCCCCGGCGCCCGCGGAGGCTCCCCCGTCGGCCGAACCGGAGCGTCCGCTGACGGTCCGGCCCTTCCGCAAAAAGCGCGCGGCACGGGCCTCCCTGGCCCACGCGAACGTGCCCGGCAAGACCGGCCCGGTGTCGATCTACGAGGATCCGACGCTGCGAACCGGCGATGCCGTCATGACCAAGAACGGCATGCGGGTCTTCTCGGGCGCTCGTTACTCGCCGGACCGTCCTTACGGGGACGATGATTTCGTAGCCGTCTCGGCCTCGAAGGCGGTCACGCCCGGGCTGAAGAAGACCTTGATCGAGCTGAACAAGCTACCTCCGCACGGGTGAGGCGATCTGGCCGAGGCCGACGCCCTTCGGGCTTCGACAGAGCCTTCGGGCGGCTGAGCATGGGGATCGTTGGGAACAGCCACGCTCGTCGTTCCGAGCCGACCGCGGAACGCGGTCGCGTCGTGGGAAGGCTCCGGAAGGTCGCCTATGTCTTTGGTATCAGACCGCGCGTGCCGCGAGGACCGGCGCGTCTTCGTCGAGGGCCCGCGGCCCGTCCGCCGACGGGCCGCTCGCGCGGGCCAGATAGGCTTCGAGGTCGGCGACCTGATCGGCGTCGACCCGCAGCCCGAGTTTCGAGCGACGCCACAAGATGTCGTCCGTCGTCCGGGCCCATTCGGTGGCGACGAGGTGATCGACCTCCGCAGCCGTCAGGGTGGCGCCGAATGCCTGTCCGAGGGAGGCCTCGGAGGTCGCACCCGCCACGATCGACCTCGCCCGCGTGCCATAGGCGCGGACGAGGCGCCGCGCGTGAGTGTGCGGCAGGAAGGGCGCCGACCCTTGGATCTCGGAAACGAGCGCCTCGAAGCCGTCGACGGGGAAATCGCCGCCCGGCAGCGGCGTGCGGCCGGTCCAACCCTTGTTGCTTTCGGATCGGGGCAGGTGTGGTGCCAGCAGTTCGAGCGCATGCTCGGCCAGGCGGCGGTAGGTGGTGAGCTTGCCGCCGAACACCGAGAGCAACGGAGCACCGGCTTCGGCGTCGAGCGACAGGACGTAGTCGCGCGTGGCGGCCTGAGCCCGCCCTTCCTTGTGACCTTCGTCGTAGAGCGGCCGAACGCCGGAGTAGACCCAGACGATGTCGGCCCGGGTCACCGGCTTGGCGAAGTAGTCGCTCGCGGCTTCGCAGAGGTAATCGATCTCCTCGGCCGACGCCTCGACCTTCCCTGGGTCTCCGTCGTAGTCGCGATCCGTGGTGCCGATCAGGGTGAAATCCCCCTCGTAGGGGATCGCGAAGATGATGCGGCCGTCGGCATTCTGGAAGATGTAGCACCGGTCGTGGTCATAAAGGCGCTTGACCACGATGTGCGAGCCCTGCACGAGCCGAACCTTGGCTGCGGCGTTGATCCGCAGCGCCCCGTTGAGGACCTGCCCGACCCAGGGGCCGGCCGCGTTGACCACCACCTTGGCCCGAATGCGCCTCGGCTCGCCCCCGTCGCCGCCCTGAACGTCGATCGCCCAATGGTCGGCCCGGCGCTCGGCCGATACGGCTCTCGTGCGGGTCAGCACGGTGGCGCCGCGGTCGGCCGCGTCCCGGGCGTTGAGCACCACCATGCGGGCATCTTCGACCCAGCAGTCCGAATATTCGAAACCCTTGGTATAGTGCCCGGGCTTCAGGGGCTGGCCGGCGACGTCGCGCGTGAGATCGAGCGTCCGTGTCGCCGGCAAACGCTTCCGGCCGCCGAGATGGTCGTAGATGAACAGGCCCAAGCGCAAGAGCCATGCCGGGCGCAGGCCCTTGTGATACGGCAGAACGAAGCGCAAAGGCCAAACGATGTGAGGTGCGATGCCCCACAGCACCTCGCGTTCCATCAGCGCTTCCCGCACAAGTCGAAACTCGCGGTGCTCCAGGTAACGCAGGCCGCCGTGGATCAGCTTGGTGGCGGCGGACGACGTGCCGCTCGCAAGATCGTTCTGCTCACACAGGAAGACGCTCAGGCCGCGTCCCGCCGCATCCCGCGCGATGCCGCAGCCGTTGACGCCGCCGCCAATGATGGCGAGGTCATAGGTGGTGTCCAAAATGTCTCCCCCCGACCATTGAGCCATTCCGACCGCCATCGGAGACGGACAAGTCACCTCGGCCAAGCGGACGTTCTCTCGATTGCGAGCCAGAGCCACGGCAAACGCCGGCGGCACTGGACGGTCTCGTTGGGGCGTGAGATTAATCGAAAAATCTGCGCCGGCAAGTGAGCATCTCGAACATTGAACCGAAAGTCGCTGCAGCGCCTGACATGATCGCGAGACGGCGGACGGTACGCCGCAGCGGGACTGCGCTAGGCTTGTGCGACGATGCGCGGCAATGGGAGGAAAACCAATGACGACACGCCTCAATCTGGCGGTTCGGGGCCTGTTCGCGACGCCTGTCGCGGCGCTCGAAGTGCCGGGCGCCGAGTCGATCAACGGCATCCTCAAGGCCCTGATCCTCGAGCGGCGGGAGCAGAACCCCTCGGTGCAGGCTTCCAACGCCGGCGGCTGGCACTCGGACCGCGACATCCTCGATTGGGGTGGCCCGGACGTGCGCAAGATCCTCGATCTCGCGACCGGCATGGCCGGACAGCTCACGGCCGACCGGCAGGGGCAGTCGATCCGGCCCGCCTGGAAGATCAAGGCCTGGGCGAACGTCAATACGGCCGGCCACGCGAACGTGGCGCATTACCACGCCGGCGCTTTCTGGTCGGGGACCTATTACGTCGACGATGGCGGCTGCTCGACCGACCACACCCTCGGGGGCGAGTTCGAGATGCTGGATCCGCGCGGCCCGGCGCCCGCCATGTATGCGCCGGCGCTCAAGTTCGCCGGGGACGACGGGGCGTCCGTGGGCGGCGCCGAGATCATTCGGCCGAAACCCGGCCTGCTGTTCCTGTTCCCGTCCTGGCTGATGCATCAGGTCCGCCCTTACCGCGGCACCGGAATCCGCATTTCGATCGCCTTCAATCTGAGCCTGTGAACCGCATGCTGAACCCATGAGCCTCACCCTGGGCAAGACGCCGTCGCGTCGGCAGATGGAGATCGTCGACTGGCTGCGCGAGAAGGGTCGCGTCACGGTCGAAGACCTCGCGACGCACTTCACCGTCACGCCCCAGACCATCCGGCGGGACCTCAACGACCTCAGCGACGCCCAGATGGTGGTGAGGGTGCATGGCGGCGCCATGGTGTCGTCCGGCGTTGTCAACCTCGCCTACGATGCCCGCAAGATGCTGGCCGGTCCCCACAAGAAGCTGATCGGCGAAGCCGCGGCCAGGGTGGTCCCAGACCACTCGTCGGTCTTCATCAACATCGGCACCACCACCGAAGAGGTGGCGCGCGCCCTTGGCGGCCATTCCGGCCTGCTCGTGATCACCAACAACCTGCACGTCGCGACCGAACTCTACCGCAACACCGCCATCGAGGTGTTCCTGCTCGGCGGCACGGTGCGGCAGAGCGACGGCGGCATCGTCGGGTCCCACGCGGTCAGCCTCATCGGACAGTTTCGCGTGGACCTCGCCATCATCGGGACATCGGCCATCGATGCCGACGGAACGCTGCTCGATTTCGATATCCGCGAGGTCCAGGCCTCCCGGGCCATCATCGAGCATGCGCGCCGGGTCGTACTCGTGACGGACAGCAGCAAGTTCGCACGCTCGGCGCCGGTCCAGGTGGCCCACCTTCGCGAGGTCGACATCCTGGTGACGGACCGCCTCCCGTCGACCGCCATCGCGGACCTCTGCCGCAGCCATGCCGTCGAGGTGATCGAGGCGGGCGGACCCGTCGAGACCGATCTCGACGATCTGGGCTGAGCGCCGTCTTTCGTTAGGATGCTCGTTTTATTCGCTTGCGGCAGCGCTAGCTTTCGACATACGTTCGGCGATAGAATATCCGCAGGCGCCCTCAGAGCGCCGCTCGAGGGGGGCAGTGAATGATGCGCGGGTCTGGCGCGACGCAGCGGTCGGTAGAAGGCCCGACCGCCCGAGTGCGACCCGCACCGCGGGGGTTGCAGGCGTGAGCTTCGTCCTCGACAAGATCAGCTACAAGGTCGGCGAAGAGGTCTACATCCACGAGGTGTCGATGAGCCTCGAGCCGGGCACGATGAACGTGCTGCTCGGCCCCACCCTGTCGGGCAAGACGACGCTCATGCGACTGATGGCGGGGCTCGACCGGCCCACGACGGGACGGCTCGTCGAGGCGGGGCAGGACGTGACGGGTCTCGCGGTCCGCAAGCGGTCGGTCGCGATGGTGTACCAGCAATTCGTCAACTACCCGACCCTTTCGGTCTACGAGAACATCGCCTCGCCGCTCCGTGTGGAGGGCCTCGCGAAGGCCGAGGTCGAGGCGCGCGTTTCCCGGGCCGCGAAACTGCTTCGCCTGGAGCCTATGCTGGGCCGCACGCCGTCGCAGCTCTCGGGTGGGCAGCAGCAACGAACCGCCATCGCCCGCGCCCTCGTCAAACAGGCCCGGCTCGTGCTGCTCGACGAGCCGCTGGCCAACCTCGACTACAAGCTGCGCGAGGAACTGCGCGAGGAGCTGCCCCGCATCTTTGCCGAGACCGGCGCCATTCTGGTCTATGCGACCACGGAGCCCAGCGAGGCGCTGCTGTTGCGCGGGCGGACCGCGACGCTCTCGCAGGGCCGCGTCACGCAGGTCGGCCCGACGGCCGACCTCTACCGGCAACCCGCCAACCTCGATGCCGCGCGGGTGTTTTCGGATCCGCCGCTGAACGAACTCGCGGCCGAGAAGGCCGGCACCTCGGTGGTCCTGGGCAACGGTCGCCGCCTCGCGGCGGAGAGCATGCTGCCGGGCCTGCCCGACGGCGCCTACCGGATCGGCTTCCGCTCCGACGCGGTCTCGGTCGGCGGCTCCGAACATGGGCTCCCGACGTTTCCGGGCGTGGTGGCGGTGACCGAACTCAACGGATCGGAGAGTTTCGTGCACGTCGACACCGGCCTCGGCACCTGGGTGTGTCTCGTCGAGGGGATCCACGATTGGGAGCCGGGCCGGCCCATCGACGTCCAGCTCGATCTTCGGCACGCCTTCGTGTTTTCGACCTCCGGCGAGCGGATCCAGCCCGCTCTCCGCATGCCCGGCATCAGCCGGGCCGCGACGGCCTGAGGGAGCGACGCCATGGCCCGCATCACCCTCGACGGCATCGGCCACGCTTACGGCGGCGGCAAGCCGAAGGACGAGAGTGGCTACGCCCTGAAGCCGCTGCACCACGTCTGGGAAGCCGGCAAGGCCTATGCGCTGCTGGGCCCCTCCGGATGCGGCAAGACCACCCTGCTCAACGTCATCTCGGGCCTCGTGATCCCGTCCGAGGGCCGCCTGCTGTTCGACGAGCGCGACGTTACCCGACTGCCGACCGAGCAGCGCAACATCGCGCAGGTGTTCCAGTTCCCCGTCATCTACGACACCATGACGGTGGCCGAGAACCTCG
>CAXUOD010000137.1:0-14440 GCA_964252585.1 uncultured Lichenihabitans sp. | reverse complement strand
CGCCTACCTTGGCCGAGCAGGGGAGCGCCGCCGACCAGGCGCGCCACGCCAGCGCCGCCGACCACCCGCTGGTGCGCGCCATCCTGGACGCCTTTCCCGGGGCCAGGATCGAGGCGGTGCGCGACCCGGACGCCGAGGTCATTCGTCCGGCACCCGTGCCGCCGCCCCGTCCCGAGCCACCGAAGCCGCCCGAGGTGAAGCCACCGCCGAAGCCGCCGGAACTGCCGAAGAAGGTCGAGGTGAAGCCTCCTCCGAAGCCGCCCGAGGTGAAACCCGTGCCGAAGCCGCATCCGGCCGAGAAGCCGCAGCCCGATCCGCTGGCGAAGCTTCTCGACCAGCAGCCGGAGGTTCGCCCGGTCCACAAGGTCGTGACGCATCCCAAGCCGGCACCGCCCCAGCAGGTCGCGCGCGAGGAGCCGCCGCAGACCGAACAGCGTGCCTTCGACCCGACCGACATCTCGCATCTGCTCAACAGCGAGCCGGCGGCGGCGCCGGCGTCGACCGGCCGGCAACTCAGCAAGACCGCGTCGGCCGGTGCCGCGAGCGGGACGGCAAGCAAGATGTCGCCCACCATGTGGGATGCCTTGGACGGTCTCATGCAGGATCAGTACAAGCAGTGCTGGAGCTATCTCGGGCTCGACCACGGCAAATATATCCCGCAGATCAAGGTGGCCTACTCCGAAGACGGGTCGCTCGCCGGCGAACCTGTCCTGATCAACAAGCCGAGCGACCCGGCGCTCCGCAGCCTTGCGGATAGTGCGTTGCGGGCCGTGCGGCAGTGCAACCCGCTGCATATTCCGGCGCAGTTCGCGCCTTTCTACGACCAGTGGCGCGGCCGCGTGCTCAGGTTCGATCCGGCCGAAATGGCCGGCTGATGCGGCCGACACCTCTGCTCATGTGCGTAAACCCCGAAGCCCACCGAGGAAGCCGATGATCCGCCTCAATCGCCGTACGCTGCTGGCGACCTCCGTGTTCACCGCCCTTGGCGGCCTTGCCCCTGCCCTGCCGGCCCGTGCCGAGGACCGCTATCTCGACATCAGGCCGGGCGGGAGCTTCAACCCGGTCACGGTGGCCGTGACGCCCTTCGCGGGGGAGGCCAGCGACGCCGCCAAGGTCACGTCGATCATCACCAACAACTTCAAGCGTTCCGTGTATCTGAAGCCTCTCGACGGCCCGCAGGCCGCGGTCGACCCCGAGTCACCCGCGCTCGAAAGCTTCAAGGCCGCCGGCGCTCAATTCGTGGTGACGGGCCGCGTCGACCGCGGCGGCGGCCGCTTCAATACCGATTTCCGCCTGTTCGAGGCCGCCTCTGGCGAGCAGGTGGCGGGTCAGCACTACGCCACCGAACTGTCCAACTCGCATCGCGTCGCCCACATCGTGTCGGACGCCGTCTTCACCCGGATCACGGGCGAGAAAGGTTTCTTCGACTCACGCGTCGTCTTCGTCGACGAGAGCGGTTCGGCCGAGAACCGCCGCAAGCGCCTCGCCATCATGGATCAGGACGGCGGCAACGTGAAATATCTGACCCGGGGCGACAACTTGGTGGTGACGCCGCGTTTCTCGCCCACCGCCCAGCAGGTCGCCTACATGGCGTTCGGCGATGCCGATCCCCAGGTGCTGGTCCTCGACATCGAGACCGGTCAGCGCCAGAACGTCGGCAACTTTCCCGGGATGACGTTTTCGCCGCGCTTCTCGCCCGACGGCGCCAAGGTGATCATGTCGCTGTCGAAGGGCTCCAATTCGAACCTCTACGTGATGAATATCGCGAGCCGCAACGCCACCCGGCTCACGGATGACGGCTCCATCGACACGTCGCCGTGCTACTCCCCTGACGGCAGCCAGATCACCTTCGAATCGGATCGGGGCGGCAGCCAGCAGATCTACGTGATGGGCGCGGGTGGCGGCACCGCCAACCGGATCTCGTTCGGGGACGGGCGGTACTCGACACCGGTCTGGTCGCCGCGGGGCGACTACATCGCGTTTACGAAACAGAAGGGTGGCCAGTTCGGCATCGGCATCATGAAACCGGACGGGTCGGGAGAGAAGATCCTGACCGAGGGCTTTCACAACGAAGGCCCCACCTGGGCTCCGAACGGCCTCTATCTCATGTTCTTCCGCGACCCCGGCAACGGCGCTGGCTCGCGCATCTTCATGACCGACCTCTTCGGGCGCGGCGAGTTCGCCGTACCGACGCCGGCCGGTGCCTCCGACCCGGCATGGGGACCGCTGCTCGGCTGAGGGCCGGCGAGGTCCGCGCATAAGTCACGGCGCAGGCTTGCAAAATCCACTATTGACCTTCGCTCCGGAGAGGCGACACTGACGTTCGTAACCTTGCTCTTCGGGAAGCGAAACGCGTTGGTGGCACTCGAACATCTGGCACGGCCGCTCACCCTCGGAGGGTGGCTTTCCCAGAGTTGATCATGCTCAAATCCTTGCTGGATCGTATCGTCCGCCATGGCCGCCTCACGGTCGTGACTCCGCTAGGGACCGTCGTGTCGGGGCAGTTGGATCCAAGGCATCACGCGGCGCTCCTCGATGTCAGGATCCGCATCAAGTCTGCCGCGGCTGCCTTGAAGGTGGCGACCAACCCCGACCTTTATTTCGGGGAGGCCTATGTCGACGGCGACCTCGTCATCGAGCAAGGGTCCTTGTGGGACCTGATGGAGCTCATCGGCTACAACATCCATCTGCTCGCGGCTGACCCCAATCCTCTCCTCGGGCGTCTCGCCACCAAGGCGAGCAGCATTCTCGCCTATCGCAATGGTCCCGATTCGGCCCGCAAGAACGTCGCCCACCATTACGACCTTTCCGGTGACCTCTACCGCTTGTTCCTCGACGACGATCTGCAGTATTCCTGTGCCTATTTCCGGGATCCGGACGACACCATCGACGCAGCCCAGGTTTCGAAAAAGCAGCACATCGCGGCGAAGCTGGCGCTGCAGCCTGGGCAGCGGGTCCTCGATATCGGCTGTGGATGGGGCGGCCTCGCGCTCACGCTGGCCCGGACGGAAGCCGTCGAAGTGCTGGGCATCACACTGTCGGAAGAACAGCTCGCGGTGGCGCGGCGCCGGGCCAAGGACGAAGGGCTCGACAATCGCGTCCGCTTCGAGCTGATCGATTACCGCAATCTGGAAGGCCAGTTCGACCGCATCGTCTCGATCGGCATGTTCGAGCACGTCGGGATGCCGCAGTACGACACCTACTTCGCCGCCATCAAGCGCTTGCTGACGCCATCGGGGGTCGCCCTCGTCCATTCGATCGGCAAGATGTACGGCCCGGCTCCCACGAGTGCCTGGATCCTCAAGTACATCTTTCCCGGCGGCTATGTGCCGGCTCTCTCCGAGGTCATGCCGTCGATCGAGCGCAATGCCCTCTGGATCACCGATCTCGAAATCCTTCGGCTGCACTACGCCGAGACGTTGCGCCACTGGCGCGAACGGTTCGCGGCACGGCAGGATCAACTGTCGGGGCTTTACGACGAACGCTTTCGGCGGATGTGGGAGTTCTACCTCGTCGGCAGCGAAATCAGCTTCCGCTATTTCGGCTTCATGGTGTTTCAGGTGCAGCTTTCGAAGTCCGTCGACGCCGTACCCCTGACGCGGGACTACCTTTTCGACGCGGAAAACCGCATTCGGGCAAGAGCAGCCGAGGACAGCGAGATGCCAGCCGCCCTTGCCCCTCTTCATCTTTGAATTGTGACGGTAAGGCAACAGCAGAGGAGAAGCACCAAGGACGCCGCAATGCGGCCATTAACTCGTCTTTAACCATGAGCCCTGTTTGAGCTTGGTCGATCGCGACGTGTAAACCCGGCGCTAAGGTTGATGGAACCTTAGTTTAACCAACGCCGGCAGGGACGCGAGGATGAGCCGGTCGGATTTTGCACGAGGATTTTTGGCATGCAGCTTCTCCATACCGTCCGCGGACTCGGGCTTGTTGCCGTGGCCTGCGCGGCCATCGCGGTCGCCGGATGCGCCAAGGACCCGGCCGAAGCCGTCGGTGCCTTCGGGGCCAACGCCGGTCGTTTCGGCGCTGGCGGGCCGTCCACACCGGGCAGCATCCAGGACTTCGCCACGAATGTCGGCGACCGCGTCTTCTTCGACACGGACCAGACGGATCTCTCCAGCACCGCTCAGGCAACCCTCGACAAACAGGCGCGCTGGCTCGCCTCCTACCCGCATTATGCCTTCACGATCGAGGGCAACGCGGACGAACGTGGCACGCGCGAGTACAATTTCGCGCTCGGTGCGCAGCGCGCCGAGGCGGTCAAGCAGTACCTCGTGGCGCGCGGCGTTTCGTCGACCCGGATCAAGACGATCAGCTACGGCAAGGAGCGCCCTGTCGCGGTGTGCAACGACATCTCCTGCTGGTCGCAGAACCGGCGCGCCGTAACGGTGCTGAAGGGCGGCGAGTCCTGATCGGCTGATCCGATCGTGGGGTTGCGGCCGGCCAGCTCGGCGCAACTCTATCATGAGCTTCTAAGGATCGGCCTTAAGCGGACTCGAGCGGTCGCACGCGCGGGTGCCCTCCTCTGCGGGCCGAGGAAGGTCAGCGGCATCGTTGTGCGCTGATCCTTCCCTGCGGAGCGCAGGACGGGAACCGCCTGAAAGGCGGGTGGAGGAGGCTCACCGGTGCGACCGAAGCCGCAGCATTCCCCAGCCGATCAGCGGGGCAGCCCCTGCCCAGTGAGGGGCGATCGCGCTATAAGCACCGGGTCTTCATCACCCACACGGCTGCCGCGATCCGGGCCGCGAGGATCCACTATGACATACCATCGACGTTCCATGGCCGGTCTTGCGCTGGCGGTGGGCTTTGCCCTTCTGACCGTGCAAGGGGCTGCCTCCGGCATGGCGGTCGCGGCCCCGCGGGATCCGATCGTCCTGGCCCAGAACGACCCCGACCAGCCCGACGATCCCAGCAGCGCCTCGGCGCTTCTGGTGCGGGTGGATCGGCTCGAAAACAAGATCCGGTCGATGACGGGGCAGATCGAACAATTGCAGTTCCAGAACAAGCGTCTGGAGGATGCGCTTCGCAAGATGCAGCAGGACGTCGATTTCCGCTTCCAAGACCTCAGTCGCGCCCCCGGCGGCAAGCCTCCGCTGCAGAAGCGCGGCGATCTCGGCGATGCGACTCCCGAAACGCTCGCCGATGCGGCTCCGGACGCCACATCCACATCGTCGGCCGACAGCGACCCTGCCACTCCGCCTCCGGCGCGTCAGAAACGCGGCGACGCGTTCGATCCCGCCACCGATCCCAATGCCGTCGGTGCTCCGAAGCCGCTTGGGACCACGCCGCCGAGCGCGCCGCTTCCGCTCCGCAGCAGCATCGGTGGAGCCGGCACCGTAACGCCACCGCCCGTGCGCACCGTAGCGCCTGCTGTCGGAGATGCCCTCCACGCACCGCTCGACCTGACCCATGGAGCGCTGGCGGCTGCCGCGGCCCCGGACGCTAGAAATGCCGCACCGGACGACGCGGTCGTTCCCGCAGACCCCGCGCCGCGGACCGCGACGGCGTCGCGAGAGCCGGCGCCCGATGCCGGACCGCTTCCCATGCCCCAAACCACCGTCCCGGCACCCGGCCTCCCGGCCCCGGTGGGGTCGGCCGCGCCGGGCGTCGCCAGCCTGACGCCTGGCGGGACGCGCGGCGAGTACGAAACGGATTACGCGCTCTACAAAAGCGGACAGTTCGATGCTGCGGCGGCCGGTCTGCAGGACTTCGTGCAGAAATATCCGCGAGACCGTATGATCCCCGACGCGACCTATTTCTTAGGCGAAAGCTACGCCCGCCTCGGCCGGCATCGCGAGGCCGCGGAACAATTTCTGAAACTCTCGACCGACTACACGAAGTCGAGCCGTGCGCCCGACGCCCTTCTTCGCCTCGGTGTCGCCTTGAACGCACTCGGCGCCAAGGAACAAGCCTGCGCCACCTACCAGGAAGTGGACCGCAAATATCCGACCGCGTCGCCAGACGTGCGAGCCGGCGTGGAGCGGGAGCTCAAGCGGTCGCGCTGCTGATCCGGGGTAGCCCGAGCCGATGTCGGGCTTCTCGGCCGCTGACGTCGCGCCGCGAGACGCCGACCCGCTGACGGAAGAAGAGGCGACTGCTCTCTTTCGGCCTCAGGCCGATGCCGACGCTCTGCTCCTGGCCGTCTCGGGAGGCCCCGACTCCATCGCTTTGATGCACTTCGCCGCCCGTTGCGGCGTGGCGGCCCGCGCTTGCGGCACGCCATTTCCCCGGCTTGCCGTCGCGACGGTCGATCACGGCCTTCGCTCCGGATCGCGGATCGAAGCCGAGCATGTCGTGGCTCAGGCGGCCAAGCTCGGCCTCGACGCTGTTGTTCTCACCTGGGAGGGCGAGAAGCCGAGGTCGCGCCTTCAGGAAGAAGCGCGGCGTCATCGCTACGCCCTCCTGGTGGAGGCCGCCCGCGGACTCGGCGCGTCGTATCTGGCGACCGCCCATACGCTCGACGATCAGGCCGAGACGCTTCTGTTCCGGATGGCACGGGGCTCCGGCCCGGCCGGATTGGCCGGGATGAGGCGCCTCGCGCTGCGAGACGGCCTCCACCACGTCCGGCCCTTCCTCGGCGTGGCCAAAGCCCGACTCGTCGCGGCCTGCCGCTCGAACGGTTGGGCTTACGTCGATGACCCGAGCAACCAGGACCCTCGCTTCGCACGGACGCGGTGGCGGACCCTCCTGCCGACTCTGGCCGCCGAAGGGCTCGATGCCCGGCGTTTCGGCGTGTTGGCTCGAAGACTGGCGGAAGCCGACGAGGTCATCGCGCTGGCGAGCCGGCGAGCCCTCCTCGAGGCCCGCATGGACCCGCTGGATCCGGCGGCCTTCCGCATGGCGCGACTGATGGCGGAGCCTGCGGCCGTTCTTTATCGCGCGCTCGATAGCCTTCTGTCGGAGGTCCCGCGGCCAGGCCGGAAGGTGCGTCGCGGCCCGCGCCTCGAGCGGATCGAGGCCTTGGGAAGGGCGCTGCGGCAAGCCTGGGCCGAGGCGCGCCCGTTCCGGCAGACCCTTCACGGGATGCTGATCTCCTTTGACGGGGTCCTGACGCTTGCGGTGGCTCCCGAAAAGCCACGCGGTCCGCCATCATTTGGAGGCGGTGGCTGCCTATGACGGGCGATGCTGCGGCGAGATCGCACTTCCCTTGGCAAGGCTGGAGCGACCGCTTACATTGCCCCTGAGCAGCGTGCCCTTCGGGCGGAGCCGCACCTTCGACCCTGCCGCGAACGTCATCGCTAGAACGAGTCCGAAATGAATCCGAATTTCAGGAACTTCGCCCTCTGGGTGATCATCTTCCTCCTGGTGGTGGCGCTGGTCCTTCTCTTCCAGAACCCCAGCACGCGGGCTCCTTCGCAGGACATCACCTTCAGTCAGCTGCTGAACGAGGTCGACCAGAACAAGGTCCGTGACGTCACGATCGCGGGCTCCGAGATCTCCGGGCATTACAACGACAGCCGCGGCGCCTTCTCCACCTATGCGCCGAACGATCCGAGCCTCGTGCAGAACCTCTACAAGAAGAACGTCCAGATCACCGCCAAGCCGCCGTCCGATGGCAATTCGTGGCTGGTGACGTTGCTGGTGAACGGCCTGCCCTTGCTGGCGTTCATCGGCGTCTGGATCTTCATGTCGCGGCAGATGCAGGGTGCGGGCGGCAAGGCCATGGGCTTCGGCAAGTCGAAGGCCAAGCTCCTGACCGAGGCGCATGGCCGCGTCACCTTCGAGGATGTGGCGGGCGTCGACGAGGCTAAGGAAGATCTTCAGGAGATCGTCGAGTTCCTGCGTGATCCGCAGAAGTTCCAGCGCCTCGGCGGCCGCATTCCGCGCGGCGTGCTCCTGGTCGGACCGCCCGGCACCGGTAAGACCTTGCTGGCTCGCGCTATAGCGGGCGAGGCCAACGTGCCGTTCTTTACCATCTCGGGATCCGACTTCGTCGAGATGTTCGTCGGCGTCGGTGCGAGCCGCGTCCGCGACATGTTCGAACAGGCCAAGAAGAACGCGCCCTGCATCATCTTCATCGACGAAATCGATGCCGTGGGTCGGCATCGCGGCGCGGGTCTCGGTGGCGGCAACGACGAGCGCGAACAGACGCTGAACCAGCTGCTCGTCGAGATGGACGGTTTCGAGGCCAACGAGGGGATCATCCTGATCGCCGCGACCAACCGGCCCGACGTCCTCGATCCTGCGCTGCTCCGCCCCGGCCGCTTCGATCGTCAGATCGTCGTCCCGAACCCGGACGTGGTGGGCCGCGAGCGTATCCTGAAGGTGCATGTCCGCAAGGTCCCGCTGTCTCCCGACGTCGATCTGAAGACCGTGGCCCGCGGCACACCTGGGTTCTCGGGCGCCGATCTCATGAACCTCGTCAACGAATCGGCTCTCATGGCGGCACGGCGTGGCAAGCGCATCGTGACGATGTCCGAGTTCGAGGATGCCAAGGACAAGATCATGATGGGCGCCGAGCGGCGTACCTTGGTCATGACCGAGCAGGAGAAGATGCTGACCGCCTACCACGAGGGTGGCCATGCGCTGGTGGCGCTCAACGTGCCGGCGACCGATCCGGTCCACAAGGCCACGATCATCCCTCGTGGCCGTGCTCTCGGCATGGTGATTCAACTACCCGAACGCGACAAGTTGTCGATGAGCTACGAGCAGATGACGTCGAGACTCGCCGTGTTGATGGGTGGTCGCGTGGCCGAGGAGATCATCTTCGGCAAGGAAAAGGTCACGTCGGGCGCCCAATCGGATATCGAGCAGGCCACGAAACTGGCGCGAGCCATGGTGACCCGCTGGGGTTTCTCGGACGAACTCGGGACCGTGATGTACGGGGAAAACCAGGAAGAGGTGTTCCTCGGCTATTCGATGGGCAAGCAGAACAACATCTCGGAGTCGACCTCGCAGAAGATCGATTCCGAGGTGCGCCGGCTGGTCGAATCGGGATTGGCGGACGCGACCCACATCCTGACGACGAAGAAGAACGACCTCGAGTCTCTGGCACAGGGCCTCCTCGAATACGAGACGCTGAGCGGCGACGAGATCCGCGGCATCCTGAAAGGGATCGCGCCGATCCGCGAATCGGACGACGAGCCGGCTCCGCCACGTCCGTCGCCCGTTCCCAATGTCGGGAAAGGGCGCCCGAAGCTCGGGCCCGAAGGCGGCCTCGAACCGCAACCTTCCGCCTGACCTGCGAATGCCCGGCTCCTGCGCCGGGCATTTTCATTCATGGCGAGGCTCAGGTGCAGGCGTTCCCCACGAGGCCGTGACCGCATCGATGATCGCCTCCCGCCCGAGCCGCAGGCGGTGCCCTTTCTCGCGCAGTTTCGATACAAGCGCGGCAGGTGCCGTGTCCGGGCTGCCGGCGTCGAAGGGCGGTGCTGGGGCGTATTCGAGCTGAAGCTGGCAGGCTTCGGCGGCCTCGCGCCCACAGAGTTCGGCGATCACCGTCAAGGCGAAATCGATCCCCGCCGTGACACCACCGGCCGTGATGAGGTTGCCGTCCCGCACCACCCGTCCCGCGGTCGGGATCGCCCCGAAGCGCGACAGAAGGTCGACGGCCGACCAGTGGCTGGCAGCGCGTCTGCCGCGGAGCAGCCCGGCGGCGCCCAGCACCAGCGATCCCGTGCAGACCGAGGTCAGGAACCTCGACGTTTCCGCCTGCCGGCGGACGAAGGCCAGCACGACCTCGTCGTCCAGCAAGGCATTGACTCCGATTCCGCCCGGGACGCAGAGCACGTCGAGTGTCGGGCAATCGGTGATGGTGCGGGTCGGCGTGAACGTAATGCCGGTCGTCGAGGTCACAACCTCGCGGGTCTTGCCGACGAGATGCACCTCCTTGGGCACGTCCAGCACCGAGAACAACTCGTAGGGACCGGTAAGATCGAGCTGCTGGATATCCGGGAACACCAGAAAGCCGATGACGAGGGGGGAACGCATGGTGGTCTCCTGTCTTGACGCGCCCACCATAGCCAAGCAGAAGTTGGCGATGACGCCATGCTACCCTCGTTTCCCGCCAAATGCGTCGCGCCGCGTCGAGATCCTGGCCTATCCCGCGGTCCAACTTCTCGACGTCGCCGGGCCGCTGCAGGTCTTCGCGACCGCAAACGATATCGCGGCGGGGCCGCTCCCCTACGATCCCGTCGTCGTCGCGAAGGAGCCGCCGGGGGTGACCTCCTCGGCCGGGCTGAGACTCGCAACCGAAAGCCTGTCCGATCCCGCTCTGGCGGCCGACACGCTGCTGGTCGCCGGCGGCTATGGGGTGAACGCGGCAACGGCCGATGGTGCCCTCGTCGAGTGGCTGCGCCGCAAATCGGAGGCCTCGCGGAGGACTGCCTCGGTGTGCAGCGGCGCCTTTCTCCTGGCCGAGGCCGGGCTCCTCGATGGGCGACGCGTCGTGACGCACTGGCAGCGCTGCGCCGAGTTGGCGCGCCGCCATCCTGCGGTGCGGGTCGAACCCGACCCGATCTTCATCCGGGACGGTACCGTGTGGACGTCGGCCGGCGTCACGGCCGGCATCGATCTCGCCTTGGCGCTCGTCGAGGACGATCTCGGCCGTGCGACGGCTCTGGCCGTGGCGCGGCAACTGGTCGTGTTTCTGAAGCGGCCGGGCGGCCAGTCGCAGTATAGCACCGCGCTGGCCCTTCAAACGTGCGATGGCCCGTTCGAGCATCTTCACGCCTGGGTCGTGGACCATCTGGCGGACGATCTGTCGACCGCGACCCTGGCGCGGGTCGCGGGCATGAGCGAGCGGAGTTTTCTGAGACACTACCGGGAAAGGACGGGCAGCACGCCGGCCCGCGTCGTCGAAACGTTGCGGGTCGAGGCCGCGCGTCGGCTCTTGACCGAGACGCGGACGCCGCTGAAGCGTATCGCGATGCTGTGTGGGTTCGGCTCCGACGAGACCATGCGACGATCCTTCGCAAGACGGATCCAGACGTCTCCGCAAGCCTACCGGGACGGGTTCGGCTCCGCGCGGATCAGCGAAGGGTGCGCGTCCAACGGCCGAAGGTCGGCGTTGGAGGACGACACTCTCACTGCGGAATGCGACAATGCCTGACCTCGTCGATCTCTTCCCCGGCTTCGGGTCCCATACGGCATCGACCGACGCGGGGCGTATCTTTGCCCGGACCGGCGGCTCCGGGCCTCCTCTTCTCCTGCTCCACGGCTTTCCGGAGACAGGCGCCATGTGGCATGGGCTGGCGCCGCGCCTGGCCGAGCGCTTCACGGTCGTGATCCCCGACCTTCGCGGCTATGGCTGGTCATCGGCACCGGCCAGCACGAACGGCGACGCCTATGCGAAACGCGTCATGGGCGGCGACATGGTCGCGCTGATGGCGGATCTCGGCTTCAGCCACTTCGCCCTCGCCGGCCATGACCGCGGAGCCCGCGTCGGCTATCGATTGGCGCTCGATCAGCCCGGCCGCCTGTCGAAACTCGCGCTCCTCGACATCGTGCCCACGATCGAAGTGTGGCGCGCCCGCGAGTCGGACCCGGACGTCTCGCCGCATTGGCCCTGGCTGGCGCGTCCCGAGCCCGGACCGGAGGACGCCATCAAACCCGAACCCGACACATACTTCGAAGGCTTGATGACCAAGTGGACCAAGGCCAAGAGCCTGGAGGCCTTCGATCCTCGCGCGCTGGCGCTTTATCGAGCCGCTTGGGGGGATCCGTCGCGTATCCATGCCATGTGCGAGGATTATCGCGCCGGGGCGACGATCGATGTCGAAGCCGACCGCGCCGACGACGCTGCGGGCCGGACCATAGGCTGTCCGGTGCTGGTCCTGGCCAGCCGCAGCTATCTGGTGAAAAGCGGCAGCCCATCCCCACTCGACGTTTGGCGCGGCCGCGTTGCGCCTGGTGCCGTCGGCGTGGAGATCGACAGCGGGCATTTTATGGCCGAGGAGAACCCGGACGCCACGGCCGACGCACTGGCGAGCTTTCTTTGACGTCCATCGTCGACGTCTCTCGGTTCGAGGACGACGCCGCGACGGTGCGGCCGGAAGGGCTCGGCCTGGCGCTCGGAGCCGGGGGAGCCCGGGGCATCGCCCACGTGGTTCTCCTGGAGGTCCTGGACGACCTCGGCATCACGCCGGTGGCCATCACCGGAACCTCGATCGGGGCCGTCATCGGCGCCGCCTATGCTGCCGGGCATACGGGTCGAGCGCTCAGAGGCCATCTCCTGCGCGTCTGCGGACGGCGTCACCACGCCATGGCGAAGCTGCTCGAGGCGCGGGTCGGCCGCTTCACGGAACTGTTCCGCCGCGGCCTGTCGAACCCGGTGCTGGTCGACGCCGAGGCTACGCTGGCGGGGTTCTGGCCCGGCGCCATGCCGGACCTGTTCGAAGGCTTGCAAATTCCCTTTGCGGCGGTGGCGACCGATTTCTACGGCCGTGCCGAAGTGCTGATCGACGGCGGCCCGCTGCTCAGCGGCGTGGCGGGGTCGATGGCGATCCCTGGTCTCGTCCGTCCGGTGACGCGAGAGGAAATGACATTGGTCGACGGGGCTGCCGTCAACCCCCTGCCCTACGACCGGCTACCGGGCCGCGCCACCACGGTCGTGGCCTGCGATGTCGTGGCGGGGCCGGTCTCGGGAGGCGCCGCCGGCCCCAGCCCCTTCGATGCGATGTTCGGATCGGCCCAGATCATGCAGACCGCCATCACGGCCAAGATGCTGCGGAACCGCGCCCCGGACTTGTTGCTGCGGCCGGCCGTGTCGAGTTTCAAAGTCCTCGACTTCTTCAACGCAGCCAAGATCCTGCGGGCCGCCGATGACGAGAAGGATCAGATCAAACGCGCTTTGGAACGGGTGCTCGAGAGTCGCTGAAGAGGTCGAGACAGCGGCGAAGCGTCTCGATCGTCGCCTTGTCCGCGATGCCGTCGACGCGTGCCGGCCGGAACCGCCGCTGGAAGGCCCGCACCACCGTGGTCGTCGCCTCGTCGTAGTGACGGCTCGGTTCGATCCCGTAACCCATCCGCGCCCGGGCGGCCTGCAAGGCCGCGACCGCATCGCCGCTCATCCCGGGCGCGAGCGCCTTCTCGAACCCTTCGCCCGGCCGCACCCAGAGACCGACGCCGGCGTCGGCCAGCGTCCGCCAGGGGAACCGCTCGCCGGGATCCTGCTTGCGGGAGGGTGCGATATCGGAATGAGCCAGGATGCGCGACGGCACGATGGCGTGTCGAGCGGCCACGTCCCGGCAGAGCGCGATGACGGCCGCGATCTGCGCGGGTGGAAACGGCGGCAGCCCGAAATCGTGTCCGCCGTTGACGATCTCGATGCCGATCGAAGCGGAGTTGAGATCGCTTTCGCCGGCCCAGAAGGAGCGTCCGGCGTGGTGCGCCCGCAACACTTCAGGCACGAGCTGGATCACCGCGCCGTCTTCCGCCACGACATAGTGACACGACACTTCGGCGGACGGTTCGCAAAGCCGCGCCAGGGCCGAGCGCCCGTCCACCATCCCCGTATAGTGAAGGACGATGCAGTCGGGCGCCGAACGCCCGCGGCGCTCCCCGCGGTTCGGCGATGGTCGGACCGCGGAGACGAGCGGACTGTCGGCGGCCCAGAGCGAGGCGTGGCCGACGTTCTCGCTCAAGAGCGCGGGTAGCCCGCGAGCTTCAGGCAGACCGGCTGGCCCTCGTCGTCGGTACCCATCTTGGCACAGCGCTGCTTCGGGGGAACGCCGTAAGGGCCCGGACCGGGGCCGGCATTGTAGGGACCCGGACCCGGACCGGCATTGTAGGGACCCGGACCGGCATTGTAGGGACCCGGACCGGGGCCATAAGGGCCGGCGCCGTAGGGTTCGGCATCATAAGGCTCGACCGGCAGAGGCCGAGGCGTGCTGGCGGCCCCGAGAACCGCACCGCTGCCGGCCCCGATGGCGGCGCCGGCTAGCGCACCGGCCGGGCGGCCGGTCGCGAGGCCACCGATCAAGGCGCCCGTCGTGCCGCCGATGACGGCGCCCCGCCCTGCATTGTAATCTTCAGGCGTGCTGCACCCGGCCAGCGTCAGAACCGACACCATCGCGGCAGCCGCCACCACGGCTTTCCTCATCGTTGAAACTCCTTGCGACCCGAACCCCGGTGCCGACGGACACGAGCCACCCTGCGGCCGACATCCTGAACGCGAGCCTAATCTCCGGGTCTTAACCGGAGGCGGGTCTTCCTCCGGTCGAAAGGAGGCGATTGTGCGAAGAGGATGCGGCGGCGCACGCCCTTCCCGCCACTGCGAGCCCGTGTCCGACTCCGGGCCGGACCGTGGCAAAATTATTACAGAGAGGAAATAATCGTTTGAAGGTCGGCGGCTTTAATCATCCAACAAGGCGGATCTGCAGGTGCCGCCGCGGTTCTGACGCATTCGGCAACCGAAATCGGCCGCAGCTTCAATCGACCTCGGGGGGACGGCCGCTTGCCTTCACTGTCGCGCATGGTTCTGGTCATCGGCACGCTG
>CAXUOD010000136.1:14238-14469 GCA_964252585.1 uncultured Lichenihabitans sp. | reverse complement strand
GCCATATGGTCCCACCACCGCCGCATGACCGGATGGGACGGCAGCGCCTCCATGCCATGGTCCCGCCGCCGCCACAGCACGGCGAAGAGCGTGTGGCTTTCGGGATCGAGGTGGATGGAATAATCCGACACGCCGGCGTTCTTCAACAGTGCCGCGAGATCGAGCCAGAGAACATCGTGGCGACGCCGGTACTCGTCTGCCTGCCCCCTCTGCAGCCGCATCGTGAAGGCC
>CAXUOD010000136.1:0-14228 GCA_964252585.1 uncultured Lichenihabitans sp. | reverse complement strand
CTCATGACCGGAGCGGCTTATCGGCCAGCGTAAGCGATGGACGGCTTCGGTCAAGATCGATGAGGAACGCCGCAAGAGCCGCGTCGAGGCTCGCGACCGGCCCTTCAGGCTGTCGCGGCAGCCTCCACCACGATCAGCTCCACGCCGGCATCGGCGATCATCGCGCGGTCGGTCCGGCCGATGCGGGAATCCGTGATGATCGTGCTGGCCCGGTTCAACGGCGCCAGGATGAGGCTCGACTGCCGCTCGAACTTCGACGCATCGACCAGGACCACGAGTTCGTCGGCCTGGCGCATCAGGCGCTGCTCGGACTGGATGGTGAGCGCATCGATCTCCATGAAGCCCGCCCGCGACAGCGCCCGCGCGCCCATGAACATGCGGCGCGCCCGGAAATGCGCCGTGCCGTCCTCCTCGAAGGGGCTCAGGATGATGCTCTGCTCGCGGTAGACCGTGCCCGACGGGACGAACACCGTGCAGGCCGAGTGGCGCAGCAGGTGGTCCGCCATGGCGAAGGAGTTCGTCAGCACCTGGAGCCGCTTCGATTCGAGCGCCCGGGCCATCTGGAACGTCGTGGTGCCACCGTTGATGATCACGGCGTCGCCCTCTTCGCACAGCGCCGCCGCCCGGGCCGCGATGGCGCGCTTCTCGGCCCAATGCTCGACCGATTGGGCGCGCTCGCCGAACGGATCCGGATAGGCCCGCGTGACGTCATGCAGCGCTTCGGCGCCGCCCCGCACCTTCCGAAGCCGCCCCTGGCGCGACAGTTCCGCCACGTCGCGCCGCACCGTCGCCTGCGAGCCGCCGGTGGCCTCGACGAGTTCCTGCAGGGTCAGGGCCGTGCGATGGGTGAGGGCGTCCAGGATGACGCGGTGGCGTTCGCGGCCGTGCATCAGCACTGGACCATGCGACAGACCCGCCCCGCAAGGTGCAGTTCCGGTTTTGAGCGATAATGACACATTCGACGAGCGGCTTTGATCGAAGTTGACGAGGCATCGAATCGACGCCATGGTGGGACCAAGAACACTATAGCGCTTCGGCCGCCCCTGTCGGGCCGGAACGCATGTGTCACAGGGAGGAGTGCATGAGCGAGCCGAAGGGTCCCCGACTCCTGGAGAGCCGGTGGGACGACGCCAAGGCCGCGTCGCTCGACGAGCCGGGCCGCCTGCTCTATCGCTCGAACCTGCTCGGCGCCGACAAGCGCATCACCAATTACGGCGGCGGCAACACGTCGGCCAAGGTCTCGATGCCGGACCCGCTGACCCGCGAGCCCGCCGAGGTCCTCTGGGTCAAAGGCTCGGGCGGCGACGTCGGCACCATGGGGCGGGACGGCTTCTCGACGCTCTACATGGACAAGCTCGACCGGTTGCACGGCCTTTATCGCGGCCCGGACCACGAGGACGAGATGGTGGGGCTCCTGCCCTTCTGCACGTACAACCTCAACCCCCGCGCGGCCTCGATCGACACGCCGCTCCACGCCTACCTGCCCTATCGCCACGTCGACCACATGCATCCCGACGCCGTGATCGCCATCGCGGCGACCCGCAACAGCCGTGCCGTGACGCGCGAGATCTACGGCGACGAGATCGGCTGGCTGCCCTGGCGCCGCCCCGGATTCGAACTCGGCCTCATGCTGTCGCGCTTCGCGGCCGAGCACCCGAAGGCGAAGGGCGTCGTGCTGGAAAGCCATGGTCTCTTCACCTGGGGCGACGACGCCAAGTCCTGCTACGAGACGACGCTGCGCATCATCAACACCGCGATCGCCTGGTTCGACGCGCAGGCGGGACGCGCGCCCGTGTTCGGCGGTGCCGCGACGACGAGCCTGCCGGCGGAACGCCGACGCGAGATCGCGGCCCGGCTGATGCCCGAGATCAGGGCCAGGATCGGCGCCGGCGAGCGCAAGGTCGGCCATTTCGACGACGGCGCCGCCGTGCTGGAGTTCGTGAACGCCGAGCGGTTGCGCGAACTCGCAGCCCTGGGAACAAGTTGCCCCGACCATTTCCTGCGCACGAAGATCAGGCCGCTGGTGCTCGATTTCGACCCCGTGGCGGGATCGGTCGACCACCTGGTCGACGGGCTCGACCAGGCCATCGCGGCCTATCGGGCCGATTACGCCGGCTATTA
This sequence comes from uncultured Lichenihabitans sp., assembly GCA_964252585.1. Lineage (GTDB taxonomy): Bacteria > Pseudomonadota > Alphaproteobacteria > Rhizobiales > Beijerinckiaceae > Lichenihabitans. The sequence goes on along the minus strand of CAXUOD010000136.1, from coordinate 12,107 downwards.
CGAACGTTGCAAACACCCCGACAGCCCCGCCATGCGCGACCCCAACGCGGTCGTCTACCTCGTGCCCGGCGTCGGCATGATCACCTTCGCGCGCGACAAGGCGACGGCCCGGATTGCGGGCGAGTTCTATGTCAACGCCATCAACGTGATGCGCGGCGCCTCCGGGGTCGACACCTATGTGGGCCTGCCCGAGCAGGAAGCCTTCGACATCGAATATTGGCTGCTCGAAGAAGCCAAGCTCCAGCGCATGCCGAAGCCGAAGAGCCTCGCGGGCCAGGTAGCGCTGGTGACGGGCGGCGCGGGCGGCATCGGGCGCGCCATCGCGACGAAGATGCTCGCCGAAGGGGCCTGCGTCGTGCTGGCCGACATCGACGAGGAGGCCCTGTCGCGGGTCGGCACCGAGCTGTCGGCCGGGTTCGGGCGCGATCAGGTCCGAACGGCCCGGCTCGACGTGACGCGCGAAGACTCGGTGATCGCGGGCTTCGGGCAGGCGGCGGTCGATTACGGCGGGGTCGACATCCTCGTGTCGAACGCCGGCATCGCGTCGTCCGAGCCCGTCGAGACCACGACGCTCGCCATGTGGGACCGCAACATGGACATCCTGGCCAAGGGTTATTTCATCGTGTCGCGGGAAGCTTTCCGGCTGATGCGGCGGCAGAAGCTCGGGGGCGCCATCGTGTTCATCGCCTCGAAGAACGGCCTTGCGGCGTCGCCCAATGCGAGCGCCTATTGCACCGCCAAGGCGGCCGAGATCCACTTGGCCCGCTGCCTCGCGCTCGAGGGGGCGGATGCGGGCATCAGGGTCAATGTCGTCAACCCCGACGCCGTGCTGCGCGGCTCCAAGATCTGGACCGGCGAATGGCGCGAGCAGCGGGCCTCGGCCTACAGCATGGCGCCCGACGCGCTCGAGGAGCACTACCGCCAGCGCTCCATGCTGAAACGGTCGGTATTCCCCGAAGACATCGCCGAGGCAGCCTATTTCCTGGCGTCGGACCTTTCGGCGAAGTCGACCGGCAATATCGTCAACGTCGACGCCGGCAACGCGCAGTCGTTTACGCGGTGAGCTCTGCCCTTCTCCCGCAAGCGGGAGAAGAATCGACACGGAGTGACGACGGAAGAGGGACCACGGACCTCCCGAGGATCCCCTCATCCGACCCGGCTTCGCCGGGCCACCTTATCCCGCAAGCGGGAAAAGGAACAACCATCGAGGATCCCATGAGCGGCCTGCCGATCAGCTCCGACATCATCGAACGCGACAACGCCCGCCGCACAGCACCTCTCGCGGAAGATTACGACGCGCTCGGCCATCGGCTGGCGCGGCGCGGTGTCGAGCTCGATGCCGTCAAGCGGAAGGTCGCGGGTCTGAACCTCGCACTGCCGTCCTGGGGCGTCGGTACGGGCGGAACGCGCTTCGCCCGCTTCCCGGGCCGTGGCGAGCCCCGCGGCATCTTCGAAAAGCTCGACGATTGCGCCGTTGTGCACCAGCTCGGCCGCGCCACCCCCACCGTGTCGCTGCACATCCCGTGGGACAAGGCCGACCCGGCCGACCTCCGGGCAAAGGCCGTTTCGCTCGGCCTCGGCTTCGATGCCATGAACTCCAACACCTTCCAGGACCACCCGACCGACCCGTGTCAGCCGCTCTCCTACAAGTTCGGCTCGCTGTCGCACGCGGATGCCGCCGTCCGCGAACAGGCGGTGGCCCACAACGTCGAGTGTATCGAGATCGGCCGCGCCATCGGGTCCGAGGCTCTCACGGTCTGGATCGGCGACGGGTCCAACTTTCCCGGCCAGAGCCACCTGACCCGAAGCTTCGAACGCTACCTCGACGCCATGGGCCGCATCTACGCGGCCCTGCCGGAGACCTGGCGTTTGTTCTCGGAACACAAGATGTTCGAGCCGGCCTTCTACTCGACCGTGGTGCAGGACTGGGGCACCAATCTCCTGATCGCCCAGACGCTCGGCCCCAAAGCCGAATGCCTCGTCGACCTCGGCCACCACGCCCCCAACGTCAATATCGAGATGATCGTGGCGCGGCTCGCGCAATTCGGCAAGCTCGGCGGCTTCCACTTCAACGATTCGAAATACGGCGACGACGACCTCGATGCGGGCTCGATCGACCCGTTCCGCCTGTTCCTCGTCTTCAACGAGCTGATCGAAGCGGAAAGCACGAGCACCGCCGGACATCGCCCGGCCTATATGATCGACCAGTCCCACAACGTTACCGATCCGATCGAGAGCCTGATGCGCTCGGCCGAGGAGATCCGGAGGGCCTACGCGCAGGCGTTGCTGGTCGACCGCGCGGCCTTGTCGGGCTTCCAGGACGATAGCGATGCGCTGATGGCGTCGGAAACCCTGAAGGAGGCGTTCAGGACCGATGTCGGCCCGCTTCTGGCCCAGGCGCGGGCCGAAGCGGGAGGTGCCATCGCGCCCATCGCGGCCTATCGGGCAAGCCGCTATCGGGCGTCGGTCGCCGAGACGCGTCCGGCAAGCCAGGGGACCGGCGGTGGCATCGTATGAGATCGATCCCCTCACGCGCGTCATTGCGAGGAGCTTCGCGATGACGGCGATCGATATCGTAGAATCTTAGGGATCGATATCTGAATATAATTATTGCACGGTAGAACAACTCTCCTCCAACATCCTCTCTCTTTGCCCAAATTGTGGGTGAATATGAGCTCTTTTCTTTAGCCCGTCAGTGGAACCACGCTGCTTCGTGCAAATCTTACCTTCATCAGCCAGCAAAGTCGTTGACATAAGTCCTAATTCGTCAATACTCGTGTGAGTTCGACGACGATGGCGGCGACAAGCCTTGGATCGAACAGGAGGAGCTTCGACGTTGTCCGATGCCGGAGGCACATCATCTGCGCCGCAGCGCGAGGAAAGCCGGATGCCGGCCGACGCCGCTTCGCCCTTCATCGCGATCGACGGACTGACGAAAAGCTTCTCCGGCATCCGGGTCCTCAAGGATGTGAGCTTCGACGTCCGCCCCGGCGAAGTCCATGCACTGCTCGGGGAGAACGGCGCCGGCAAATCGACCCTCATCAAGACGATCGCGGGCGTCCACAAGCCGGACAGCGGCCGCATCATGCTGGACGGCAGGCCCGTCACGCTCACGGCGCCGCGCGATGCGCAGCGGCTCGGCATCGCGGTCGTCTACCAGGAACTGCTGCTCTTTCCCGAACTCACGGTGGCCGAGAACATCTTCCTCGGCCACGCGCCCCGGAAGGCCTGGGGCGCCATCGATTGGCCGGCCGTGCGGGCCCGTGCCCGCGCGCTCCTCGACGACCTCGACAGCCACGACCTCGATGTCGACGCCTCGGTCGGCACGCTGTCGGTCGCCAATCGGCAGCGGGTCGAGATCGCCAAGGCGCTGTCGCGCGACGCCAAACTCCTGATCATGGACGAGCCGACCGCGGCCCTGGCCGAGGCGGACGTGCGGCGCCTCATGGACGTCGTGCGCAAGCTCCGCGGGCGCGGCGTCGCCATCATCTACGTCAGCCACCGCATGAACGAGATCTTCGCGCTGTCGGACCGCGTGACGGTGCTGCGCGACGGGGCGCTCGTCGGCACGCGCCCGACCTCCGAGGTGACGGAGGCGAGCCTCGTCGCCATGATGGTGGGCCGGGAGATCGCGCAGCTCTTCCCCAAGGTGGAGGCCGAACGCGGGGACGTGGTGCTTCAGCTCGACCGCGTCAGTTTCGGCAACCGCGTCCGCGACGTGTCCTTCGCCCTCCGGGCCGGCGAGATCCTGGGGATCGCCGGCCTGATCGGATCCGGGCGGACCGAACTCGCCCTCACCATCTTCGGCGTCACCCCGGCGGCCTCGGGCGAGATCCGGCTCGGCGGCAAGACCGTCCGGGTCGACAGCCCACGCAAGGCCCGCGACCTCGGCATCGCCTACGTGCCGGAGGACCGGGGCAGCCAGGGCCTCGTGCGACCCATGACGGTGGCCGAGAACGGCTCCATGGCGATCCTCGACAGGCTCGCGTCCGGAACCGTCATCGATCGCGGCCGCGAACGGCAGAACGCCCGTGCCGCCATCGAGCGTTTCGGGATCAGGACCCGCGGGCCTGAGCAGCCGGTGCGGCAACTCAGCGGCGGCAACCAGCAGAAGGTCGTGCTGGGCAAGTGGCTCGCGGCCGAGCCCCGGGTCATCATCATGGACGAGCCCACGCGTGGGATCGACGTCGGCGCGAAATCCGAGATCCACGCCCTCATGGGACGCCTGGCACAGCAGGGCCTCGCGATCCTGATGATCTCCAGCGAACTGCCGGAGGTGCTCGGCATGAGCGACCGGGTGCTGGTCATGAACGGCGGCCGTATCGTGGCCGAGTTTCCGCGAGCCGAAGCGACGCCGGAAGCCGTCGGCGCCGCGATGACCCGCGGCACGGACGATCGCACCGGGGAAGCCGCCTGATGTCGGCTCTGTCCCGCCGACCGCCGGCCTCCCGGCTCTGGGTGCTGCGCTCCGCCAGGACGCACGGCCAGGAGCTCGTGATCCTCCTGGCCCTTCTGGCGCTCTTCGTCGTGGTGGGGTCGATCAACCCGCGCTTCCTCGGCGCGAACAATCTCGTCAGCATCTTCTCGGGCAACAGCTATATCGCGGTCGCGGCCATCGGCATGGCGGTGGTGATCATCACGGGCCATATCGATGTCTCGATCGGCGCCCTGATCGGCGTGCTGGCCACGATCGCCGGCACCCTCGTGACCCATGGTGCTCCGATCTGGGTGGCCTGGAGCGTGCCGGTCCTCGTCGGCGTCGCGGTCGACGTCTTCATCGGGGTCCTGGTCGCCTATGCGGGCATCCCGTCGATCGTCGTGACGCTCGGCATGTTGTCGATCTTGAAGGGCGGCCTCATCACCGCGACCGGGGGCGCCTGGATCTCCGGCCTGCCGCCCGACTTCCTGCTCGCGCAGACCCGGCTCTTCGGCGTGCCGGCACCGGTCATCTTCGCCGTGGCGCTGACGATCGTCGTGGCGGGCTGGATGGCGCTGTCGCCGCTCGGTCGCGCCTTCTACGCCGTCGGCGGCAACAACGAGGCCGCACGAGCGACGGGCCTCGGCGTCGAGCGCCTCGTGGTGCTGGCCTTCGCGGTCGACGGGCTCTTCACGGGCATCGCCTCGATCCTCTTCGCGACGCAGCTCCAGGTCATCCAGTCGACCGTGCCTCCCAATCTCGAGCTCACCGTCATCACGGCCGCGGTGATCGGCGGGGTGTCGATCCTCGGCGGCACAGGCACCGTCATCGGCTCGAGCCTGGCCGCGGTGCTGTTCGGCGCCATCGCATCGGCCTTCGTCTTCGTCGGCATTTCGGCCTATTGGCGAGGCGCCGTCATCGGCCTCCTGATTCTCGTCACGGTGCTGGCCGACATGGTGCGCCGGAGGCGTTTCCTGTGACGGCGCTCCCCATCGCGAAGCCCCGCCGAGCCCCCGTCTGGCGCGGCCTGCTGCGACACGAGGTGATCCTCGCGGTCCTGCTCGCGGTGACGCTGGCCGTGCTGTCGAGCCGGTCCGAACACTTCCTGACGGTCGACAACCTGCTGAACCAGGGCCGGCTGATGACCGAAGTGAGCCTCATCGCACTCGCCATGACCTTCGTGATCGTGACGGGCGGCATCGACCTGTCGGTAGGTTCCACGGTCGGCATGGTGGCGATCTGCCTCGGCGTGCTGTGGAAGAACGTCGGCCTGCCGCTCCCGCTGGCCATGGGCCTCGCCCTCGCGATCGGCACGGCGGCGGGCCTCTTCAACGGCTTCATCATCACGCGCTTCAGGGTGCCGCCGCTGATCGCGACCCTCGCAACCCTGGCGCTGTATCGCGGCATCGCCGAAGGGGTGAGCGAAGCCCGCTCGGTGCGGGGTTATCCGGATTGGTTCGCCAGCATCGGCCAGGGCTCGGCGCTCGGCCTGCCGAGCCAGCTCTGGGTGTTGCTCGCGGCGGCAGCGGTCGCGGCCTTCATCCTCGGCTTCACGATCTTCGGCCGCACCACCTACGCGATCGGCTCCAACGCGGTCGCGGCGCGCTTCTCGGGCCTCGCGGTCGACCGCACGGTGCTGGCCATCTACGGCGCCGCGGGTTTCGCGGCGGCCCTGGCCGCCATCATCCTCGTGTCGCGCGTCTCGACCACGCGCTCCGACATGGGCTCGGGCTACGAACTCACGGCCATCACGGCCGTTGTGCTCGGCGGCACCAGCATCTTCGGCGGACGCGGCACGGTCGTCGGCACCGTGCTCGGCCTGATGCTGATGCAGGCGCTCAACAACGGCCTGTCGCTCGCGGGCGTGAAGGGAGACGGCACCATTGTGGTGATCGGCGTCATCCTGATCGTCGCCGTGCTTCTGGCGAACCTGTTCCGCCGCGACGGCGGCTGACCACAACGAGGGCCGGCCCGCCGTCGACCATCAAGGCCGTGCTCCAAGGAGGAACAACATGCTTCGCCTAACCCTCGCCTTCGGGCTCATGCTCGGCTCCAGCGTCGCGGCTCTCGCGGCCTCGGCCTGGACCGGCGGTGACGACCTGCCCACGAACCCGCTCGCGTGCGACGCCACGCCGGCCTCGGCCAAGTCCATGCCGTACAACGGCGGCACCGCGGCGGGCGCGCCAGACCGCAAAGGCAAGACGATCAACGTGGTCGACGTGCCGAAGCTGATCGGCATCGGCTATTTCGACGCGACGTCGAAAGGCATCGCCGATGCGGCCAAGGAGATCGGCAACGTCACGGTGAAGACCGACGGCCCCACCAAGGCCAATATCGACGACCAGATCACCTTCCTCGACAACTACATCACCAGCGGCGTCGACGGCATCCTGTTCGCGGCCAACGACCCCGTGGCGATCGCGCCGGTGCTCAAGAAGGCTCTCGGCAAGGGCATCATGGTCGTGGGCTACGACGCCGACGCCCAGCCCGACGCGCGGCAATGGTTCGTCAACCAGGCGCAGTTCAACGGCATCGGCAAGGCCATGATCGACGGCCTCGTCAAGGAGTCCGGCGAGGACGCGAGCTTCGCGATCGTGACCTCGACCTTCACCACGCCGAACCAGGCGCGCTGGATCTCGGAGATGTCGGCCTATGCCGCGAAGTGCCACCCTAAGCTGAAGTGGCTCGAAACCGTCGAAGCACAGGAAGACAACATCCTGTCGTTCAACCAGGCCACCACGCTGATCAACAAATACGGCGCCGACCTCAAGGGCATTCTGGGCATGACCAGCGTCGCCACGCCGGCCTCGGCCGAGGCCGTTTCCCAGGCGGGCCAATGCGGTAAGATCGCCGTGGTCGGCCTCGCGACCCCCAATGCCATGAAACCCTACGTGGCCAAGGATTGCGTGAAGTCCGTCGTGCTCTGGAACCCGGTCGATCTCGGCTACGCCGCCATGTATGCGATGCGGGCCGTCGCGGACGGAACGTTGAAACCCGGCAGCACCTCCCTCAAGGCCGGCAAGCTCGGCGAGCTTCAGGTGATCAACGGCAGCGAGATCCTGCTCGGAGCGCCTTTCGTCTTCACCAAGGACAATATTTCCAAGTTCGACTTCTGAACGACTCGGCAAGGCGGGAAGCCTCCTTGCCGATGACGGTGAACGGTCGGTTTTCCAGCATTGTGGAGGATCGACCGTTGCGGCGGCTCGTGTCATCCTTTCGCCTTTCGCCCCCTCGTTGATTCGGGCGTCGATCGGAACCAATGACCGGAGCCGCACGTGTCCCGTCCTTCTCTCGGCGCAGCCGCGATCGTGGCTCTCGTCGCGGCCATCTTGATCCCCGCCGTCGGCGGCTGGCAGGTCATGCGGGCGCGCCAGTCGACCCTGGCCGAGACGGAGCAGAGCGCCAGGACCCTGAGCCATTCCCTGGCGCAGCACGCCGCCCGCACCATCGAGGGTGTCGACCTCGTCCTCTCGGGCATCGTCGAACGCGTCCAAGGTAATCCCGACCGGCTGGGCCTCAAAGGCTATCTCCAGCGCCGCGCCGCCTCCCTGCGGCAATCGCACGTCCTGGCGGTCATCGATGCGCAAGGGGTGGAGATGGCCGATTCCGCGCCGGACCATGGCCCCGTCGACGTAGGGGATCGCGCCTATTTCGCCTGGGAACGGGACAATGCCGACCCCGGGCTCCACATCGACTCGATCGTCATGAGCCGTGTCTTCAGGCAACCGACGATCCCATTGTCGCGCCGGATCGTGAAACATGACGGGACCTTCGACGGGATCGCGGTCGCGTCGCTGATGCCGGCGGACTTCCAGCAGTTCTACGACAGCCTCGAGATCGGGCCCCATGGCGCGGTGGCGCTCTGGACCAAGACAGGCCGCGTCTTGGTGCGGCGTCCGGCGATGCCTCAGGCCCTCGTGGGCCAGGACTATTCGACGTCGGATCTCGTGTCGGCGTTCGCGGGTCGGGATTCGGGGGTGGTCACGGTAACGTCCCCCATCGACGGACAGGGCCGCATCGTCGCGTTCGAGACTATCGAACCGTACCCGCTGATCCTCTCGGTCGGGATCTCGACCGATGACGCCCTCGAACGTTGGCGCGCCGAGTCCGCAGTCCAGGTCATCGCCTTGGCCCTGGCCGCGTTGGCCCTCGTTGCGCTTGCGGGCGTGCTCGAACGACATGGTCGCGCCAAGGCCCGCAGCCTAGCCGAAACGCAGCAGGCGGACATGCGCTATCGACTGCTGGCGCAGAACGCCAGCGACCTGATCGTCCTGCGACCCAGACGGAACGCGCCCTGGTTCTACGTTTCGCCCTCGTCTCACGAGATGCTCGGGTGGTCTCCGGAGGACCTCATGGGGCTCCCCGTGGACCGCTACGTCCACGCCGATGACGTGGAGCGCCTGAACCGCGAGTTCGCATCCTTGTCGCCGGAGCGACCCCGTCTGACCAGCCAATATTGCCTCCGCCACCGAGCCGGCCGCGACGTCCGCGTCGAAGCCATCTTCCAGCTGACGGACTTCGACGCACTGGGAAGCTGCGTCATCGTCGCGGCGCGCGATATCACGGCGCGGCATCTCGCCGAGGAAAACCTGAAGGACAGCGAAGCGCGTTACCGTCTCCTGGCCGACCGCTCGTCCGACATGGTGTCGCGCCTCGACCTCACCGGCACCCGTCTTTACGTCTCTCCCGCTTCCTTCGAGATCCTCGGGTACGATGCGAACAGGCTGCTCGGCACGAAGCCGTCGGAGTTCATCCACCACCAGGAAGCCAGCGGGGTGGAGGAGATCCTGGACCGGATGGGCAAGGGCGACCTCGAGCAGGCGCGCAGCACGCACCGGATGCGTCATGCGCTCGGTCATTGGGTATGGGTCGAAGCCCTCTTCCGCCTGGTGCGCGCTCCCGAAACGGGCGCCGCGGCCGAGATCGTCTCCAGCCTGCGCGACGTCTCGATCCGACAGGCGCTCCAGGATCAGGTCCAAGCCGGCGCCGACCTTCTGCAGGCCACGTTGGAGACCATGGAGCAGGGTCTCATCGTCGTGTCGGCCGATCGCACCATCAAGATCAGCAACCGGCGCGCCGCCGATCTCCTGGCGAAGCTCGCGGTCACCGGTTGGGCACCGTGGTCGGGCCAGGAGACCCGATCGTTGGATCACGATGGCTTCGACTGGCTGTTCGGCGCTGCCGGGGCGATGAGCGACGGCCACAGCGAGTATCAGATCCCCAATGGACCCTACGTCGAGATCCGGCGCATCGCCATGCCGGACGGGGGAGCCCTGCTGACCCTCGGCGACATCACCCACCTGAAGCGCGCGGAAATGGAGGCCCGGGCGGCCAATCGCCTGCTGATGATGGCCGAAGAGGTCGCGCATGTCGGGCATTGGCGGGTGGATGTGAAGAGCGGCCGGCGGATCTGGTCCGAGGAAATCTTCAGGATCCACGGCGTGCCGGTCGAAGCGGTACCACCGGCACAAGACGCGGCGATCGCCCTCTATCATCCGGACGACCGCGACCCGATCAGGCACAACCTCTCGGAGGCGGTGACGAGACGCCAGAACTTCGAAGGCCAATACCGCATCGTTCTGGCCGGTGGCGAACTGCGACACGTGCTGACGCGCGGTCGGTGCGAGATCGATCCGGACACGGGCGAGGTCAACGGGCTCTTCGGCGTCATCATGGACGTCACGGAACTGACCCGAACCCAGCGGGAACTCGGCGAGGCGACCGCCCATCTCAGAGCGACGCTCGACAACATCGACCAAGGGCTCATCAAGGTCGCGTCCGATGGAACCATCGAGCTGTCCAACCGACGGTTCGCCGAACTCCTGGACCTCCCGGCGACGCTGCTCGGCGGCCCGGCACCCGCGTTCGAAAACGTCATACGCCACCTCGCGTCCGAGGGCGAAGACGCGCCGTCCGGCTATCATGCGGGATCGCAGGGCGGATCGCGGGCCTCGGGCACCACCGAGCGAAAACGTCCGAACGGACAGATCCTGGAGATCAGAACCATGCCGCTACCCGGGGGCGGCATGGTCAGGACCTATGCCGACATCACGTCGCGGCGCCGGGCGGAAGACGCCGTCCGGAGCAGCGAAGCGAAGTACCGGATGCTGGCCGACTCGACGAGCGACGTCATAACCCAACTCGATCTTGACTTCCGGCGTATCTATGTCTCGCCCGCCAGCCGTGCGGTGTTCGGCTATGCGCCGGAGGAGATGCTGGGGGGCAGGCCGACCCGCTTCATCCACCCCGACGACGCGGGTGCCGTCAGGGCCTTCGCAGAACGCATGGTGGCGGGCGCCTTTCGCGAAGACAGGGCAACGACGACCTATCGGTTCCGTCACAAGAATGGAACCTGGATCTGGATCGAGGCAGGACTGAATCTCGTGCGGGATCAGACCACCGGGACGCCGACATCGGTGATCTGCTCGCTGCGCGACGTGAGCGAGCGCCAGCGCGTCGCTCGGCATCTCGAACGCGCCAAGGCAGCCGCCGAGACGGCCGCACGGGTCAAGACCGAGTTCCTGGCCAATATGAGCCACGAGCTGCGGACACCGCTGACCGGCATCCTCGGCATCCACGACCTGCTCTACAACGACCTCACCCTAGGGCGCCAGCAGAGGCGTTACCTCGGCCTCGCTCGCGATGCCGGACGCTCGCTCCTGTCGATCGTCAACGACGTGCTCGACTTCACCAAGATGGAGGCCGGCCAGTTCTTGCTAGAGACCGTCCCGTTCGAACTCGGAGCGCTGATACAATCCTGCGGGGACTTGGTGCAGGGCGACGCCAGGCGGAAGTCCCTGCGGATCGAGATCTCGAAGCCGGCCGAGCCGCTTCAGCTGATGGGAGATCCGACGCGCCTGCGGCAGATCCTGCTCAACCTCCTGACAAACGCCATCAAGTTCACGGAACGGGGATCCGTCGCGATCGCGACCTCCTACGACCCCACGTCCAAGACGTTGCGGGTTGCCGTCTCGGATACCGGCATCGGGCTCCCGGGCGAGACATTGCCGCTGCTGTTCGAAAGGTTCAGCCAGGCTGACGCGTCGATCACCCGTCGCTACGGCGGCACGGGGCTGGGCCTCGCGATCTGCAAGCGGCTCGTGGAACTGATGGGGGGCACGATCGGGGTCGACTCGAACCTCGGGTCGGGGTCCATCTTCTGGTTCGAGGTGCCGCTCCGCGAGGTCAGCAGCGAGGACCGGCAGCCCGGCGCCGCGCGCTCGTCCGCCGCGGCGCCACGGCGGCGGGTGCTCCTGGCGGAGGACAACGACATCAACCAGGACATCATTTCAGCCATGCTGGAGCAGCGCGGCCACGTTGGCAGGGTCGGTCTGGGGAACGATGCCGTGGCCCAGGTTGAATATGTGCGGACGGCCGCGGACGGCGCCGAGGATCGTGGCGGCCTCGCGGGTGAGGGCATCGCCCCCGGTGACGAGCACGAGCGGGTCTAGGTTGCCCTGGGTTGCCACGCCCGCGGGAAGGAGGCTGGCAGCCGCGGCAAGGTCGGCGCCGGTGTCGAGGGCGACGGCGCCGACGCCGGTGCCGCGGGCATATTCGCCGACCATGACGCCGGCGAGGCGCGGGAAACCGATGATGGGCACCCCGGGATGCAGGGCACGCAGCCGGTCGACGATCCGCCGGGTCGGGGCGATGACCAGGCGGCGGAACAGGGTGGGGGACAGCACGCCGG
>CAXUOD010000135.1:0-14474 GCA_964252585.1 uncultured Lichenihabitans sp. | reverse complement strand
GGTCAGGACGACGGCGGATCCGAGACGTGAACGGACCGCGGGACGCCGATCGTCCGATTCGAACGGCGCTCTACGCCGGGTCCTTCGACCCACTGACCAATGGCCACCTCGACGTGATCCGGGCCGCGGTCCGCCTCTGCGATATCCTGATCGTCGCGGTCGGCACGCATGCGACCAAGCAGCCGCTGCTCGATCACGCGACCCGGACCGCCCTGATTCTCTCGGAGGCGGCGCCCGCGGCCGAAGCCGTGGGGTGCCGTCTCCTGGTCGAAACCTTCTCGGGGCTCGCGGTCGACGCGGCGCGTCTCTTCGGCGCGACCGTGATCGTGCGCGGTCTGCGGGGTTCTGCGGATTTCGACGACGAAATCGCCATGGCGGGCATGAATGCCACGATGGCACCCGAGGTCCAGACGATCCTCATTCCAGCTTCGCCCGGCACGCGGTTCATCACGGCGACTCTGGTCCGCCAGATCGCCACCATGAAAGGCGATGTCTCGCGCTTCGTTCCCGCGAAGGTCGCGGCGGCGCTCAGGGCCGCAGTGGCGGCGTGACGATAACGGCAACACCGAAGACGTGCGGCCTGTCAGATCGTGGTCGTGGCGGAGCCAAGCGTCGCGCCTCCGTCACATCTCCGGTTCCGGATCCGGTCGCTCCATCCAGGTAATGAGCGGCATTAGTGGCAGGATCCAGGCGAGCCCGACGATGGCGTAGAAGACGGCCTGGACGGCGCCCGGCGCATCGTGCACCGGCTTAGCCTCCGCCAGCACCATGGCACAGACCGCGTAGAGCAAGACGAAGATCAGCATGGCTGCGGCGCCGATGAATTTGCGCGTCCGTCGGTTCATCGCTCTTCCCTTGTGCGGCACGCCCAATCGACTAACACGGAATGTCTGGACGGCTCGATGCGACAGGGTGCGCCTGGATCGCGGTCGGGGCGCCGTCTAAACACATCCGGTCGCCGCCCAGGTCTAAGCCTTCCATGTCGCTCCGCCAAGCCGTCACCACATCGGCCACCGCCCCGCTTCGCTCCACGCCTACCGTGCACCGCAAACGATCGCTTGGCGCCGTTCGGGGTTGGTTGTGGGCCGTGGCCGGCTGCATTTTCCTCATGGTCGTGGTGGGTGGGGCGACCCGGCTCACCCAGTCGGGTCTGTCCATCACGGAATGGAAGCCCGTCATGGGCGTCGTGCCGCCGCTGAGCCAGGACGCCTGGCAGGCCGAGTTCGACAAGTATCGCGCGATCCCGCAATACGCGCAGCTGTTCCCCGACATGGATCTCGCTGGGTTCAAGTCGATCTTCTACTGGGAATGGGCACACCGCCTGCTGGGCCGTTGCATCGGCATCGTCATGGCGGTGCCGCTCGTCGGCTTCTGGATCACCGGACGGCTGACACCGCGCTTGAAGCCGCAACTCTTGGGCCTGTTCGCGCTGGGAGGCCTTCAGGGGCTGATCGGCTGGTTCATGGTCAAGTCGGGCCTGAGCGAGCGGACCGAAGTATCGCAGTACTTCCTGGCCCTGCATCTCGTGACGGCCTCGCTCACCTTCGTGTGGTCGATCTGGCTCGCCGAGGGTTTGCGTGCCGCTCCCGCGACCCGGGCCACCTGCGCGACCGATCGCCTGCGCCGCACCGCGACCGTGATCGTCGCAGCGGTTCTGGTGCAGGTCGGTCTCGGTGCGCTGGTGGCCGGGCTTCACGCCGGGCTCACCTACAACACCTGGCCTCTGATGGACGGCCGTATCGTGCCGCCCCTGGCCGACCTCGCGCGGCAGTCGCCGCTTTGGTCGAACCTGTTCGAGAACATCACGACGGTGCAGTTCGACCATCGCGTGATGGCCTATCTGGTGCTCGGCCTTGCTCTCTACCATGCAGCCGACGCCATGAGCGTCGTGTCAGGCACCCCCCTGGCCCGGCGTGCCGTTATCCTGCTCGCTGTCGTGCTGGCCCAGGCGACGATCGGTATCACGACGTTGCTGCTGGTCGTGCCGCTGTGGGCCGCGTTGCTGCATCAGGCTTTCGCCATGGTCGTGCTCGGGACGGCCGTGCTGCACCGTCGCCGCCTGGGCGCGCCGGCTCTGCGCGCGATCCGGACGGTGCCGGCGGCCAGCCGACCCTAAGCTGTGGCGGCCAGGGCTTGATCGAGGTCAGCGATCAGGTCGCGTGCATCCTCGATGCCGATGGAGAGCCGCACCGTATCGGGGCCAGCGCCGGCGACGAGCCGCTGGTCGTCGGTCAGTTGCCGATGCGTCGTCGAGGCGGGGTGGATGACCAGCGAGCGCGTATCGCCGACATTGGCGAGATGCGAGAACAGCTTGAGGTTGCTGACCAGGGCTATGCCGGCGTCGTACCCGCCCTTGAGACCGACCGTGAACACCGCGCCCGCTCCCTTGGGGCAGTAGCGCTGCGCCAATGCGTGGTAGCGGTCGTCCGGCAGGCCCGGATAGCTGACGCGCTCGACGGCCGGATGTTTCGACAGGAAGGTCGCGACCTCCAGCGCGTTGTCGCAATGGCGCTGCATGCGCAGCGGCAGGGTCTCGATGCCGGTGAGGATCAGGAAGGCGTTGAACGGCGACAGGGAGGGCCCGAGGTCGCGCAGGCCCAGCACTCGCGCGGCGATCGCGAAGGCGAAATTGCCGAAGGTCTCGCCCAGCACCATGCCGTTGTAGTCCGGCCGCGGCTCCGACAGGGCAGGGTAGCGCTTGTCGGCCATCCAATCGAAGCTGCCGCCGTCGACGATCAACCCGCCGATGGAATTGCCGTGGCCGCAGAGGAACTTCGTGGCCGAGTGCACGACGATGTCGGCGCCGTGCTCGAACGGCCGCACGAGGTAGGGCGACGCCAGCGTGTTGTCGACGATGAGCGGGATGCGGGCCTTCTTGGCCACGGCCGCGATCGCCGCAATGTCGGTGATGACGCCGCCCGGATTGGCGATCGATTCGATGAAGATCGCTTTCGTCTTCTCGGTGATCAACGCCTCGAGACGGCTCGGGTCGGCGGGATCGGCCCATTTCACCTGCCAACCGAACCGCTTGAACGCGTGGTTGAACTGGTTGATGGAGCCGCCGTAGAGCTTGGTCGATGCGATGAACTCGTCGCCGGGTTCCATCAGCGTGTGGAACACGATCTGCTGGGCGGCATGGCCCGAAGCAACCGCCAGAGCCGCGGTGCCGCCCTCGAGGGCGGCCACCCGCTCCTCCAGCACCGCGCAGGTCGGGTTGGTGATGCGGGAATAGATGTTCCCGAACGCCTGCAGGCCGAAGAGCGACGCGGCATGATCGACATCCTCGAACACGAAGGAGGATGTCTGATAGATCGGCGTGACGCGGGCGCCCGTCGCAGGATCGGGCTGCGCGCCCGCGTGAACCGCCAGGGTGGCGAAACCGGGGACGTGCTGGTCGAGGGCATTGCTGGTCATGACGGAATGTCCGGTAACGGGCTAACCCGTGCAATCAAGCACGGATGCTGACGCGATGGTAGGCAGGGACGCTCAATTCATGGGCTTGGCCGTCGCGGGCTTTAGCCTGCACGGGCCGAGAGCGGTGTCGTGATGGATTCGAGCGACTGCCCTTCCGCCTTGACCCCGATCAGAGCTTCCACGGCGGCGGCCGCGACCATCAGCAGGCCTCCGCCCACATAGCCCCAGAACAGAGGCTCGCGCGATCCCGCGCCGATCAACGCCCCGAAAAGCGCCGGCGCCCCGACCCCGCCCACCAGCGTTCCGGCTGCATAGAAGATCGCGATGGCGATCCCGCGGATCTCGAGCGGGAAGATTTCGCTCACCGTCAGGTAGGCGGCGCTGGCGGCCGAGGAGGCGATGAAGAAGATGGCGGTCCAGGCCATCACCTGGGTCGTGGCCGTGAGCATCCCCTCCCGGAACATCCAGCCGCTGACCACGAGCAGGATGCCCGAGACGCCATAGGTGGCGGCGATCATCGGCTTCCTCCCGATGGTGTCGAAGAGCCGGCCGATTACCAGCGGGCCGAGGAAGTTGCCGATCGCGAAAGGAAACAGGTAGAGCCCCGTCTTCCCGGGCGTGACGCCGTAGAACGTGCCAAGCACGAGCGCGTAGGTGAAGAAGATGGCGTTGTAGAAGAACGCCTGGGCCACCATGAGGGTGAGGCCCAACAGCGAACGGCTGCGGTTCTCGAACGCGATGGCGTGCCAGATCTCACTCCAGGGGGTCGAGGCGCGCACGCGGATCTTGGACTTCTGCGTCACGGGCTCCAGCATGTCCGGGTGATCGGAGACCTCGCGCTCGATGTCGCCGACGATCGTCTCGGCTTCGTCGTTTCGCCCGTGCGTCATGAGCCAGCGCGGGCTCTCGGGGACCCAATGCCGCAGGAACAGGATCGCCAGGCCGAGCACGGCGCCGATGCCGAAGGCATAGCGCCAGCCACGGTCGACCGCGAACCGGGCGGGATCGAGGAGCAGGATCGAGGCGGCGGCCCCGAGCGCGGCACCGAGCCAGAAGGTGGAATTGATGATGAGGTCGACCCGGCCCCTGACACGGGCCGGGATCAGCTCGTCGATCGCCGAGTTGATGGCCGAATACTCGCCGCCGATGCCCGCGCCGGTGAAGAAGCGGAAGACGAGATAGCTCGTGAGGTTCCAGGACAAGGCCGTCGCGGCGGTCGCCGCGAGGTAAAGGAGCAACGTCACGGTGAAGAGCTTCTTGCGACCCAGCCGATCGGTCAGGTAGCCGAACAGCAATGCCCCGAGCACGGCGCCGCTGAGGTAGGCGGCTGCCGTGAAGCCGACTTCGGCGTCGGTCAGGCCGAGGCTGGCCTTGTCTTTGAGGACGCCGGCCACGGACCCGGCCAGCGTCACTTCCAACCCGTCGAGCACCCACGTGATGCCGAGCGCCACGACGACAAGCCAGTGCCAGCGGCTCCAGGGTAGGCGGTCGAGCCGAGCGGGAACGTCGGTATCGGTCCAGCGGGCCGTGGGTTCGGGCACGATGCTCTCCGGTCTGGCGGGCGACCCGCCTTCAGTAACTCAGCCGCCGCTTCTGTACCCCGCTTTTCGCCAGCTTGGGGACCTTGGACGACAATACGCGGGAATTGATGCCGGCCCATCCGCTCTCGCCCGAGAGCCTGCCGTATTCGATCTTCGGACAACGGTTCATGATGACGTGCAGTCCCGCGGCTTCGGCGCGCTCCGCTGCGGCATCGTTGCGCACCGTAAGTTGCATCCAGATGACTCGGGGCAAGGGGACAAGCGCCAGGGCCTCGTCGACAACGGCACCCGCGGCCTCGCTGTTGCGGAAGACGTCCACCATGTCGATCGGCTCCGGGACGTCCGCCAAACGGGCGTAGACGGGTAGACCCTGCAGGCTGCCTCCGGCGAGCCCGGGATTGATCGGGAAGACCCGATAGCCGTGCACCACGAGATAGCGCAGCACCGCATAGGACGGTCGCGCCTGATGGGCCGACGCTCCCACGATGGCGATGGTTTCCACGCCGTCGAGGATCGTGCCGATCAACCGGTCGGGATAGCTGTCGTGGTTCATCGGGCCGATCCCTCCCAGGCTGAGGTATTAAGATACCACAACCCTCAACCTCATGATTTTGAGCTCGTTTCCGCCGAACCGGCGTTGACGGGCGCTGCTCGACCTCCTATGAAGGCGGCAGCGGCGGCTCCCGGTTGGGGGGCCGTTTCTTTGTTACGGAACCAGAATCCTCATGTTTGGCAAGACCTATTCGGCCAAAGCGGCCGACGTCGAGAAGAAGTGGGTGGTGATCGATGCGAAAGGCCTCGTGGTCGGCCGCCTCGCCTCTCTGATCGCGCTCCGCCTTCGCGGCAAGCACAAGCCTACCTTCACGCCTCACATGGACGACGGCGACCACGTCGTCGTGGTGAATGCGGACCAGGTGGTCTTCACCGGCCGCAAGAAGGAGCAGAAGGTCTATTTCCACCACACCGGTTACCCGGGCGGCATCAAGGAACGGACCGCGAAGTTCATTCTGGACGGCCGGTTCCCCGAGCGCGTCGTCGAAAAGGCGGTCGAGCGCATGCTGCCGCGTGGCCCGCTCGGCCGCAAGCAGCTCGGCAACCTCCGGGTTTACAAGGGTGGCGAGCACCCCCACGAGGCGCAATCGCCCGTGCCGCTCGACATCGCCGCGATGAACACCAAGAACGTGAGGAGCGCCTGATGGCCGAAACGCTTTCGTCCCTGCAGGATCTCAAGACCAGCAACGTCGCCACGCCGTCCGAGGCGCCGGTCTACGTGCAGAAGCTCGACGCCCAGGGCCGCGCCTATGCGACCGGCAAGCGCAAGGACGCCGTGGCCCGGGTCTGGATCAAGCCCGGTTCGGGCAAGATCACCGTCAACGAGCGCGCCTTCGATGTTTATTTCGCGCGTCCGGTGCTGCGCATGATCGTGCAGCAGCCGTTCGGCATCGTGGGCCGCGTCAATCAATACGATCTCACGGTCACGGTGGCGGGCGGTGGCCTGTCGGGGCAGGCGGGCGCCGTGCGTCACGGTCTGTCCAAGGCGCTCACCAATTTCGAGCCGGACCTGCGCCCCGTGCTCAAGCGCGAGGGTTTCCTGACCCGCGACTCGCGCGTGGTCGAGCGCAAGAAGTACGGTCACAAGAAGGCTCGCCGGTCCTTCCAGTTCTCGAAGCGCTGATCGCCGATCGGCGGTACGAAACGAAAGCGGCCTCCGGGCCGCTTTTTTTGTGGCACGACGCCTGAATGCACGTTTTTCGGTGGGTTGCAGCGAGGCACGACATGGCAACGGTCTTCATCGACGGCGAAGCGGGCACCACGGGCCTCGGCATCCGCGACCGCCTGGAGCATCATCCCGGCGTGGCCTTGCGGTCCATCGCGGCCGAGCGACGCAAGGATCCGTCGGCCAAGACGGCCCTGATGCGAGAGGTCGACCTCGTCGTTCTATGCCTTCCCGACGCCGCCTCGCGCGAAACGGTACGGCTTGCGGACGAAATCGGCAGCGCAGGCCCGAAGATCCTCGACGCCTCGACGGCGTATCGCGTTGCGCCGGGCTGGATCTATGGCTTTCCGGAGCTCGATCGCGGCCAGCCGCGGGCGATCGCCGCGGCCCGGCGCGTCAGCAACCCCGGCTGCTATGCCACCGGCGCGATCGCGTTGCTGCACCCGCTCGTCGCGGCAGGCCTGATCCCGGCCGATTGGCCCGTCACCATCAATGCGGTGAGCGGCTACAGCGGCGGCGGCAAGAGCATGATCGAGGCCTACGAGAGCGGCACGGCTCCGGCCTTCGAACTCTACGGCCTCGATATGGAACACAAGCACCTTCCCGAGATCCAGGCCCATGCGGGCCTGACGCGGCGGCCGATCTTCGTGCCCTCGGTCGGCAACTTTCGTCAAGGCATGGCGGTCAGCGTGCCGCTGCATCTCGACGCGCTCCCGGGCCGGCCGACGATCGCCGACCTCGAAGCCGCATTGGCCCGGCATTATGCGGGCGCTGAGCACGTTCGCGTCGTGCCCGGGCAGGGGCGCGCCGATCCGCAGGCCGAAACGGGGTCGAACGGCATGGCGCTGCGGGTGTCGGGCAGCGAGGCGCGGCGACAGGCCGTGCTGGTCGCGACCCTCGACAATCTCGGCAAGGGTGCGTCCGGGGCCGCGGTCCAGAACCTCGAGCTGATGCTCGGGCTGACCCGAGCATCCTAAGCAGCCCTGCGTGGCTTCACATCTGACGTGTCAGCAGCCTCGTGAAAGTCAGCGTAAGGAATATTCGAAACACCGTTGAAGCTCCAGCTGCATCGCTCGTCGTCGCGAGGCGCGGTGCGCCGAAGCAACCCAGGCCTGTGACCTCGGATGAGCTGGATTCCGCAACGCTCCGTCCGGGCTGCGCTCGCGATGACCGTCGATGGGTCCTTCGCCTCGAATGGCCGACACGAGCCTATCGTCCGCGCAGGATCAGCTTGTCGCGCGAGATCGTGAAGCTCGAGAGCTCGTTGAGGTAGCTCATGCCGAGCAGGTTCTCGTGCAAGGCGCCCGGCCGGGCGACCAGCGCCTTGACATGCGTTTGCACGAGCGTGCCGATCGCGAGCGAGGGGAGTTCGGTTTCGGCCGCGAGGGTCCGGCCGTTGGCGGTCGCGACCTCGACGTCGTAGACGAGCCGCTTCATCGGGACCTTGAGCTTCATCGCGTCCTCGGCCCGCACCACGACCGAGGATGCACCGGTGTCCAGGACCAGCGAGACATGCGCGACGCCGATGCTGGCGTTGACGACGAACTGGCCATCGGCCTGTCGGAACACCGTCACCTCCTTGTCGCCGGTCTCGACGACGGTCCCTGGGATCAAGACCGCCATCACGCGTTCGGCCACGGTGCCGAGTTCGAACCGGTAGGCATAGCCCGCCAGGACGGCGAACAGCGTGACGCTCCAGAACGCCAGGGCCGCGAGGCCCGTCGAGATCCTGCCGCGGAACAGACCTGGCAGCGCCAAAGCCACGCTGGTGGCCAGCGTGCCGTAGACCAGCAGGGCCATCCAGTCCGACGGGGTCAGCTCGCTCCAATCCACGCGCTTTGTATCCACCAGGCTGACATCGCTCGGATCCGGCCCGAAGCTACCGTAGGCGCGCAAGCCTGATTCGGCCGCATGCCGAGCCTCCTCGGTCGTGCGCCTCAGGAAGAGGTCGGGATAGGGGTTTGTCGCCGGTCATCCCGTGGCCGGCCCGATGCAGAGACCGAGCAGAAAGGCGAGCTCGCCGACCTGCTGGGCTGCGCCGGCCACGTCTCCGGTCTGTCCGCCGATCTGGCGCTGCGCCAGGAGCGTCGTGCCGGCCGCAGACGCCGCCGATAAGAGGATCGCGAGCAGTGCGGCTCTCGAACCCACCCCCGCCATGATCGGCAGCGAGGTCCCGATGATCGTGGCCAAGGCGCAGGACGTCAGGAAAGCCCATCCCGGCATGCGGCCCGCCGCATGAGACACGCCATCTTGGCGGGCCGGGCCAAGCGCCACCAGGGGCAGCAGTCCGAAGCCGCGGGATGCCGCCGCGGCGCCGATAGCAGCCGCGCAGGCACTTTCCATTCCGGCGCGATCGAGCAAGCCCGAAAGCGCTCCCGCGCGGAGCAGAAGCGAGAAGCCGATCGCCAGAGCGCCATAGGCGCCGAGGCGGCTGTCGCGCATGATCTCGAGCTTCCGAGCGCGTGTCGATCCGCCGCCAAAGCCGTCCGCGCAATCGGCGAGCCCATCTTCGTGCAGGCCGCCGGTGACGAGAACCGTGGCGAGCAACGACAGCCCCACGGCCACGAGGGAAGGCAGGTTCAAAGCCGTGGCGCCACACAGAACGGCGGCGCTGACGAGGCCGACCACGAGCCCGGCCACTGGCGCCAGCCGCAGCACGACGCTGAAGGGTTCCCGACCGACCGGCGGTTCGAAGGGCAACGCGGGGATCGGAAGCCGCGTGTAGAAGCGGAGACAGACGAGAGCGTCGGCCGCGACGGCGAAGCGATGGGTCGGGCGATCCGGTGACGGTCCGTTCATGATCGACGACCCTAGATCACGGCGGGCCTGCCGCGAAGCGGCGGAAGCGTCGTCGGGAAAGGCGCGGTCCGCAGCGTAACGGCGGCGTGTCGCGGTGACGGGTTTCGGTCTTGCCCCAGGCTGCGCTCTGACGCACTGATGAACGAGCCGCGGAGCGGTCTCGACCAGCGCTGCCCGTCCACCAACCGGTGCCTTCCATGTCCCAGAGCGGCCTTCCTTTCGATGACATCCGAGCCCTGCTGGGCCGCATGCCGCCGCTCGACGAGGCCGCCGCCGCGACCATACGGGCCCGCGACCTGACGCTCACCAAACCTCCGGGGTCGCTGGGGCGTCTCGAAGACCTCGTGGTGTGGCTCGGCGCCACGCAGGCCAAGACGATACCGACGGCTTCGCGCACCCTGGTCGCGGTCTTCGCCGCGAACCACGGCGTCACGGCGCGCGGCGTATCGCCGTACCCGGCTTCCGTCACGGCCGCCATGGTGGCCAACTTCTCGGCCGGCGGGGCCGCCATCAACCAGATCTGCAGCAACCTCGGGCTTGGGCTCAAGGTCTTCGAGCTCGCGTTGGAGATCCCGACCGAAGACATCGCCAGCGCCCCTGCCATGGACGAGGCGGCCTGCGCAGCCACGATCGCGTTCGGCATGGAGGCGATCCACGGCACCGATCTTCTCTGCCTGGGCGAGATGGGGATCGGGAACACGACGATCGCGGCCGCCATCTACCTTTCGCTCTACGGAGGTAGCGCCGGCGACTGGGTCGGCCGCGGCACGGGCCTCGACGACGCAGGGTTGGCCCGCAAGGCGGAGGTCGTCGAAACGGCGGTGGCGTTGCATCGCGATCACCTGGCCGATCCGCTCGAAGTCCTGCGCCGCCTCGGCGGCCGCGAGATCGCCGCCATGGTCGGTGCCATCCTGGCGGCCCGGATCGAACGGATCCCGGTGATCCTCGACGGCTATGTGGTCTGTGCTGCCGCTGCCGTGCTGCATGCGCTCGACCCCACGGCGCTCGACCATTGCGTGGCGGGGCATCGCTCCGCCGAGGGCGCCCATGGCGAGGTGCTGCGGCGGCTCGGCAAGGCGCCGATTCTCGATCTCGGACTGCGGCTCGGGGAAGGAACCGGCGCGGCCCTCGCGGCCGGGATCGTGCGTTCGGCTTTGGCCTGTCACACCGGGATGGCGACCTTCGCCGAGGCCGGTGTGGCCGACAAGGCCTGAGCTCGGAACGCGGCGCGCCGATCGTCAGGCTGCCGAGCGCTGGCTGCGGCTTCGGGGCAGGTTCCAGTCGGCAGGGGCTTCGGGATCGAGCCGGGGCAGGGCGTTGATGACGCGCTCGGGCGGAAGGATCACGATGACCCTCGTGCCCTCGCGCACCTTGGACCTCAAGGTGAACGAGCCGCCGTGAAGCTCGACGAGTCCCTTCACGATCGGCAGACCGAGCCCGGATCCCTCTTCGGCGTTCTTCTGGGCCAGGGTCCCGCGGCCGAAGGACGACATCACGATCGGGATCTCGGCTTCCGGGATGCCCGGTCCCGTGTCGTGGATCGCCACATACTGGCCGCCCTGTGCGGTCCAGCCCGCTTTCAGCGTCACGGTGCCGCCCTGCGGCGTGAACTTGATGGCGTTCGACAGGAGGTTCAACACAACCTGCCGGATGGCGCGTTCGTCGGCCCAGATGGGCGGCAGATTGGCCTCGATCGCTTCCGTGACCGTGATCTCGCGTTTCGTTGCACGTAGCGCCAGCAGGTGCCGGCAGTCCTCGACGATCAGCGCCAGGGAGATCGCCTCCTCCTTCAATTCGTAGCGGCCCGCCTCTACGCGCGAGAGATCGAGGATCTCGTTGATCAGCATCAGCAGGTGTTGTCCGCTCGAATGGATGTCGGCCGAATAATCGCGATAGACCGGCACGCTGTGCTGGCCGAAGAGCTCGCCTTTCATGACTTCGGAAAACCCCAGAATGGCATTGAGCGGGGTGCGGAGCTCGTGGCTCATCGTGGCCAGAAAGCGGCTCTTGGCCAGGCTCGCCTCCTCGGCACGCCGCCGCGCTTCATCCGAGTTCAACTTCGATTGCTCGAGTTCGACGATCAGGTTGTCCTTCTCCGCCTGAAACGACAACGTCGCCCGCGTGGTGGCGTAGAGCCGTTTCGCCAGGACCAGGAAATAGAGTTGCGCGCCACCCGCGATGAGCAGGAGCGGGAGCACCTCGTCGCCCGACATCAACCGCGTGAATGCCGAGATCGCGACGGTCAGCGGGATGAGACCCGCATAGACCCCCATGGGGAGCGGCGCCGAGATCATGGCCGTCAGGGCGCCGACGAGCAGCAGGACGAAGAGCACGAACGTTTGCGCGGCGGCACTGTGGAACGGCGATACCAAGAGGACGCTGCTGGCCCAGACGATGCCCTGGACGCCTTCCATGGCGATGAAGGCGGGACGCCATCGACGCGACCTCTGGTTCTCGCTGCTCTGTTTCAAAAAGAAATGGGTTATCCCGGCCATGAGGCCTAAGGCTGTCGCAGCGACGGCGAGCCAGGTCAGGGCTTCGGCGGCCGGCGTCCAAAGGCTGCACAAGGTGGCAGTTGCGAGCGCCAGGACGGCGAGCGTCAGGGTGGATCCGCGACGGCTGTCCGCAAAGATCCGCAGCAGGTCGAGATCGAAGGTTTGACGATCGCTGTTCGAGGTGAGTTTCTCACGGACCTCGCGCATCTTGGCCGAGTCGCGCCGGCGCTGCGCGGTCTTCTGAGTGTCGGGCCCATGCCCGCGCTCGATGATTGCCGCGGTCACCTCTTCCATCAACCGACATACTCGCCGACAACGCCCGACCGATCGAACAATGCAGTGGAAACCTTAATGATGGCCTCACGGAGCCGGTTCAATTCGACCGATGCCGCCATTCTCCCTCTCGCGAGCGACGAAATCGCGTTGGAGAGCGAAACAGTTTCGGATGCGGATAACGGCCGAGACGTTCACAAACATGCCTAACGAGCTCTTTCCGAACGAGACGTTCGGCGGACTGACGACCCGGATGCGGGCCTGTCGGATCTGCCGCGATGCGCCTTTCGGAACGCCGTTGCCGCACGAGCCCCGGCCCATCTTCCAGGTCGCTTCCGACGTCCGGTTGGTGATCGCCAGCCAGGCCCCCGGGATCCGGGCGCATGTCAGCGGCACTCCGTTCCGCGATCCATCGGGCACGCGCCTGCGCGACTGGATGGGCCTCGACGAGCTCCGCTTCTATGACCCGCAACGCGTCGCCATTGTGCCGATGGGGTTCTGTTTTCCCGGTCATGACGACCAGAAAGGTGACCTGCCACCCCGTGCCGAGTGCCGGCCTGCGTGGCATGACGACGTCTTCGCGGCATTGCCGGCCGTCGAGACGATCCTGGCGATCGGCCTCCATGCGATCCGCTATCACGCGGCACGCCTCGGAACCGGTCGCCCCGCCGGGCAGGGGCTCGGAGAAACCGTGCGCGAGTGGCGTCGCTACTTCGATCGCGCCGCTCCCCGGATGCTGCCGTTGCCGCATCCTTCGTGGCGCAACAGCAGCTGGCTGAATAAGAACCCGTGGTTCGCGGCCGAACTGCTGCCCGTGCTCCGCGCCGAAGTGCAGCGGCTGACCTGACCATTCAGGCCGGGTTCAAGCGCTTCGGCCTCGAAATGCTGCCGGATCGTGAGGGAGAGATCGATATGAAGGCCCGCATCGCGACGCTGATCGGCGGTGGACTCGCCCTCACCTTGGCGGCGACGACAAGTCCGTCCTCGGCCCAACAGGCCGCTCCTCCGTCGAACCGGGTCGCCCTGGTGATCGGGGAAGGAGCCTATCGGTCCAGTGCGCTGCCAGCCGCCCCGAACGACGCCGGTCTCGTGGCGGAGACGTTGGCCGGCGCGGGTTTCGACGTGACGGGGGCGCGCGACCTCGATGGCGACGGCCTGCGGGGCGCCGTCCGCGACTTCCTGGCGAAGGCCGAGGCGACCGGTCCGGACGGCATCGCCCTCGTCTACTTCGCTGGCCGCGCGCTGCAATGGGACGGGGACAACTACTTCGAGCCGATCGATGCCCGGCTGGCCCGTCCGTCGGACGTGCCGATCGAGACCCTGCGGCTCGGCGATCTCGACCGGGCGCTCGCGGCTCTCCCCATCCAGGCCAAGGTGGTGGTGGTCGACGGCGCCTATGCGGGCCAGCCCGCGGACGCGGGCCTTCCGCCTGGATTGGCGCTCGTCGAAGCCGAGCAAGGTGAACTCCTGGCCTTCAACACCGCCCCCGGAGCTGTGGCGCCGAAGACCACGGGTCCTTACGGGATCTATGCCCAGAGCTTCGTCCAGGCCATGAAGCAAGGCGGCGCTCCCGTCGAAGACGTGTTCGATCGCCTGCGGCTCTCGGTCGAGACCGCGACGGGCGGGGCCGTGGTGCCTTGGGACTCGGACAAGCTCACGCGAAGTTTCAAGTTCTTCGACCGGGCCGCCGATGCACCGCTCGTCGAGAGCGCGCAGATCCCGTTCTCGGCCCTGCAGAAACGCCCGTTGCGGGACTTTCCACCGGACCAGGCCTACGACGTCGCCATCGCACGCGACACCTTGCCGGCCTATTCCGAGTTTCTCAGCGCCTTCCCGGACAACCCCCTGGTGCGGCGTGTCCGGATCCTTCAGGCGATCCGCCGGGAGGCGCTGTTCTGGAGCGCCGCCGTCCGTGGCGGGACGCCCCCTGCGTTCTGGACCTACCTGGCGCGTTACCCGAAAGGTCCGCACGCCGTCGAGGCTCGGCGCCACCTGTCGCGGCTCGCGGTCGGGTCGGCCCCGCCGAGCTTCGCGCCGCTCGCCTTCGACGTTCCGCCCCCACCAGAAGCGGAGATCGTCGTCTTCGACAGACCGATCATGTTCGACGGCCCGGACTTCCCGCCGCCGCCCCGCCCACCCGTGTTCCTGCTGCC
The DNA here is from genome assembly GCA_964252585.1 of uncultured Lichenihabitans sp. GTDB lineage: Bacteria > Pseudomonadota > Alphaproteobacteria > Rhizobiales > Beijerinckiaceae > Lichenihabitans. Next base: position 82 of record CAXUOD010000135.1, on the reverse strand, counting down.
GCCGCCCGTCGAGGTCGCGCCGCCACCGCCGCCGCGACCGCCGGGACCTGGTTTCCTGCCGATCCCGGTGCCTGTCGCGATC
>CAXUOD010000134.1:0-14518 GCA_964252585.1 uncultured Lichenihabitans sp. | reverse complement strand
GGCGCCTGGCTCCAGACGTTTGTCAGCGCCACGAGATTGAGCGCCCGGAACCCGTCGCCGAGCCACGCCAAGGCCCATCGGCCCAGTCCGAAGTCGTTCATGAGGCCGGTCAGGGCGCCGTAGTCACCGGCGTAGATGAAAGACCACAGGACGCCCACAGACACCGGCGCCATGGCCCAGGGCACGAGCACGACGCTTCTGAGAAGACCACGACCGGCGAAGCGCTCGTTCAGCAATAACGCCATCGCCATGCCGAGCAGCGTCGTCCCGATGACCGAGAAGGCCGCGAAGTAAGCGGTGCGACCGGACGAGGCCCAGAAATCGGGGTTGCCGAGAACGGTGACATAATTGCCGGCCCCGACGAAGATGAAGGTTTTCGTGATCGGGTTCGTGCGATGCAGGCTGAGATAGAGGCTATAGACGAGGGGCAGCCCGACGACGGCGAAGACGACCAGCATGGTCGGCGCCACCGACGCATAGGCGAAGAATGGCACGCGTCCGATCCGGCCGCGGCGTGCCGGCCGCGTCGTCGCGGGCCTCTGACCGACCGGAACCTTACCGGCTTTGTCCACGCTCTGCAGCAGGCTCATCTGGGCCTCGCGGAAGGCTGCGACCCGGCGACGGGCCTCGCGGGATCGTAACGATTAAAGGAGCGCCGACCGCCCGAGCCGGACTTCGCCCGACGCTTCACTGATATTGTGTCTTCAGATCTGCAATCTTCTTGGTCAGATTATCCACAAGTTCATCCGTCGAGCCGTTGCCACGAATGTAGTCCTGGACATGCTGCATCATGAACAGGTCCCATTCGGAGAACCAGATCATCTTGGCGACTTTGCGCGAGGTAGCAAGCTCAAGCTGCTTCTTCGAGATGTCGACGTCGCGCCATTTGGAGAACGCAGCCACGATCTCGGGATCGGCCATCACTTCTTTGTACCCGGAGCCTAGCCCGAAATCGAGCGCCCAGCGCTTGATGACGTGATACTGCCCGTCCTTGGCCTTGCCTCCGAAGAAGCGCAGCAGGTTCCAGGTTCGCTCGACGCTCACCGGCTGCTTGCCCATGACATAGGCCGCCGTCCAGGCGAACGTCGAGTGCGTCTTGAACGGCATCAAGGCGTTCTTCACCTTGCCGGCGATCTTGGACACCTTAGGATCGTTGGCGACCTTCTGGTCGTAGTCGTGCAGGATCATGAAGGTGTGGCGCCCGGTGCAGTAACTCGGCACACCTTCGTCGGGCATCGTCATGATGTCGGGCGCGACGAGCTGTTCCTTGTAGAGCGTCCGGTGAAACTCGAGCACCTTGCGGAAGGCAGCATCCGGCACGAGATCGTACGTCTCGCTGAACACCGGAGCGCCTTCGGCGTACCAGCAAGAGAACAGGCTCCAGGACAGTTCCGACCATTTCTGGCCCCAGGCACTGTTGTAGGGTGCGTCGGATACCCCGTCCTTCTTAAGTTTGCGGCAGGCGTCGAGGAGGGTCTCCGAACTGTCCGGGACACCGACCCCGGCCTTAGACAGTTGCTCCTCGTCGTAGATGAAGGCGTTGTGCCCCGCGTAATAGGGCAGACCCATCAGCTTGCCGTCGGGGAGCGACAGCGAGGTGACGCTCACCGGAAACATCCCGGCCCTGATGGCGTCGACGTCCGGCAGCCCTTCGAGATCGCGCGTCCAGTCGGCCGTGTGCCACCGCGCGATGTGGTCCTCTTCGGAATACATCATGTCGATATGCTGGCCGCCGGTCAGCTTGGTCTCGACGACCGGATGATAGTCACCCGAGACTAGTTCATAAGTGACGTTCTCGTCGTAGAGCTTCTTGAAGGTGTCGACGTTCTCGGAAACGATCTGCGGCTGATACTGCCAGCCGATGAAGGAAAGCGGCGTCGATGGTGCGGCAAGGGCGGATCGTCCGGCCAGCGTACTGGCCGACAGCACGGCCGCACCCTGCAGCACACGGCGACGCGACATGAAGTAACGATCCAGCGATGTTGTCATGTGCGGTCCCCGCGCGTGATGGCCGAGTGAAGTCGCGGGTCGTGCTGTCTTGCCGACCCGAGCATGTGATCAACGACAGCATCATGAACCGCCGTCGGATCAGCCGCTAGCTTTTTTTTAGTTCTAGATCAAATTCTTCGAAACTGTTCGATTGGCTGCTTTGAAACCCGGCATATGGGATGAACGATGATCACAAAGTCGAAATTTGTGCAGATTATTTGCACGTTCAATCCGAAGCCGGCTGCGTGTCGTCGGCGTCGCGATAGGTGGTGAACTGCTGTTTGATGCGACGCAGCTTCTCCTGCGCCTGGGAGCTGCTCTTGATCGCGGCGCCGTAGGCCAACATGTCGATCACGGCCAGAAAGGCATAGCGCAGGCTCGTGGGGCCCAGCACGTCGCCATCGTCGGCGACATCCAGGGCGAGCGGAAGGGCAACCGCAGCGGCGAGGGACGTTTTCACGACCGTCAACCCGATTGTGACCGCTCCGTAATCGGCCGCGATGCGGGCGGCCTTGATGAGTTCGCCGTTGTTGCCGCTCAGCGACGAACAGAACACAACATCGCCGCGCTCCACGGTGGCCGCGATCATCATCTGCATCTGGTGGTCGTTGCTAGTGTTGATCCGCAGGCCCAGGCGGAAAAGCCGGTTGTGCATTTCCTCAATGAGCCAGCTCGACACGCCACCGCTACCGAACGCATAAATCATTCGACTGCGGGTCAGGAGCTCGATGGCGCGGTCCAACAGGGCCATGTCCACGGTGCGCTGCGCTTCGAGAATGGCGCGCTGGGCACGCATGACGACGCGCTGGCTGACCTCTTCCAGCGTGGCGGGCGGCGTCACGGGTTCGAGATAGCGCGCCCCGACCCGCATGCTGCTCATCACCTTGAGCTTCAAGTCGCGCAGCCCTTCGCAGCCGATCACCCGGCTAAAGCGGGTGATAGTCGGGGCCGAGATGCCGAGCCAGACGACCAGCTCCTCGATCGGCTTCTCGACGAAGCCTGTGGGGTCGTGGAGAATCGCCTGGGCGATCTTGCCGTGCGAGCGGGACAGTTCGCTTTCGTGGTCGAGCAGGTAGCCGATGACATCATGGGCCGCGAAGGCCGAAGCTTTGTGCTTGCGCTGCACCATGCGTTCCCCCGCGCCGGCCGTCCGGGCCTTGATTGCCACTAGCACAGCTCGTGCATCCGCGCGTCGAGGAGACGAAAGTCGCCGGGACAAGACTCGGATCTGAGAACGATCCTTTGGCGTCTGATGATCGTGCTGGTGAGAGCTTCGGGGCGGGTGATCGCGTTCGGCGCGCGAGCTCCCCGCGTCACCAAATCGTGTAGCCGCCGTCGATCACATAAGCCGAACCGGTCACGTAGGAGGACGCGCCGGAGGCGAGAAACACCGCCAGGGGGCCGAGCTCTTCGGGTTCGCCGGCGCGGCCCATGGGGACCGAGGACACGAAGGTCTTGATGACCTCCGGATTTTTCTTGGCCCATTCCCGGTTTGGATGCGTCATGAAGAGGCCGGGACAGATGGCATTAACGCGGATGCCATGCGGCGCCCAATCGGCCGCCGTAGCTCGGGTGAAGTGGATCACGGCCGCCTTGCTGGTCTCGTAATGGCGTCCCGCAATCCCGCGGTTGGCGATCATGCCGCTAATCGACGCCGTATTGATGATCGAACCGCCCTGGCCGCGTTTCAGCATGGCGCCGCCGATGATCTTCGTCGCCAGAAAGCAATGGGTCAGGTTGAGGTCGATGAAATGCTGCCACGTGTCGAGCGGCGTATCCTCGATCTTGATGTTCATGCCGCGATCGCCGACGTTGTTGACCAGGATGTCGATCGGCCCGATCTCGACGAGGGCGCGTTCGCACAAGGCTTCGCATTCGAGCGGCTTCGACATGTCGCCCTGCAGCGTCCAAGCTTGGCGGCCGCGAGCGCGCAGGGCCGTGGCGGCCTGTTGTAAGCTTTCAGCGTCCCGGCCCGTGATGCCGACATCGGCGCCCGCTTCGGCGAGCGCCAGCGCCATCGAGAGACCGAGGCCTCGGCTCGCGCCCGTCACGAGGGCGCGCTTGCCGTCCAGTCTGAATTGATCGAGAACCGACATGCGCAGGTGTCTCCGCAAGGATCGAGGAACGTCGCCTCTAGGTCAGCCGGGCGGCGGTGGCGGCATCGAAGACGTGCAGCGCGCCACCGAGTGCGATGCCGACGCGATCCCCTGGCCGGGTCGGCACGCGGCCCCCGACGACCGCGACGGCTCGCTGACCCTCGAGCGTGCCATGCAGATGCGTTTCGGAGCCCGTCGGTTCGACCAGATCGACGTGGAGGACGAGGTCCGGCGCGCCCTCTGCGACGATGAGGCCTTCGGGTCGGACGCCGATCACCACGTCCCGCCCGCGCGATACCTGCGTCGGAAGGCGTAGCCGGCTGCCCGTCGCCGTGATGCAGAAGCGGGGGTCGTCGTCATCGGTCCGCGCCGGGATGAAGGTCATGGCGGGCGAGCCGAGGAAGCCGGCCACGAAGATGTTTGCGGGGTTGTCGTAGAGCTCAATTGGCGTGCCGACCTGTTCGACGCGGCCGCCATTCATCACCACGATCCGGTCCGCCATCGTCATGGCCTCGACCTGGTCGTGGGTAACGTAGACAATCGTAGTGCCAAGGCGCGCATGCAGGCCCTTGATCTCGGCGCGCATCTGAACCCGCAGCTTGGCATCGAGGTTGGACAGCGGCTCGTCAAACAGGAACACGGAGGGTTCGCGCACGATCGCGCGTCCCATGGCGACGCGCTGGCGCTGCCCGCCGGACAGTTGGCGCGGAAAGCGGTCGAGATAACCGTGTAGGTTGAGAATCGACGCTGCCTTGTCGATCTTGGCCGCGATTGCCGCCTGGGCCTCGCGGCGAATCCTCGGCCCGTAGCCGATGTTCTCCCGCGCCGTCATGTGGGGGTATAGCGCGTAGGACTGGAACACCATGGAGATGTTGCGCCGCTGCGGCGGCAGGTCGTTGGCCCGCGTCCCGCCGATCACGAGATCGCCGGCGCTGATCGGCTCAAGGCCCGCCACCATGCGCAGCAGCGTCGACTTCCCGCAGCCGGACGGGCCCACGAGAACCAGGAACTCGCCGTCGCGGATGTCGAGGTTGAGGGCCTCGATCACCGGCGTATCGTCGTAGCTCTTGCCGATCTTGCGCAGGGACACGGGAGCCATCACGCGTTTCCATTTCTCATGGACGTCATTTGACGGCCCCGGCGCTCAAGCCGCCGATTAGAAATTTCTGCAGCCAGGCGAACAGGATCGCGACCGGCAGCGTGGCTAACAGCGTCGCTGCCATGACGTAGTGCCATTCCACTTCGTAGCGCCCCGCCACCAGGGAATAGACCTGGATCGGCAGGGTGAAGTTGCCCTGCTTGCGCAACAGCGTCAGCGCGACCGCGAACTCGTTCCAGGCATTGATGAAGGTGAAGATGGCTGTTACCGCGATGGCCGGGACCGACAAGGGGAGGAACACGCTCCACAGCGACCGCAGCCGCGAAGCACCCTCGAGCCAGGCCGATTCCTCGAGGTCGACCGGAATCGAATTGAAGTAGCCGCGCATCATCCAGACCGCGAAGGCGATCTGGAACGCCGTGTAGATGACCACCAGGGCGTTGAGCGAGTCGACGAGACCGAACCACACCACGAGCCTGAACAGCCCCAGCACCAGGACGATGGGGGAGAGCATCTGCGTGACCAGCAGAAAATCGCTGTAGGGGCGCTTGAAGCGGAAGCTGAAGCGCGACATCGCATAGGCGGCCGGGATGCTGACGAGGATCGCGGCCACGGTCGAGGAGATCGAGACATAGAGGCTGTTCAGGAGCGCGGAACCGAAATTCGTTGCTCGCCACATTTCGAAGAAATTTTGCCAGGCGAAGTGGCTCGGCAACCACGCCGCCGCATCCGCCACGACCTCGCTCCCCGGTTTCAGCGCCGTGAACAGCATAACGGCGAAGGGGAAAAGGTTCAGCATCACGAGGGGCAGCAATGCCAGCCAGCAGAGTGCGCTGCGGCGCAGCCGTTTCCGATCAATCGTCATGCGAGGTCTTCATGATGAGGCGCAAGTAGACGAGCGTGAAGCCGAGCAGCGTCGCGAACATCAGCAGCGACACCGCCGCGGCGTCGCCCAACCGGCCGAACACGAAGGCGAGCTTATAGAGGTAAGTGACCAGGATATCGGTCCCATTCGCCGGCCCCCCTTCGGTCATCACCCAGATGATCGGAAAGGAGTTGAACACGTAAATAATGTTGAGCACCAGTGCGATGGTAATGAAGGGCCGCATCATCGGCAGCGTCAGCGACGTGAACTGCCGCCAAGCGCCGGCGCCTTCGAGGGCCGCGGCCTCGTAGATGTCGGCCGGGATCGAGGCGAGCCCACCCAGAAACACCGACGTGCAGAACGGGATCGAGACCAGGATCCCGATGCCGATCTCCATCGCGAAAGCGAGGTTGGCCGATCCGAGCCAGACGATTGGTTGGGCGATAATCCCAAGGTCCTGCAAGGTGACATTGAGGAGGCCGCTCTGGCCGTTCAGGGCCCAGCGCCAGACGATGGCCGTCATGGTGAGCGACACGGCCCAGGGCAGCATGATCAGGACGCGCGCGACCCCACGGCCGATGAAAGGCTGGTTCAGGATCAGCGCCACCGGTCCCGAGATCGCGACCGTTCCCACGACCACGCCGGCGGTCCAGACCAGGGTCCGCAGCGCGCTGCCGATGAACAGCGGGTCGCTGAGGACGTGAGCGAAGTTTTCGGCGCCCACGAAGCCGCGCAGCTGGCCGAACCGGTTGACCTCGTGAACCGCGATCGAGGACAGCTGGTAGAGCGGATAGGCGATGATCAGCACGGCGAGCAGAAAGCTCGGCATGATCAAGGCGAGCGGAAGACTCCAGCCCGGAAGCCGGGTGCGCCGCCGCGGTCGCCCGCTCATGTGCGACGCTGCCGTGGTGTCCTCGCCGACGCTCATCGACCGGCTCGGAGGTGGCCTCGTGACGCGGACTCTAATGCTGCGCCAGGATCCCGTTGATCTGGCCGGCCGCAGCCTTCATGGCAGCCTCCGGCGTGGCCTGGTCGAGATAGATGGTTTGCAGCGCGCGGGTGGTGATGTCGGCCATCTCGGCCCAGTCCTTCACGGTCGGCGTGAATTTGGCGTAGCTCAGTCCGCCCGCGAAGGTGCTAAGATCCGGGTTCTTGGTGTAGTAGTCCTGGGCCACGATCGCCTTGGTGACCGGTAGAAGACCTTCGTCGTGGTCAAACTGCGAACGGTACTTGTCCTGATACATGAACTGGGCGAAGTCCCACGCCTCCTTCTTGGCCTTGGAGGCGCTATAGAGCATCAGCACGTCGGTAACGCCAAGGGTCGTCGGCTTGAGGTCAGTCGGGAACGGCAGCACCGCATAATGGAGGTTGGGCGACTCGGCTTTGAGCTGTGGGATGATCATCGGGAAGGTGAAGATCATCCCGACTTTGCCTTGCTTGAACATTTGGAACACGTCCTCGCGGCTATAGGCCGTGGGCGACGGCTCGGTCAGCTTGTCGTCCACCATCTTCTTGTAAAGTGTGGCGGCCTTGATGGCTTCCGGGCTGTCGAGTCCGCTTTTCCCGTCCTTGATGATGTCACCACCGAACGACCAGAGCGCGTAGTAGAAGTAAGCGTCGGTCTCGACTTCCTTGCCCTGCAGCCCGAAGCCATAGACGTTGGGCATCGACGAGAGCTTCTTAGCCGCGGCGTAGAAGTCTTCCCACGTCTTCGGCGGCTCGAGCCCGGCCTGTTTGAAGAGGTCGAGATTGATCATCATGCCGCGGGCCGAGGCGGCGGCCGGAATCCCCATCAGCTTGCCGTCGATGGTCGAAGGCGCGAAGAAGGCCGGGATGAAGATGTCTTTGAAGGCCGGTGTCATGAGACTGTCGAGCGGCTCGATAACGCCTTGCGACGCAAAATCCGGCACCCAGATGGTGGCCACGATCGACATGTCGGGCGGCGTGCCCGCATTCACGTCTGTGGTCAACTTCTGCAGGTAGCCGTCCCAGGGATCGACTTCGACACTGATGTGCACATCGGGATGCAGGGCCTCGTAGTCCTTCGCGACCTGCTGGAAGAACGGCAGGGTGTGCTTGGAGTACTCGCCGGCCGTGAAGCGTATATCGGTCGCTTGGGCGGCACCGAGCGGCACCAGTGTCGCGAGGCTGCAGGCCGCGCCGAGGAGGAGTGTCGAAAGTCTCGAAGCCATCCCAATCCCTTCCGATGATCGTGTTCGGCGTCCCGCGCCTCGCACGTGTCCGGGATGCGTGACTGTCCGCATCCCTCAAACTCGTGATGCTCGCCACCATGCAGGTCGCGCCGGCTTCGGTCGCAAACCGCGCCCCACGCTCCATGCGTTGGGTTGGATCATCGACGTGATCCTCGGAATTGCCAAGTGAAATTTACATTTCTGAGTCAAAAGTGATCAGTGTACCTGAGTGTCACCGGGTATTGGTCGTTAAATGATCAATAAATGAAAATGTGAGCAAGAGGCGCCTGTTTTTGCGCCGAACAACGGTGTCGATGGGGTGCCGTTATCGCGAAGCGCAGAGTAGGAACACAAGAGTTTGCCGGCCGGTCGGCCGATACCACGACAGAGAGGGTTCATGGATGGCGGTAGGTTCAGGAGACATGACTGGCAGCGCCGAAGAACGAGCGTGGCAGCTTCGCTGCGACATGGCCGCGGTATTCCGTGTCGGGGCGCGGCTCGGTTGGAACGAGCAGATCGGCAATCATATCAGCGTGATGCTGCCCGACACGGCCGAACCGCAGTTCCTCATCAATCCGCGCGGCTATCTCTTCCAGGAGCTCAAGGCGAGCGACCTGATCGTGTGCGACCTCGCGGGTCGGGTCCTCAGCGGCACGGGAGAATTGCGCAAGGTTGCTCTTCATATCCATGCTCGTATTCACCTGCAGAGCCCTACCGCCACATGCGTGGTTCACGTCCATCCGCAATGGTCCACGGCGCTATCCCTCCTCGCGGATGGCGAGCTCGGCCTTGCGCACCACAATAATCTCCTTCTAAACGACCGGATCGTCTACGATGGGCTCGGCGACGAGCCGGTCACGCGTGATGACGAGGGCGACCGGATCGCTCGGCTGATGGGTGGCAAGTCCATTCTGATCATGAGAGGCCACGGCCTGACGGTCGTCGGACCGAGTGTCGCCGATGCCTTTGACGAAACCTACATGACGGAGCGAACCTGCATGTACCATGTCACCGCCATGCAAACCGGCAGGGCGCTCCACAGCCTGCCCGAAGCGTTGCGCCGCCGTCATCATGGCCCCTGGGGCGACAAGATGGACGCAAGGCTGCACCTCGACGCCTGGCGCCGCATCCTCGATCGCGAGGAGGCAGACTACGCCCGTTAGCGATGTTCATCGGCCGGATACAACAGGCCAGCAAGCACCCTTCTTCAAACCGTGGCACCCAAACCCACCCTGGCCGAGCGCTTCGTGGCGGCGACGCCGAACAGCGCTTCCCTGGCCGCAAAGGCTTGTGCGCTGTTGCCGAGCGGCATGCCTCAGACGCCCGCCATCTCGACCCTAATTCGATCTACGACGACGCTGGGTATGAGCCGGATTAGTGATGGCCATACCAGAAGCTCGGCGCCATGAAGGCCGAGCGCGACGCATGGGACGCACTCTCCCGCTCCACTAGCTTCACCGCCTGAGCCTAGACTGGCCGACTTTTACGCTTCGTTAACCTCTGAAAGTCCGAAGCAGAACCCGAACAATCGGTTCTGCAAGCGTGAGGCCAGCGGCGATCCTGTTCGCGGACGTCGTCGGATCAAGCAGGATGTCAAGCCTCCGACCCGACGAGGTGATGGCTAGGCTGGGCGAGTTCCATGCCTGGACGGGTCGCCTGGTGAGAGCGCACGCGGCGTGGTCCACAACAACCTCGGGGACGGCTTCATGGCAGTCTTCGGGGACGATTCGTCCCGAGCCGGCGACGCGCTCCAGGCCGTTCGGTGCGGCGTGGCACTGATGGACGCGGCGACGTCGCTCGCTACGTCCGAGAGGTCGCCCCTCGACATAGGCATCGGCGTACACTACGGGCTCGTGGCCTTCGGCGAGGCGGGCGGCTCCAGGGCCTTGCTGGGCGACACCGTCAACGTCGCAAGTCGCCTTGAGAACGTCACACGTCGACTTCGCACCCCGCTCGTCAAAGGCGACGAGAGCATGCGGGCGACTCGACGTCCTATCCCGACTCCATCGTAGCCCGTCTCCGAGCCTTGGGGCCCATCCGCCTGCCGGGCTGTGGGACGCAGCGGATCTGGGCGGCGAATGGGGTCGCGCGATCGGGGGCCATGGCGACGGCCCGTGACGGTGGGCTGCCAGAACGCTCGACTGAGCCGGCGCGATTGCAACGCTTCCGTGAGGCTTCGACCCTTGCGTTCCGAGCGACGTCGCCCATGAAATGTCTGCTCTGGAGCACGCGACAATCGGCCCTGAATAACGTGAACGGGTCGGCTCCGGCTGTTCCCGGCCGAACGGCGGGACAGGGTGGAACCTGCCTGTCCGGTTCGGGGAAGCCGGCGACGGAAGCGGCCGGCGAAAACGGCGTCGCCGGCTGTCCCGAAAAGGATGGCGAATGGGAATGCCGGCTGCCACGGTGACGCGGCCTCACCTCTTCCGCTATGAAAGCGTATGGAACAGGCGCTTCTCGTTATCGACGTTCAACCGTGCTTCGACCCGCCTCGATGGCAGGTAGAGGGCATCGCGCAACTTGCGCCGACGATGCATTCGATCGCGACCGTCGAGCGCCACGACGAGGACGAAACACCATTCTGGCGGCAGCTCGGATGGAAGCCGACGCGAGACGACGAACCGCTTGTCGCTACAGACAAGGTATTCGTGAAGCACGGCTATGCGCCGCCTGTCGCGCTGATCCGCTATCTCAAGGATGCTGGCGTACAACGTGTGTTGGTCTGCGGTATCCAGGCCGACACCTGCTGCCTAGCCGCCGGCTTCCTGCTGTTCGATGCCGGCCAGCATTCAACAATGCTCAAGTGGCTGACCGTCGGTTCCTCCCTCGATCGATCAGCCGAACTCGGCGCGTGCCTCTGGCGCCACCACTTCGGCCAAAACAGCGTGCTTGAATGTGCCGACGATCTGGAACGCTGAAGCTTCTCACTTGAGATCATGTTTTGGGGACGGGCATTCGCTGCGAGAACGCCAGCATGGGGTGGAGAGTAGTCCGGCCGCTTACGGACGCGGCCACGGCCAAAGCGGACGTCCGCGCTACCGCGAGTTGGCTTACAGGCATATCCAAAAGTACTGCTTGCTCAGTCATACAACGCGGCTTGAAAGGGCAAATCTTGAGTTAGGGTGCCTGCTAGAAGGTGCCGTGATGGCTCAACCTGACGCTCGCGAGGAAGGCGGCCAAAGCCCCCACGAGAAGGATCGAGGACACCCAGTGGAGGAAGTCCGGGGCCATGCCCATGCGGACCATCTCCGCACTCAATCCGGAACCGACAGCTACACCGAGGTAGACGCACGAGTTGTTGACGGCGAGCACGACCTGCGCGTGGGCAGGCCTCAAGGCCAGCAGCCTGCTCTGTTGAACAGGCCAGAGCAACCAAATGGTGAAGGCGAGCGCGAAAGTCGTCGAGCTGCTTGTCGGTAGGCGCTGGCGCCACGATGCGCACGATCCCGGCACCATCTGTGTTCATCGCATGGAAGAGGTGACGCGATACAGGTTCCCGAAGCCGACGGATGCCAACTACCAGACGGCGTTGATCTACATTCCGGTGCAGTTGCTGGCTTCCAGCCTTGACCAGTTCCGTCGGCCGGGGCAGTCCATATCCCTTCCCCGCCTCAATAGCATTGTGGACCGCGACGGCGCGATCACGCAGACAGCACATGCTTTATTGCGGGCGATGACTCTCGGAGAGGGGGATATTTATGCGGAGGCCGCAGCGACGTGGCTCGCCGTGCACGTTCTCTCGCGATACGGGCCGAATGCGGGTGTGCAAGACAACCGCAACGCTGGTGGCCTTACCGACGCCCGTCTCGCGCGCGTTGTCGAGTTCATGTCAGTTCACTTCGCGCAACCGCTGACGCTCGATCGGATAGCGCAGGAGGCGCACGTCAGCAAGTTTCACTTCACCCGGCTTTTTCGGCAGAGAATTGGTCAAACACCCTACCGCTATCTGGCCGAGATCAGGCTCGATGCCGCCCGGCGCATGCTGCTGACGACAGACAGGTCCGTCATGAGCGTCGCGGCAGCTTGCGGTTTCGCATCAGCGTCCAACTTCTCTGTTGCATTCACCCGGAAGTACGGCGTCTCGCCCCTTGCCTCCCGCACGCCCAACGCTCCCAAAGCCACAGGTTCATATTTGATAAGTTGCTAGATGCTTTCGACTTATTGCCAGCCTCCTCGCGTATCGCCCGACTGGACCTAATAATGTGGTCCTGCGGACCCAAGCTGTGATTCGAAGCGAGGTAAGGCGATGAGCAACATCCTGATTGTACTGTCAGCGGCGGACAAATGGACTCGGACCGATGGCTCGACCTATGACAGCGGTGTCTGGGCGGAAGAATTCGTGGTCATGCACGAGAAGTTCGCGCAGGCGGGTCACACCATCGCCATCGCCACTCCTGGCGGCACTGCGCCAACGATCGACCCGCATAGCATGAACCCGGACGTGGTCGGTGCGGACAATGCTGCGGACTACGGGCGCTACCTCGCCTCGATCAAGGACGTGCTAGCGCACCCGCTGATGCTCGCCGGCATCGACATGGGCAGGTATGACGTCGTAGCGATCCCTGGCGGGCACGGCCCGGTCGAAGACCTCTACAAAGATCCTGATATGGGGCGTGTGCTCGAAGCGGCGGAGGGCGCGGGGAAGATCATCGCGCCGGTGTGCCATGGTCCGGCAGCTCTGCTGTCTGCTAAGGATGCTAATGGAGAGTGGCTGTTTAAGGGTCGCAAGATGACGGCCGCAACCGACCAGGAGGAGACTGCGCTCGGCACCGCCAGGAATGCGCCATGGCTGCTGGAAACGCGTCTCAAGGAGTCCGGCGCTGACTACACCCATGCGGGTTTGTGGGAGGCCTACATCGTTCGTGACGGGAACCTTATAGCGGTCAGAACCCCGCCTCAACAGGTCCTCTTGCTGATGCGGTCCTGCAGGAGCTTGACCAATCGATCGTATAAAGCCGCGTTCTCGACCCGGTTATCTATTAGGGTACACCTCAAGCGAACTGGCGGCTCCGACCGCTTGCGACCGACCCGCCTGTTCCGCAGGTCCCCCCGAGCGTCCGAAAACCGGCAGTTCAAGGCTGCCAAGCTTTCCCATTTACCAATAGGTATCGTGTGATTTCGAGAAAACTCAATTGAGGACGGATTTTGGTAAAGCGGCACCCCTGTTGCCGTCCAGAATGCCTTCTATCATCGGCCATCCCGACAATTTTTCGTTTGCGGGAAGATAAAGGAAGGTCGTTGATGCTTCACTGATCGACCATGCAGTCAGGATCTTAAGCTGTAGCCGTGTCAGCCCACCCGCCTCCGGTCCACATGCAAGGCAAAGCCGGATGCACCCGGATCGCCCAGTTCGGGGAGCAGCTCCAGGCTGGGAACCTGATAGTCACCGCCGTTCTGCATCCGATACGGGATGGGCGCGGTGGTCTCGATGTCGCACATCCGCGTCCTCAGCTGATCCGCCACTTGCCGGAACCCGGCTTCGTCCATCCGGTCCACGCGGTAAGCCACGAAGGGCGGCAGGACGGTGTAGCCGGGATAGTAGAGGATGCCGTGGTTGATCGGGAACAGGATGTCCTCGATCGGGCCGTTGACGCCACGCGGAGCATAGTGCGTCGCCCACCCGCCGACCGTGACGACCAGCATGGCGCGCTTGCCGGCCAGCGTGCCTTCGCCGAAACGGTCGCCCCAATGCGTATCGCTCCGCTCGCCGACCCCGTAGGCGAAGCCGAAGGCGTAGACGCGATCCACCCAGCCCTTGAGGATGGCCGGCATCGAGTACCACCAAAGGGGAAACTGGAGGATCAGCGTGTCGGCCCAGAGCAGCTTCTCCTGCTCTGCCTTCACGTCTGCGGTCAGCTTCCCGGCGGCGAAGGCCTGACCCGATGCGCCCGCCACCCGGAGGCGCTCGTCGTATGCCATCTCCGGGAAGTCCGCGCGGTCGACGCTCGCCTTCCATCCCTCGGCATAGAGGTCGCTGACGCGGACCTCATGCCCCTGTGCTTGCAACTCGGCCACGGCGACGTCGCGCAGCGCGCCGTTCAGGGAGTGGCGTTCCGGGTGGGCGAAGACGAGAAGAACATTCATGGTGCGATGCTCCTGCTGGAATGCGTTGCTCAGAACTCGACGACGATCTTGCCGAAGTGGCCGCCGGCCTCCTGCAGCCGAAAGGCATCGGCGATGGCGGCGAGCGGGAAGGAGCGGTCGATCACCGGATGGCCGTGAACGGCGTCGATGCCGCGGATCAGGTCCATCTGATGCCGGCGGCTGCCGACGATCA
>CAXUOD010000133.1:0-14550 GCA_964252585.1 uncultured Lichenihabitans sp. | reverse complement strand
CCCGCTCTCCGGTCAGCCGCAGCCAATTGCCATGTGCCAGTCCTGCCTTGGCGTTGTCATCGAGGCCGCAGGTCTCGAGGAAGCGCCTTGCGTCACGGCCCGGCCGGTACTGGTAAGGGTAGTCGGTGGAGAACAGCAGCCGATCCGTCCCGACAATCGCGGCGGCACGCTCCAGATAATGAGGCAGAAACATGCCGCTCGCCGTGACATAGAGGTTCCGGCGGAGGTAAGTGGCGATCGGCTGGGCGAGATTGGCGACGCGATCCAACGCGGCCAGCCGTTCGACGTAGAACAGCACGACCTCGCCCCAGTGACCCAGGATGACTTGGAGCGTCGGCATGCGATCGAAGGTGCCGGCGAGGACGAGGCGCAGGAACTGGATCCCCGCCTCGTAATGCCAGCCCAGCCCGTAGCTGGAGAAGGCCATGTCCACCTCCGGCGTGAAACCCGAGTAGTAGGCGGCGCGGACCGCCTCCGTGGGCACCTGGGGGTGGATGAGGATCGGCACGCCCGATGCCTCTGCCGCGCGGAGGACGGGGACGAAGGCCGGATCGTCGATGTTGCGCGTCCCCACGCGCCCGCACAGCATCGTCCCCTTGAAGCCGAGGGTCGCGACGCAGCGTTCGAGTTCCAGCGCGGCCTCGTCGGGCCTCGTCACGGGCAAGGTCGCGAGCGCCTGGAAACGCGACGGATGCCGCGCGACCACCTCCGCCATCGCGTCGTTGACGCGCCGTGCGATCTCGACGCTCTCCGGCCCCAGGTCGTGGAGCGCCGGCGTCGTCAACGACAGCACCTGCATGTCGAGCCCGCTCTCGTCCATCAGGGCCAGCCGCTCGCCGGCGAGGTCGTGGAGCCGTCTCCCGATCACGCCGGAATGGAAGCCATAACCAGGACCCGCCTCCAGGCCAGCCGCATGCCAAGCGGTTTGGACCTCGGCGGTCAGGACGTGCTCCTCGATACCGATCAGCCTCATCGCAATCCTCCTGTTTGGCGCGTTAGAGCCTGCGACCGTCACCAGGGGACCGTCTTGCCGAGATAGTCGAGATACTCCAGGCCGGGACGTCCGAGCTTCGACAGGAGCACGTCGACCAGGCTCGGAATGCTGTCTTCGATGCCGAGCCGTGCATTGGGGCCGCCCATGTCGGTGCGGACCCAGCCGGGAGCCATCACCACCATGGCACGCGGACGTGCCGCATGACGGGCTGCGAAACTGCGCATGAACATGTTCAGCGCCGCCTTGCTTCCCCGATAGACCTCCCGCAGGCCGGTCTCGTTGTTGGCGATGCTCCCCTGTCCGGACGACATCACCCCGATCAGGCCCGTCGGGGGTACCAGATCCTGGAGCTTTTCGACGACGCGCATGGGGCTTAGGGCGTTCGTCACCATGACGCGCACGAATTCGTCCGTCGTCACCTCGGCGATAGTTTCCCGCTCGTCGTTCGTGACCCCGGCATTGACGAAGAGCGTCTCCAGCGTCCGGCCCGACAAACGGTCGCGCAGAGCCGTCACCTGGGTCGGCTCGGAGATGTCCACGGTCTCGATCTCGAGCCGACCTGCGAACGCATCCGCGAGGTCGTGCAGCATGGTCCGGGTTCCACCTCCTCGAACCGTGCCTATGACGTGCCATCCTTTCTTCAGGTACTCGGCCGCCATGGCGTGCCCGAGGCCGCGGGAGGCACCGACGATGAGGACGGTCCCGGCGTTACTGTTAGACTGTTCCTGTGACATCGAGTTGCAATCCTTCATTGGCTTCGCACACGTCTTCAGATGACCAGCCCGATTTGCCGGCGCCAGACGCACCCAACGCAAAGAATGATTGCGCGGGCCGCCATGTCCCGGACGCCGATGATGCTACTCTCCCCTTGATGGAAGACGTCGACCTGAACCTCCTCGTGGCCCTCGACGCGCTGCTCGCCGAGAACAGCGTGACAGGTGCCGCGCGTCGCCTCGGCCTGAGTCCATCGGCGATGAGCCGTACGCTCGCGCGGCTCCGGGCCGCGACGGGCGATCCGCTGCTGGTGCGGGCCGGGCGCGCGCTCGTGCCCACGCCCCGTGCCGCGGCGCTGCGCGACCCCGTCCATTCCCTTGCCCGAGACGCCCAGGCCGTGCTGCGTCCTGCATCCGCGGAGCTCGATCTCGCTTCGCTCACGCGGACCTTCACGATCCGCGTGAGCGAAGGGTTCATGGAAAGTTTCGCCGCTCCGCTCGTGACGGCCGTCACCGCGGCGGCGCCTCGCATGCGGCTCCGCTTCGCACCGAAACCGCACAAGGATGCGGGCCCGATCCGGGACGGAACGATAGACCTCGAGATCGGCGTGCTCGGCACGACGGCGCCGGAGATGCGTACCCAGACGCTGTTCCGCGACACCTTCGTGGGCGTGGTCAGGGTCGGCCACCCTCTCCTCGACGAGGTCGTGACGCCCGAGCGTTACGCGGCCTGCGGCCATGTCGTCGCGTCGCGGAAAGGCCGCTTCAGCGGTCCCGTCGACGATGCGCTCCAGGCGCTCGGACTGCAGCGGATGGTCGTCGTGGTGGTGCCCGGCTACCCCGACGCGATCCGGATGGCGCGACGATCGGACCTCGTGGCGCTGGTGCCGTCAGGCTGCCTCCGGCATGACGGGACCGACGACGAGGCGGTCCGAGGCGTGCGGTCCTTCGAGCTCCCGGTGCGGACACCGGAGATCGCGATCTCGGCGACGTGGCATCCCCGCACGGACCACGATCCGGTCCACCGCTGGCTGCGCAACACCGTCCAATCCGTGTGCCGAAGGACCCATCTCCCTCGTTGACGCCGGTCGTTCCCTCGGACGTCAACGCGAAGGCATTGACGAACAGACGGTCGACCGGCTGCGCCGCCACGAAGGCCATGCTGGCGCAATCAATAGCCTTCCGCCTAAGGCGTCCATCGCCGCAACTCGGCCGAAGCCTGGTAGACGACCTGTCCCGCTTCGTTCCTGACGTCGGCCACGAGCTTGGATGGCTTATCGTGGGGTACGTCCGCATAGGCTAGGAGACGGAGGAGGTTGCGTGCCTCTGCCGGGATGTCTTTGTGGGCCATGTCGATCCCGCCATCATCCGTGAAATCGCTCTCGCCGTCATAAACGTCGAAATAGTATTTCGGCATTCTGCTGGTTCCCCTCGCGTGAGGTGAAACGGTGAGTCAAAAGCATCGCTAGCGATATAGACGATGTTAAACAATTCGCCGATTGTGAGTAACTTCAATCTTCATCGATCTGATTCCCATGTCACCGTCACACTCCGGTGAAGATGACACCACCGTGTCCAGCTACGATCGTGGCTCGGAAGACCTTTTGACCGCTTCCATCACGAACAGTGGCTTTGATAACGATCGGCTTAGCGCCGTTGATATGCTCATAGGCCAAAAGCCTGAGGAGAGATTCGGCTTCGGCTGGAACCTCTTCCATGCCTTTCAGGCTGATGCCAGCTTGATCTTCGAACCTCTGCATTCCGTCGTGGACGTCGAAGAAATACGTCTGCATCCGGTCCCCCGACTTCGCGAAGGACAGCTTATCGCATGGGTTGCGGCGTGCTGTACGGAACAGCACGCTAGCGATCTTTTGTAGTTTAAGGCTCCGATGAGGCATGGAACGCCTACTAGGGAATTCATATGTCTCTGAAAACAACAACGCCAATTCCTCGTCTGGTAGGCTATCTCTCGATCAAGCTCATTAACCTCGGTTAAACTTTGGACGACAAACGCCGTGCTGCATGAATGGCAACGCATCGCTCGCGGGGGAGCCAGCCTCCTGAGACGCGTGCCGAGACAGCTCCACCGGTCCGCGGGGCCGCCGCGACGGCTCGCGCCAACCTCATTCCTTCTCCAGCGCCTTTCGAGCTTCAACGAAAAGCTTCTCGGTCTCGGGTGAGATCACGGGCGGGGAAAGGTCGAGGTCCCGCAGGGCCTCGACGACGGCCGCCACAACGACGAGCCGCGTGAACCATTTCTGGTCGGCCGGGACCACGAACCACGGCGCGTCCTCGGTGGCGGTCGCCCCGATCGCCGCCTCGTAGGCCTTCATGTAGTCGTCCCAGCGGTCCCGCTCCTGAAGGTCGGTGGGGCTGAACTTCCAGTTCTTCGCTGGTTCGTCGAGGCGGGCCAGGAAGCGCAGCTTCTGCTCGTCGCGGCCGACATGCAGGAAGAACTTCAACACCCGCGTTCCCTGGCGCGCCAGGTGGCGCTCGAAACCCGCGATGTCGGACAGGCGATGGTCCCAGAACTTCTTGCCGCCGGTGAGCGTCGGCGGCAGGTGCTGCCGGGCCAGGATCTCCGGGTGCACCCGCGTCACCAGCACCTCCTCGTAATGCGAGCGGTTGAAGATGCCGATCATGCCGCGCGCCGGCAGGGCACGGTTGATCCGCCACAGGAAATCATGCGCCAGGTCGTCGGGGCCGGGCTGCTTGAACGAGCTCACGGCCACCCCTTGCGGGTTCACGCCCGTCATGACGTGCTTGATGGTCGAGTCCTTGCCGGCCGCGTCCATGGCCTGGAACACCAGCAGCACCGACCACGTCGCGCTGGCATAGAGGGTTTCCTGCAGGTCCGAGAGCTGGTCGACGCCCTGCCGCAACAGGGCCGGGGCACGGGCCTTGTCGACGAGGTCGGGCACCGGATTGGTGGTGCCGTAGTCCTTGAGCTTGAACGTCTTGGCGCCCGTGACGCGGAAGCGGTCGAGCAGGTCGCGTATGTCCTTTTCGGTGAGCCGGGCGTCGTTCGTGTCATGCGCCATGGGAATCGCTTGTGTCGTCGTCCTCGCCGGGGTCGACCATGTCACGCGAGCACCGTCGGGGCTACGGCGGACCGAGGCTATCGGGCCTCGCCCAGTCCCGGTAGAAGGCTGGTTCGGGCGGGTGCCCGACGAGGACCTCGACCTTGCCCGACGATCCCATGCCCTCCCGCGTCGCCGCCGCGACGTCCGGCGTCGCCGCGTCCGGCGTCGCCGCGACGTCCCCGGTCGCCGGCACGCTCCTGGACCGCATCGCCGACGGGCAGGCGCTGGTTGGTATCGTCGGGCTCGGCTATGTGGGTCTGCCGTTGGCGCTGGCCGCGGCCGGCACCGGATTGCCGGTGCTCGGCTTCGATATCGACCAGGAGCGCGTGGCGCAATTCAACCGGGGCGAAAGCTTCATCAGCCATATCCCGACCGAGGCGCTCAACGAGGCGGCCCGTGCCGGGCGGTTCGAAGCCACGGCGGATTTCAGCCGGCTCGACGAACCAGACGCCATCCTGATCTGTGTCCCGACCCCGCTGACGCGGCAGCGCGAACCCGACATGACCTTTATCGAGCGCACCACCCGCGCCATCGCGGCCCGGCTGCGCCCCGGTCAGCTCGTCGTGCTCGAATCGACGACCTGGCCCGGCACGACCGAAGAGATCATGAAGCCCGTCCTCGAAGCGGGCGGCCTCAAGAGTGGCACGGATTTTTACCTCGCCTATTCCCCCGAACGCGAGGATCCGGGGAACGGCGCCTATCGGACGTCGACGATCCCCAAGGTCGTGGGCGGCGACGGGGCCGAGGCGGCGCGGGTCGCGGCAGCCCTCTACGACAGGCTCGTGGTCCGCACCGTCCCGGTCTCCTCGACCCGGACGGCCGAAGCCGTGAAGCTGACCGAGAACATCTTCCGCTCGGTCAATATCGCGCTCGTGAACGAGTTGAAGCTGATCTACGACGCCATGGGGATCGATGTCTGGGAGGTGATCGAAGCCGCGAAGACGAAGCCCTTCGGCTTTATGCCCTTCTACCCCGGCCCGGGCCTCGGCGGCCATTGCGTGCCGATCGACCCCTTCTATCTCACCTGGAAGGCCCGGGAGTTCGATCGGCCGACGCGTTTCGTCGAACTCGCGGGCGAGATCAATACCGCCATGCCGACCTATGTGGTCGAGCGGCTCGCTTTGGCGCTCGACGCGCGGCGCGGCCGCGGCCTCAACGGGGCTTGGGTGCTCGTCATCGGCGTCGCTTACAAGAAGAACATCGAGGACACGCGGGAAAGCCCGTCGCTGCGGCTCATGGAGCTTCTGGAAACCCGAGGCGCACGGGCCGAGTACCACGATCCCTTCGTGCCCCGCATCCCGGTGACGCGAGACCATGCGGGCCTGGCCGGCAAGGCGAGCCAGGCGCTCGATCCCGACATGCTGGCCGGTTACGATGCCGTGCTGATCGCCACGGATCACGACGGCATCGATTATGCGGAACTCGCCGGAGCATCGCAACTCGTCGTCGACACGCGCAATGCCCTCGGCCGGTTGGGGATCACGGGGCCGCACATCGTCAAGGCCTAAGCAGGTTCTCACAAGTCTGCTTACACTTCAGTTCGAAGCAGCATTGATTTTGCTTCGAAAAAGCCAATCTAGGCGTGGCCCAGGCAAGGCTGCTCAGCGCAAGGCAGCTCGTCGCGACCGGTCAGGCCGCGACCTCGCCATGACCGGGAGAGCGGTCGTAGGTCGGCGTAACGCTTGCGACGCCAGGATGGCTGTCCCGGCGTGCCGCCATCCAGGCCGTCAGGGCGTCGGGCGCGAGCGGTCGGGCGAAGTAATAGCCTTGGACGACGGCGCAGCCGAAGGCCTTGAGGAGAAGGACGTCGTCCGCCGTTTCGACACCTTCCGCCAGCACTTCGATGCCGAAGGAACGGCCGATGCCGAGGATGGCCTGGACCAGGATCCGGTCGCCGGCGCGATGCGCGAAGCCCGTTACGAAGCTGCGGTCGATCTTGATGCGGTCGACCCGCATGCTGCGCAGGTAGGCGATGGAAGAATAGCCCGTACCAAAATCGTCGATCGCAAGCCGCACCCCCATGGCGGACAGGCGCGACAGCGTCGCCAGCGCGCTCTCGCTGGCCGCGAAGGCTTCTTCGGTGATCTCCACTTCGAGTTTCTGCGGATCGATGCCATGCTCGACGACGGCGCGCTCGATCAGCGCCGGCAAGGCGATGTGGTCGAGTTCGCTCGGCGACACGTTGATGGCCACCACGACATCGGTCACGCCCTCGTCGCACAGGCGCAGGATCTGCCGGCACGCCTGACCGAGCACGAAGCCCGTCAAAAGCTCCGATTTGCGGATCCTTCGGGCCGCCGCCACGATCGCGGGCGGCGGAACCCAGCCGTGGACCGGGTGGTTCCAGCGCAGCAAGGCTTCGAGACCGGCCAACCGGTCAACCCCGAGCGAGACCTGGGGCTGGTAGAAGACCTGCATCGAGCCGTCGTCGAGCGCGGCCGCGAGATCGTGCTCGATGTCGCGGGCCATCGTGGCATCCGCCAGCAGGGTTGCATCGAAGCGGCACCACCGGTGTCGTCCGCCATCCTTGGCGGCGTAGAGAGCGAGATCCGCGTGTGCCAGAAGGTCCTCGACCGTCGCTCCATCCTCCGGAAATTTGGCCACTCCGATACTCACCCCGATGCTGACGACGTGTTCACCGAGATGGAACGCGCCGCTCACCTTGCTCAGGAGACGCGACGCGACACGTTCCGCTTCGTCGTCGCCCGCACGCGAATGCCCCGCACTGCCGTCCTCGGGTGCCAGCAGGATGGCGAATTCGTCGCCCCCCAGTCGGGCCACGATGTTCTCGCTCTCCATCGTTTGTATCAGGCGCCTGGCCGCTTCCTTGAGGATGTCGTCACCGGCGCTGTGCCCCAGCGTGTCGTTGATCGATTTGAAGTGATCGAGGTCGAGAAGGAGAAGATAGAAGCCGCTGCCGTGCTGCTGTCCGCGGTCGAGCCAGTCGTTGAGGTTGGTTGAGAATGCCGCGCGGTTGGCCAAGCCGGTCAACGTGTCATGATTGGCAAGTTCGAAGAACCGAGCCGCCGAGGCCTTGGATGCCGTGTGTTCCCGATCGAGAGACGCCGCCAACGCCGTCGCTTCGATCCGCAACAGCACGGTCTTAGCGAAAGCCTTCTCGCC
The DNA here is from genome assembly GCA_964252585.1 of uncultured Lichenihabitans sp. GTDB lineage: Bacteria > Pseudomonadota > Alphaproteobacteria > Rhizobiales > Beijerinckiaceae > Lichenihabitans. Next base: position 6,637 of record CAXUOD010000133.1, on the reverse strand, counting down.
TTTCCGCGCTGTGACGACAAGAAAGAAAAGATAGAGTACTCCGTCGAGAGCGATCATGAAGTTACGCTCTCCGCCACATGCCAGCAGATTGAAGATCAGTGTTCCGAAGATCGGTAGAACGAAAGCTATGGCTCCTGCTGAGTAAGTGCCGGCCTGAACGGTTGCTCCCGCGCTGATCCCGGCTAGGATGAACAGGAGAAAAGGTGCTCGTGTGTTGGTGATGTCGAACATCAGGCCGGGGACGAGGGCCCAGAGGCAACCCGTCGCGAGCATCATCAATCCGTTGAGCCGGAGCATGCCACGTGTTCTGCGGGGTTCCGAGGATCGCTTGGAATAGTAAGCGAGAACCATGCGGACCATGTTGACCGCCAGATTGGCGGCGAACCAGGACAGTGTCACGTCGGAAGCGACGTCGTCGCGTACGATCACCGTGATCGAGAGCGCGAGCACGCAGTTCAACGGCACGGAAAACAGCAGGCTGGAGCAGATAGCCTGGATCTGCTCCGAGATCAGCGATCCGTCGTGTTCACCCTCCGTCGCGATTCCATCTTTCATGGCTTTTGCTCTGTCCGAATCGGATAATAATGATGCCTGATTGCGTCGAAAGCCTTAACGGTTCGGCTGTTAGCCCTTCAGGAGCCTGCAGTTTTGAGGCCTGTCCCGACTGAAAGGCGTGAGGCTCGGGGCGATGGTGACGGGACCGCACGGGCGTTCGGCGATGCGTGAGGCTTGTCGGATGGCGCAAGCGGAGCTAGCCATGGACCGCGAATCGTCGAGCGGCTGGGGTTTCCGGGAAACGCGCTCCGTTCCCGAACGAGGCAGAGGTGTCATGCGTGGTATCATCCTGGCGGGAGGCAGTGGCACTCGGCTGCATCCGATGACGCATGTGCTGTCGAAGCAGCTGCTGCCGATCTACGACAAGCCGATGATCTTCTACCCGCTGTCGACCCTGATGCTCGCCGGCATACGCGACGTGTTGCTGATCTCGACCCCTCGCGATCTGCCGCTCTTTCGCGAACTCCTGGGCGACGGGTCGCAGTGGGGTCTCGCGCTCTCCTATGCGGAGCAGCCGTCTCCGGACGGTCTCGCCCAGGCCTTCGTGATCGGCGCGGATTTCATCGGCACCGAACCCTCCTGCCTGATCCTCGGCGACAACGTGTTCCACGGCCACGGCCTTTCCGAGCTGATGCGCCCGGCGACGTCGCGGCGTGAAGGCGCGACCGTCTTCGCCTATCACGTCAACGATCCCGAGCGTTACGGTGTGGTGGAGTTCAATGCGCAGGGACGGGCGGTCTCGATCGAAGAGAAGCCGACCCATGCCAAGACGAACTGGGCCGTCACCGGCCTCTACTTCTACGATGCCGAGGTCGTCGACCTCGCCCGCAACCTGAAGCCGTCGCGGCGCGGCGAACTCGAGATCACCGATCTCAATCAGATCTATCTCGACCGCGGTGCTCTGCACGTCGAGCGCATGGGCCGCGGCTTCGCCTGGCTCGACACGGGAACGCCCGACAGCCTGCTCGAAGCAGGGGAGTTCGTCCGCGTCTACGAGAAGCGCCAAGGGTTCCGGATCGCCTGCCCCGAGGAGATCGCGCTCGGCCAGGGCTGGATCGACACGGCGCAATTCGTTCGCCAGGCCGAGAAACTGCGCAAGAGCACCTACGGGACCTATCTGTTCAAGGTGCTGGCCGACCACGGCAGCGGCGCGGGGGAACTGGCCCCGCGCCATCAGACCTGACCGCGCGCCCTCTGGATGACGCTTCCGCCCGGGTGGCGCCTCGACAACGACACGACGTCCGACGGCGCCACGACCCGTGAGCCTTCGACGCTGCGCCACCCGGAACCGCCAGTGCGTCTGGTGCAGGACTTCGCGCCGGCCTGGACCGCGGGCTGGTACAGTCTGACCCTCGACTACGACACGCCCGGCGTGGTCGACGCCAGTTTCGAGCTGCTGTTCGCGGATGGGACGCGGCTGCCGCAGCATCTCGCCAAGACGGGCCGCCACGCGTTCCACGGCCTGTATCGGCCCGGCACGCCTCTCGCCGGGGTTGCAATCACGGTCTCGGGATCCGGCAACCTGGCCGCTCCCCACCGGATCGCGTTCCGCGCGGTCTCGCCCTGGGAACAGCGGCGTGCCCTGCTGCGCCGCTGCTTGGCCGTCCTGAAGGGAGATCCCCGCGGGTTCCTTTGGCGCGCCGCGCGTTTCGCGGTTCAGCTGCAGCGTCAGGGTCGCACCACCATTCCGCAGACCACCGAGTCCCGCAGCCCCAGCGATGCCTACGCGCTATGGCGCGAGCGCTTCGACGAACGCCCCGAGGCGGAATCCGGCTTTCACCGGGTGCGGGCCGAACGCGTGGTGCGGAAGCCGCTTTTCACCGTCGTGGCGGGACCCGATTTCGACGCTGCCACGACCGCGCTTCTGCAAGACAGCCTGATGGCGCAGGCCTATTCCGGTTGGGAACTGCTGCTGCCGGGCGACGCTCCCGCCTCGGATCCCCGCATCCGCCGTTACACGGCGTCGGCGCAGGTTCCAGCCGAGGCGCGCGGCAACGCCGTCCTGCTGCCGCGGCCCGGCACGGCGCTGCGGCCTCATGCCCTTACGGTCTTCGCCTTGACGCTCCATCGCTTTCCGGAAGCCAAGATCGTCTATGCCGACGAGGACCGACTTCGGGCCGCCGCCCCGGCCGCGCCTACGGATCCCGCGTTCAAGCCCGCATGGTCGCCGCAGCGCCTCGCCACCGCGAACTATATCGGCGACCCTTGCTGCATCGCGCTTCCGCTGCTCCGCGCCGCGGGACCGGAGGCGGGCTTGGGCGGCGATGACGCCCGCCACGCCCTTCTTCTGCGCGTCACTGAGGAACTGCATCCACGGGAGGTGCTCCACATCGCCCAGGTGCTGAGCCACGTCTCGGGGTCGCGGCCCGAAGCCGCCGTCGAGACCCGCAAGGCCGTGATCCGCGACGCCATGGCGAGGCGCGGCGTCGAGGTTCGGGTGACATCGGACCCACGCTCGCCGCATCCGCGCCTCGCCTATGAACCGGAAGCGCGCCCGCTCGTCTCGCTGATCGTACCGACGCGCGACCGGGCAGATCTGCTGCGCGTGTCGATCGGCTCGATCCGATCCAAGACCGCGTATCCGGCCTTCGAGATCATCGTGGTCGACAATGGATCCCGGGAGGACGAGACCTTCCGCCTCTTCGAGAGCTGGGCCGGGGACGCGGCGATCCGGGTGATCCGCGACGACGCGCCCTTCAACTACGCCCGGCTCAACAACAGCGCCGCCGCCGCGGCGCGAGGCGCGCTGCTCGGGCTCGTCAACAACGACGTCGAGGTGCGGGACGCCTCCTGGCTCGACGAGATGGTCGGGCTGGCCTCGCAGCCGGGGATCGGCTGCGTCGGGGCCAAGCTCTGGTATCCCGACGCAAGGCTCCAGCATGGCGGCGTCGTCACGGGCATCGCCGGGGCGGCCGGGCACCGTCACAAGCGCGCCGCGCGGGGCGATCGCGGCCAGCTCGACTGCCTCGTCACCGTGAACGAGGTCTCGGCCGTGACGGCCGCCTGCCTCGTCGTGCGCAAGGCGGTCTACGACGAGGTCGGCGGCCTCGACGAGCATCGATTCGCCGTGGCGTATAACGATGTCGATTTCTGCCTGAAGGTGGCGACGGCCGGTTATCGCAATCTCTGGACGCCCTTCGCCGAACTGGTCCACCACGAGAGCGTCAGCCGTGGACGGGACCTCAGTCCGCGAACCGCAGAGCGGTTCATCCGGGAAACCGCCAATCTCAAGCTGCGCTGGGGCAACCGCCTGCTCGCCGATCCTTACTACTCGCCGAACCTGACGCTCGACGCCGAGAACGGGGCCACACGGGTTCAGTGAAGGCGGCCGGCCGACAAACGGTAAAGCTCAAGTTTCACCGTTTGGTCTGACACACTCTAGAAGAGCGTCACTCGCCGCGGCCGGACTGCGCCGATGTCCGCGAAGCGATCATTTCGCATACAATTCGGCAGTAGGGTTCAACGGCCCTTATCGTCCCGGCACACGCCTGAGTGACCATCGCCCGATTATGCCGGCCATTCTCGGGAGGATCCAATGCTGTCCCGCGTTGCCGTACAGCTAAAATCCTTTCTTGCCTTAGCCATGGCGATATTGACCACGTCGCTAAGCCTCGGCGGCGAGAACCGCCTCGCGGCAGTGTGCCGGCACTTCACCGTCGAGGCGCGGCTACCATGACGGGTGATTACCGGGCCGACATCCTGTAGGGGACGGTCCATGTCTTCCCCCGCGCGTTCCCGCACCTTCCGACGCAGCCTGCATCTGCGGGCCATTCGCATCTGGCTGCCGCGCTGGCGGCGTCGGGCCTTCTTCCTGTTCGGGGGCATCACGGTGGGTGGCCTGGCGGTCGCCATGGCGATCCTGGCCGATCGCGCCCAGTTCCTGTTCGCCCTGCTGCACAGCCGCTGGCCGCTGGCGCCCTTCGTCGCGACGCCTCTCGGCTTCGTGCTCGCGGCTTGGCTGGCCGGCCGCTACTTCCCGAACTCGGGCGGCAGCGGCATCCCGCAGGTCATCGCGGCCCACCAGATGGCCGAGCCTTCGTGGCGCGGCCCGCTGGTCAGCCTGAAGGTGGCGGCGGGCAAGATCCTGCTGCTGCTGCTCGGGCTCGCCTGCGGGGCCTCGTCGGGTCGCGAAGGCCCGACCGTGCAGGTTGGGGCGTCGGTGATGTTCGCGCTCGGCCGCCTTGCGCCGCACCGCCAGCCAGGCCTCCTGATCGCGGGCTCGGCGGCCGGGATAGCCGCGGCGTTCAACGCGCCGCTGGCCGGCATCATCTTCGGGATCGAGGAAATGAGCCGCTCCTTCGAGGCGAGGACGAGCGGGTTGATCCTCGCCACCGTGATCGCGGCCGGTCTCACGTCGCTCGCGATCGTCGGCGACTACACCTACTTCGGGACGACGGCCGACACCCTGCCGTTCGGGCCGCAATGGGTCTCGCTGCCGGTGGTGGGCATCGCGGGCGGCCTCTTCGGGGGCGTGTTCAGCCGCATCCTGATCGAGGCAGGCCGCGGCTTTCCCGGCGCCGCGGGGCGCGCCCTAGCGGCGAGGCCGATCCTCTTCGCGGCGCTTTGCGGAGCGGGGGTGGCGCTTTGCGGCGCCTATTCGCAGAACAGCATCTTCGGCACGGGCTACGACCAGGCCAAGTCCATCCTGCACGGCACCTCGCAACTGCCCTGGACGTTCGGTCCGCTGAAATTCGTCGCCACGATCCTCTCGTCGATCAGCGGCATCCCGGGCGGCATCTTCGCGCCATCGCTCGCGGTCGGCGCCGGCATGGCGGCGAACCTGCACGGCGTCCTGCCGGCCGTGCCGATCGGCGTTCTCACCATTCTGGGGATGGTGTCCTACCTTTCGGGCGTCGTCCAGGCGCCGATCACCTCCTTCGTCATCGTGTCCGAGATGACCGAGAACCACAGCCTGGTGATCCCCATCATGGTGTGCGCCCTCGTGGCCAATGCCGCATCGAAACTCGTCTACCCGCACGGCGTCTACCACACGCTGTCGCATCGCTACATGGCTGGCCCGAAGGCCGGTCCCGGGCCGAAAACCGGCGATGGCCCGGCGAAAGCGCCGGCCGGCGGCCGGTCGCACTGATGCGCCGATCCTCGGGGGCTGTGACCGGCGTTCTGCTGTTCTCGCTCGGCATCTTTTTCTTCGCCGTGAACGACGCGCTCGGCAAATGGCTGGTGGGCAGCTATGCGGTAGGCGAACTCTTGCTGCTGCGCAGCGTCGGCGCCCTCATCGTGCTGAGCCCGATGCTGTGGCTCACCCGGCCCGATCTCGACATCCGCGACGAATGGCCGATCCATCTGCTGCGCGTCGCCTGCATGGCTGCCGATACTTTCGCGTTCTACTTCGCGACCCGAACGATGCCCTTGGCGGACGTCATGACGTTCTATCTCGCGGCACCGCTCATCATCACGGCGCTGTCCTGGCCGATCCTCGGCGAGGCCGTGGACGCGTTCCGCTGGGGTGCGGTTCTGGTGGGCTTCGCGGGCGTGCTGGTGGCGCTTCGCCCGAGCGGCGCCGCCGTGTCGTCGACAGCCCTGATCGCGCTCTTCGGATCCTTCATGTTCGCCTGCGCCATCACGATCACGCGCAAGCTCCGCCGCACGCACTGGCTGACCCTGACGACCTGGCAGTTCGTCGGAGCCGGCGTCGTGGGCGCCCTGGCGAGCCCCGGCGTCTGGGTGACCCCGACGGCGCTCGACCTCGGGCTGATGTTCTCGGTGGGGATCGTGTCGATGGCCTGCTTCGTCTGCATCACGCGGGCCCTGAACCTCGCGCCGGCGTCGCTTCTCGCGCCGTTCCAATATGCGTCCATCGTCTGGGCCGTCATCCTGGGCTGGACGGTGTTCGGCGACATCCCGACCGTGCCGGTGCTGATCGGCTCCGGCATCATCGTGGCGAGCGGCCTCGCGGCCCTGGCGCGCGAGCGGTTCCGGCCGGCGACCCCGGCCGAAAGCGTGGCCGGCGTGCCCTAGCGGTTCCCCTCATCCGACCCCACTGCGTCGGGCCACCTTCTCCCGCGGGCGGAGGACAGGGAGTCCAGGCTTCCCTCGTGGCGCGTCGGACCCCATATTGGGC
>CAXUOD010000132.1:13499-14675 GCA_964252585.1 uncultured Lichenihabitans sp. | reverse complement strand
ACCATCTCGGGGTCGAGCGCGGAGGTGGGCTCGTCGAAGAGCATGACCTTCGGCGTCATGCAGAGCGCGCGCGCGATGGCGACCCGCTGCTGCTGCCCGCCGCTGAGGTGCCGCGGATAGGCCCCGGCCTTGTCAGCCAATTGCATCCGCGCCAGCATGGCCATGGCCTGCTGCTCGGCATCGCGGCGCGGCGTGCGCCTGACCTGGCGCATCGCCAAAGTCAGGTTGGACAGGACCGTCAGATGCGGGAACAGGTTGAAGTGCTGGAACACCATGCCGACGTCGCCGCCGAGCTTCAGGACGTTGGAGCAATCCGGACGCAGGTCGTGGCCGGCGATGCGGACCTCGCCGCCCTGCCGCGGCTCGAGACCGCCGAGACAGCGGATCAGCGTCGATTTCCCGGATCCCGACGGACCGCAGACGACGACCCGTTCGCCGGCCGCGACCGACAGGTCGACGCCGTGCAGCACCCTGTGCCGGCCGTAGGCCTTGACGAGTCCCGTCGCGGCGATCACCGGGCGGCTCCGAGGGTCGCCGCTCCTCGCCGCTTCGGGCGGGACCTGCGCCGGACGGGTTCGGCGCCGGGCCAACGGCGCTCGACCAGCCGGGCCGCCACGGCGAACAGGAGGCCGACCGCCAGATAAAGGAAGCCCGCCACGGTGAAGACCTCGAAGGGCGCATAGGTCCTGGCGGTGAAGGACCGCGCCGCACCGGACATCTCCATCACGGTCACGGCGCTGGCGAGCGAACTGGCCTTCAGCACCAGGACGAGTTCGTTGCCGATGGACGGGAAGATGGCCCGGTAGACCTGGGGCAGGAGCACATGGGTGAGGCGGCTACGGCGCGACAGGCCGAGCGAGATGCAGGCCTCCGTTTGACCGGCCGGCAGACGCCTCAACCCGCCGGCCACGATCACCGCCATATAGGCCGCCGAATTGAGGCCGATCGTCAGCACGGCGCAGTCGAAGGGATCGCGCAGGATCGGCCATACGATGCTGGCTCGCACGGCGGGGAACTGGGCCAGGCCATAGTAGACGATGAAGAGCTGCACCAGCAGCGGGCTGCCGCGGACCAGGAAGGTGTAGGTGGCGGCCGGCCACCGCAGAAGCGGCGATCGCGCCGCCAGCGCCAGGGCGACCGGCAGCGCGCAGACCTGGCCGATGGCGAAGCCCATGA
>CAXUOD010000132.1:9579-13489 GCA_964252585.1 uncultured Lichenihabitans sp. | reverse complement strand
AGGGTGATCAGCAGCGTCAGCCTGAGCCCGCCGAGGACGATCGGGACGGCCTGCAGGAGAATGTCATAGGACACCGCGCGTCATCCCCCAGGCGTCAGGCGCCGCTGGCCGACCGCGAGGACGGCGCTCGACACACTCGTGATCGCCACGTAGAGCCCGGCCACGACGAGGTAGAACGTCATGGGGGCATGGGTCGCGCCCGCTGCCACCACGCCCTGGCGCACCATCTCCTCGAGTCCGATGATCGAGACCAGGGCGCTTTCCTTCAGGATCACGAGCCACTGATTGCCGAGGCCCGGCAGTGCATAGGCCATCATCTGCGGCAGGACGACGAGGCGGAACACGGCGATGGGCTTCAGGCCCAGGCTCCGCGCGGCCTCGGATTGTCCGTCGGGGATGGTCTGCAGCGCGCCCCTGAGGATCTCGGTCAGGTAGGCGCCGGCCACGAACGACAGGGCACAGATGCCGGCCGTCAGCGCATTCACTTCGACGTAGGTGCCGAAGGCGGCGCTGAGCAGCACGGTGCCGCCGTAGTAGACGACGAAGATGACGAGCAGTTCGGGCAGCCCTCGGATCACCGTCACGTAGGCGACAACGAGCCAGCGGGCCGGCGCGGGGCCGAACTCCTCGCCCGCGACCGCCGCGACCGCGATCATGAATCCCACGACGAAGCTGCCGACCGCCACCTCCAACGTGACGAGCAGCCCGCGCAGCAGGTTGGGCATATAGGGGACGATGAACTGCATCGGCCGGCCTCCGGCGCTCCGCTACCGCGGGACCGCGGAGCGGAGCCGTGTCGTCACTGTCCCTTGAACGACAGGTCGTAGTCGAAGGACTTCATCGACAGCCTGGTGAGGGTGCCGTCGGAGAGCATCCCGGCGATCGCCTTGTCGACGCGCGCCTTCAGGTCCTCGCGGCCCTTCTTCAGCGCGATGCCCTGCCCGTTGCCGAACTCGGCATAATCGGCGCTGGACAGGTTGGGTCCGGCGAGCGCGATCTGGTCCGCGTGCGCCTTCATCAGTTCCGACCAGACCGAGGTTTCGAGCAGGCCCGCGTCGATGCGACCGGCCGCCAGGTCGTCGGCGATCTGCTCGTTGCGCTCGTAGGAGCGCACGTCGGCGTCCTTGAAGTGGGCCTTGGCGACGGCCTCGTGGGTCGATCCGCTCTGGACGCCGATGACCTTGCCCGTCAGGGCCTTCTCGAGATCCGCCCTGGTCTTGGCCGCGGCGATCGGACCGCCCTTCGCCGCCGCGACGTGGTAGGGCGAGTCGGAATAGGCCTTGCTGAAATCCACCTGCTTGGCCCGGGCGGCCGTGATGGACAGCGCCGACACCACGAGGTCGAACTTCCCGACCAGCAGGCTCGGCAACAGGCCGTCGAAGGCCTGGTTGGTCCAGACGCAATCCGCCGCGATGCGCTTGCAGATCTCGTCGCCGACATCGCGGTCGAAGCCGACGACGTTGCCGGAAGCGTCGGTCGACTCCCATGGCGGGTAATCGGCGCTGGTGCCGATGCGCAGCGTTTCCGCATGGGCCGCGACCGTTGCGAGTCCGATCAGGACGGAGGCGATGATGGGTAGTCTCATGGCGATGCTTTCCCTTCGTGGTTCCGATCGTCGCCCCGTGGCCTGACCGGCCGGAGATCGACGGTGTTCCCGTCCTACAGCGTGACCTCGGGCGCTCTTTCGAGGACCGTCCTCGCGATCGCGATGTCCTGCGTCGCGACGCCCGTGAGATCCGCGATGGTGATGTCCGATACGGCCCTTCGACCGGCCGCTGCTCCCGCCAGCACCCGGCCGAGTTCGACGCAATCTTCGGCCCGGATCAGTCCCTCCGCATAAGCCCCGGCGACCTCGCCATGCGCAAGGCACTGGCGCGCCATATCGAGCGCGCGCACGTCGGCGCGCGCGACGAGCCGTGTCTCGAGCTCCTGCTTGCCGGGCGAATCCGCCCCGACGGCGGTGATGTGAGTCCCCGCTTTGATCCAGTCGGCTCGGATCAGCGGCTCTGTCGCGGGCGTCGTCGTGACGATCACGTCCGAGCCGCGGCACAGGGCCTCAAGGTCGGCCACGACCTCGGCATCGAGCCCCGTCGCGGCCAGGTCGGCGCGCAGGGCGTTCGCCGCCGCGCCCGATCGCCCCCAGACCGCGAATCTGAAGGGCCGGTCGGCCATCGCCGCGATCGCCCGGGCCTGGAAGCGCGCCTGCGTGCCTGTGCCCACGATGGCGAAACGCTCGGATTCCGGCCGGCACAGGGCGAAGGTCGCAACCGCGCCGCCGATGCCCGTCCGGAGGTCGGTCAGCCAGCCCTCGTCGCTCAGCACGGCGAGGACCTGCCCGGTCACGGCGGACAGCGCCGCGATCATGCCGTTGCTCGACGGTAGACCCTTCGCCGGGTTGTCGTAGAAGCCCGATGCGATCTTCACGACGAAGATCGGATCGCCGGCGATGGAACCGTATTTGATGTGGCACTCGCCGTTGCGCCCGGCGAAGTCGAGATGGCCGACCGGAGGGACGTCGGCCCGGCCGTCGGTGATGGCCACATAGGCGTCCCTGATCGCGGCGATCACCCCGGCATCGAACCCCACGAGGTCCTGGATCGCGCTTCGAGGCAGTTGCAGCATCGGGGCCTGTTCGTCCGTGTCGGGGAATGCGGCAATGCCCGAATGCCGCGTGATCGAGCCGATGCCCCGCCGCCCCGACAAAGTGTCGAGGGTGGAGGAGCCAACCGTCATTCCACTGTCGCACTGTACCGAGCGATGGACAAATTTGTCGATAGTAGATTTTGCCGTCCAGCATTCACGCGACTTTCGCGAGGGCCAGCCGCGCCGTCTGGGCCAGCAGGAGCGCTCCGGGGCGGATCACCGCGTCGTTGAAGTCATACGAAGGCTGGTGGAGGCGGCCGGCGGGGCCCGCCGGCCCGTTGCCGATCCAGGCATAGGCGCCGGGACGATGCTGCAGGAAGATGCCGAAGTCGTCCCCCGCCATGGTCGGCCTGTTGTCCCCCGCGAAAGCCGTCAGCCCCGCGGCCTCGACCGCCCGGCGCATGATGTCCCGCTCACCGGGCGTGTTCACCACGGGCGGGCACATCGGCTCCTCGAACGTGATCTCGAAGGTGCAGGACGCGATGGCGGCCGCGGCGGCCGCGATGCTGCGGGTCCGCTCCCGCAGCAGGTCCAGCGTCGCCATGCGGAACGCCCGCAAGGTTCCCTTCAGCTCCGATGAGCGCGGGATGATGTTCTGCGCTTCGCCGCCCCGGAAGGAGCCGACCGTCGCGACGGCCGCGTCATAGGGATCGACGGCCCGGCCTACGGCCTGCTGAAGCCCGGTGATGAAGTGGCCGCCGGCGAGGAGCGGGTCGCCCGTGAGATGCGGCATGGCGGCGTGGCCGCCGTCGGCGAAGAAGGACAGCTCGAACTCGGAGCTCCCCGCCATCACCGGCCCGTCGTGGACCAGCACCTGTCCGACTGGCATGCCAGGCCAGTTGTGCAGGCCGAAGATCCGCGTGAACGGGAACCTGTCCAGCAGCCCGTCCTTGATCATGAACTGGGCACCGCCCCACCGCTCCTCGGCGGGCTGGAACAGGAGATGCACGGTGCCGCGGAAATCGCGGGAGCGGGCCAGCATCAATCCCGCCCCGATCAGGATGGCGACATGGCCGTCATGGCCGCAGGCATGCATCCGCCCCGGGATCGCCGACCCGTAGGGCGCGTCAGTCTGTTCATGGATCGCGAGCGCATCCATGTCGGCCCGCAGCGCGACCGCCGGCCCCGGCGCGGTTCCCTCGATGACGCCGACCAGTCCGTGGCCGCCGATCCCGTCGTGAACAGGGATCCCGGCCTCGGTCAGGCGCTCCTTGACGAAGGCAGCCGTCCAGACCTCCTCGAGCGCGACCTCGGGGTGGGCGTGGAG
>CAXUOD010000132.1:0-9569 GCA_964252585.1 uncultured Lichenihabitans sp. | reverse complement strand
AGGGACCACTCTCCCGGGCCGCCAATGCCCAGCCGCCAAGGCCCGCGGACGTAGTTGGCATCGAGGTCTCCGGGGGAGTAATAGGTGCGAGAGTCCGCTGCTTGCTGCGGGGAGATAGGAGGCCTTGGGGTGGGCGTGGAGGGCGTGACGGTACCCCGTCAGCCTCCTCAGCTCGTCGTCTGTCAGATCGATCATGGACGTCCCGCGTTGGACCGTGATGTCCGGGTCCGACAGTCCCGCACTCGCCCGCGAACCCCGAGATCAGGCGTCACGCTTCAGATAGCCGCTCATGCGGGACAGTCCCTCGCGCAGCACCGCCTCGTTGTTGCAATAACCGATGCGGACATAGCCCTCCATGTCGAAGGCGCTGCCCGGCGTCAGCATCACGCCGGTCTTTTCGAGAAGATCGATGCAGAACGGCTCCGAGGCGATGTCGGCATCGTATTTCAGCATGGCCGTGGTGCCGCCTCGCGGCTTGATCCAGCTGACGCGCGGTTCCGCCTCCACCCAATCCGCCAGGATGGCAAGGTTGGTCCGCGAAATGGCGTGCGACCGTTCGAGGATCCTGTTGCGCGCCTCAAGCGCCATGGCAGCAAAATGATCGTCGATCATCCCGACGCTGATCGTGCTGTAATCGCGGTGGACGGTGAGCGGGTGGATGAGATCCGCGGGAGCCGCGATCCAGCCGAGGCGCAGGCCCGCCAGCGAGAAGGTCTTGGACATGCTGCCGGTGCTGATGCCCCGTTCGTAGAGGTCGAAGATCGACGGCGTCATGCCGTCGCCCTCCTGCGCGGTGCCGCGGTAGACCTCGTCGCAGAGCAGCCAGGCTCCGCATCGGCGCGCGATGGCGACGATCTCGCCGAGGAGCGCGCGGTCCATCACCGAGCCGGTCGGGTTGTTGGGATTGTTGATCGCGATGAGGCGGGTGTTTTCGGTCGCGAGGGCGCGCAGCTCGTCGGGATCGGGCAAAAAGCCGTTCTCCTCGCGCAGCCGCAGGATCCGGACGTCGGCGCCGTAGCTTTCCGGGATCGAATAATGCTGCTGGTAGGTGGGCAGGACCGAGACCACCCGGTCGCCGGCCTCGACCAGGGCCTGATGCACCAGGGCGTTGGCCCCGATGGCGCCGTGCGTGACGAGAACGTTCTCGGGCTTTGCCCGCTCGTAGAGGCTGGCGACGAGGCCGCGCAGCCGCCGGCTGCCTTCGATCTCGCCGTAGGTCAGCTTCATCGGCAGCAGGTCGGACAAGACGGCTTCACGCTGCCCCGCCAGGGCCAGGAGTTCGGCCATTGTCAGGGATTCGACGCAGGTCTCCGCGAGGTTCAACTCGCATTGCGTCTCGTAGCGGTTCATCCAGATTTCGACGGCGAACTCGCGGATCTTCATGGCCGAGACTCCTGAGTGACGGCACGATGGACCGCGCTGGCGAGCGCGATGTCCTCGAGCCCGAGGCCGACCGAACGGAAGAAGACCGGTGCGTCGCGGTGCGGGCGCGGGGCCGTGCCGGCCACCAGCCCGGCGAGGTCGCCCCGCACGTCATCCGCCGACCAGGCGCCCGATGCGACGGCGCGCCTCATCTCGCCCGCGACCTGGGGCGTGGTCGAAGCCTCGTCGCAATAGACCTGCAGGCCCGGCAGCGCCGCGGGGTCGATCTCATGCGCGTCGGCGACATTGGTGCTGATGGAGGTGACGAGGGCTGAGCGCTTCACCGCCCCGACATCGATCACCGGGGTGCCGGACGAGGTGCACAGGAGGACGACGTCCGCGGCCGCGACGGCCTCGGCCGTGTCGGCCGTGATCGTCACCGGGCAGCCGTCTTCGAGGATCCGCGGCAGGTCGGCCCTGTCCGGTGCCCGCGGCGAGCACAGCCGCACATCCGTCCAGCCGCGCAGGCCGGACACGTGGCGCAGATGCGCGAGCCCGATCGGCCCGGTGCCGACGATCGCCAGTGTGCGGGCGTCGGACCGGGCGAGCAGGTCGACCGCGAGGGCCGTCGTGCCCGCCGTCCACTCGGTGGTCAGCTGCTTGGAGTCGCAGAGCAGGAGCGGCTGGCCGGTCTTCATGGACAATAGCAGGGTCCAGGCCGTGACCACCGCGCCGCCCCGGCCTGGGAGGTAGGGCGAGAGCTTGGCCCCGAAGACGTCCCGGCCGGCCAGCACGCCGAGGTAGGTGATGACGTCGCCGCGGCCGGCGGGAAACAGGCTCAGCGTCTGCGGCGGCTGCACGGCGTTCCGCGTGGCAAGCGCGGCGAACATGCCGGCCAGTTCGGCCCGGACGTCGATGCCGCTCAAGGCCCGCTGCACGCCCTCGGCATCGAGAACGATCGGTCCAGTCTCCAAGCGCATCTCCACCGGTGGCCTGTGAGACGGCAGGCTCGACATCCTTCGCAGGCGGCCGTCGCTCCTACCGTCGCGCGGCGGGATCGCCTTGCCCGATCAGGAGCGCCGCAACATACTGGTCGTGTAGCAGTGAGAAATATATTGCGCAACGGGTCCGAGGTGCTCGCCCATGTCGGGAGCAATCTGCAGCGCCTCCGAAAAGGGGCTGGGCTGAGCCAGCAGGCGCTGGCGGAGGGCTCGGGCCTCAGCCGTCGCATGATCGTCAGCCTCGAGGCCGGTGGCGCGAATGTCAGCCTGGCGAGTCTCGACCGCATCGCCGAAGCGCTCGGGGTAGGCTTCGTCGACCTCGTGGCCGATCCTTCCGCGACGGCACGGCGCGTCAACACGCTCGCCTGGCAAGGCACCCACGCGGACAGCAGGGCGGTTCTGCTGGGAAGCGTCCCGTCCCAGCGGGAAGTGCAGCTCTGGATCTGGTCGCTGGGAGCCGGGGACAGGTACAAGGCCGAGCCTGACCCGGCGGGCTGGCATGAGATCATCTACGTCGTCGAGGGCCGGCTCCTGCTCGAGCTTCAGGACGGCGCGAGCATCGTCCAGGCGGGCGAACATGTGATCTTCGCCAGCAACCAGTCCTATGCCTACGTCAACGCCGGTGACGGGGTGACGCGCTTCCTCCGCAACGTCGTCGCCTGAGAGCCTGTTTGAGTGCTGGGAGGGGCCTGCGCTGCAGCCATTTTCGTGCGCTCGGCAGGAGGCGGGCGACGGCCGTAGCGGGGCTACGGCCGAGAACGACGACGAACCGAGCGCCGAAAAGGGCGCAGCCCGCAGGGTTGAGCCGCGATGGCCGCCTGATGCGTCGAGCGGCTCGCCGATAGCATGGGCTATCGGCCTCGCCCCTCTCCTGTCATTCGGCACATCGCGGTTCAACGCAGGCTCCTCCCAGCACTCAAACAGGCTCTGAGAACGGGCACCGCTTACTCCTAGCGTTATAGTGTGCATCATGAAGAATGCTGCCAGGGTGACGTGGCGGTTCGCGGGAGAGATCCTGTCCCGGAATTCCAGGATTCAGCGACGAAAGGGGCGATCGATGGAGCGAGACGGCCATGACGGGCCCACGCGGCTCGGCTCGACCCTGCGGGTCCTCCGACCCGCGCCCTACGTCCTCGCCTTCTACGATGGCCGGATCGCCGGGGCGCGGGCCTGGTCGGAGGCACCGAACTGGTTGGACGACGGAGCCTATGCGCTCGGAGCCTGCTCCTACGCCGTCGTCGACGGCGGGCAAGCTCTGGTGTTCGACACGCACATCTCGACCGAGCACGCACGCGTGATCCGACGCACCCTGGAAGGTGAAGGGGTGAAGTCGATCCAGGTCGCGCTCAGCCACTGGCACGCGGATCACGTCGCCGGCAACGCGGTCTTCGAAGACTGCGACATCCTCGCGAACGCGCTCACTGCGGAGATCCTGGCCGAACGGCAGGCCGACCTCGAAACCGGCACACCCCCGATCAAACCCCTCGTGCATCCCACGTCGATCTTCGAAGGAACGCACGGCCTGAAGGTGGGTAAAGTGTCGGTGGAGTTGCGCCAGTCGGACGTCCACAGCCGCGACGGGACGGTGCTGCTCATTCCCGGCGCGAATCTCCTGCTCGCGGGCGACACGCTGGAGGACCCCGTCACCTTCGTCGCGGAACCCGAGCGCCTGGAAGCCCACTTGGCCGGACTCGCGGAGATGGAGCGTTGGGAGGTCGACCGGATCCTGCCGAACCACGGTTCCGAACACGTCATCTCAACGGGCGGCTACGACGGGCGGCTCATCGGCGCGACCCGGCGCTACGTCGAGAAGCTGTTGCGGCTGGGCAGGGAACCCGCATCGGCGGCCCTCGACCTTCACCGATTCGTCGAGGCCGACCTGGCGTCCGGCGCCATCCATTATCATGAGGCCTACGAGGCCGTGCATCGGCGCAACGTGGAGAGGGTCATGGGCCGGACGCTCTGAAGGTGCCCGCACGCATCCCTACGCTGCACATCACCTTAGCGCGGCTTTTTCGTCGAGACTGCTGGTCCGTTGGAACGGTGGGAGTGGGTGGACAGCGGAAGAGCTGCTTCGGAGCGGCCACGTCGCTTGAACGGACTGTCACAAGCCGCATTCCGAAGAGCCGATCAATCGCCGTCAGGAGAGGCACGAGGATCGAGGTGCGCGCTGGAACGGGTCAGATCCTGCCGGAATTCAGCTCGGGAACAGGGCCGACACTGCGTAGAGTCCGGCTGCGACGATTCCCGCCGCCGGCATGGTCAGCACCCAGGCGACGACAATGCTCTGCGCCACGTTCCACCGCACGGCCGACACGCGGCGGGCCGCTCCGACGCCCACGATAGCGCCCGTGATGGTGTGGGTGGTCGACACCGGGATGCCGAGCCACGTCGCCAGGAACAGGGTAATAGCGCCGCCCGACTCGGCGCAGAAGCCCTGCGTGGGCGTGAGGCGCGTGATCTTCGATCCCATCGTGTGCACGATGCGCCAGCCGCCCATCAGCGTGCCGAGCGCCATGGCGCTCTGGCAGGCCAGCACGACCCAGAGCGGCACGTGGAAGCCCCCGTGCAGAAGACCGTGCGAGGTGAGCAACACGGCGACCACGCCCATGGTCTTCTGCGCGTCATTGCCGCCATGCCCGAGCGAGTAGGCCGAGGCCGAAACGAACTGGAGTTGGCGGAACAGGCGGTCGACCCTGTTCGGCGTCGACCGCACGAAGATCCAGGACACCGCCAGCACGAGCAGCAGGGCGAGGAAGAACCCCAGGGCGGGCGACAGCACGATGGCGGCCGTGGTCGCGAGGACGCCGTACCACACCACTGCGCCGATGCCCGCCTTGGCGATGCCCGCTCCCAGCAGGCCGCCGATCAAGGCATGCGAGCTGCTCGACGGGATGCCGAGACGCCAGGTGACGAGGTTCCACACGATGGCGCCGCCGAGGGCCGCGAACACCACGCGGTCGTCGATCACCTCCACACCGACGATGCCCGAGCCGACCGTGCCGGCCACGTGCAGCCCGAACACCAGGAAGGCGATGAAGTTGAAGAAGGCCGCCCAGATCACGGCGTAGCGGGGCGCGAGCACCCGCGTCGACACGATCGTGGCGATGGAATTGGCGGAGTCGTGCAAGCCGTTGAGGAAGTCGAAGACCAGCGCCGTGGCGACCAGCACGAGCACGAAGGGCGATGCGTTCAGGAGTTCCACGATGCGCTTCCGGTCACAGGTTCTCGACCAGGACGCTGCTGAGTCGGTTCGCCACGTCCTCGAACCGGTCCATCACCTTCTCCAGATGGTCGTAGATTTCCGAGCCGACCACGAAGACCATGGGGTCTGATCGCGACGCGAGGTAGAGGGCCTTGATGCCCTTCTCGTGAACGTCGTCGGCACGCCCTTCGAGCTGGATCACCCGCTCGGTCAGCTCGTTGAGGCGTGTGGCGTTCGGGCCGAGCGAGCGCAGCAGCGGCACGGCTTCGGCGATGATGGCGGCGGCTTCGGCGATGATATCGCCCATCTCACGCATGGGCGGCTCGAAGTGCGACACCTCGAAGAGCAGGGCCGCCTTGGCGGTCTTTTTCATCTGGTCGATCGTGTCGTCGAGCGCGGTGACGAGGGCCTGGATATCGCTCCGGTCGAAGGGCGTGATGAAGGTGCGCCGCACCGCGTTCAGCGCCTCGCGGGTGATCTCGTCGGCCGCTTCCTCGTGCTGGGCGACCCGCGCTGCGGCCCCGGGCACGGCGTCTCCGCCCTTTAACAGGTCCCTGAGAGCGCCTGCACCCTCGACGAGCGTCCCAGCGTGGCGGTCGAAGAGGTCGAAGAAGCGGTCCTCCTTGGGCATCAGCGCGCGGAACCAGTCCAGCATTCTCAACGTCCTTAATGTCGGCAGCGATGCCGAAGCCCTCTCACGACGGGGCCCTCCACCGGCCGAGACGATCACATTCGCAACGGGATCGCACGATCCGCATTCAGAGCCTGTTTGACTATTGGAGTGGGTCTGCGCCGCAGCCCTTTTCGGATGATCGGCAGGAGACGCGCGACGAGCGTGGCCCATGCCACGGTCGAGTGCGTCGACGCCCCGAGCGCCGAAAAGGGCTCGGCCCACCCATCTCGGGCCTGCCCGAGATGGGCGACCCCGATCTGCGCCGATGCGGGCAAGCCCGCAACGGCGTGGGTTGCTTTGCGACGGCCGACTGATGCGTCGTGGCGCTCGCCGATACGGACGTATCGGCGTCGCACCCCTCCTGTCATTCGCCACGTCGCAAAGCAACGCAGGCCCGCTCCAATGGTCAAACAGGCTCTCAGACCGTGTCCGGGCCCTCCACCTGCCTGATCCCCGGCAAAGCCTTGATGCTGGCCGCGATTTTCCGGACTGCCACATCGGGCAGGCGGACGAAGGCCACTTCGGCTTCGTCCACCTCCTCCGTCCCCGTTTGCTTGAGCACGAACTGTTGGATGCGGCGGGCATTAGGCCCGGCCACCTCCTTGAGGGTGTCCAGGGTGAATCGATCGCGCTCCGCCAAGACCACGAGGGTGCGTGTCTGGATCCGGTTGCGGTAGCGTTCCTCGATCGGTTTCATGCCGGCGAGCACGATCAGGATGATGACGGTGCATGCGATCGCCGCGACATAGAGCCCGCTGCCCGCCGCGAGGCCGATGCCCGCCACGGCCCACAGGCTCGCGGCCGTGGTCAGGCCCTTCACCGCCTCGCCACGGAAAAGGATCGTGCCCGCACCGAGAAAGCCGACGCCCGACACGACCTGGGCCGCGATGCGAGACGGATCGAGGACGATGTTCTTGCCGATCACGTCGTTGAAGCCGTAGGCCGAGACGATGATGATCAGGGCCGAGCCGACGCAGACCAGCATGTGGGTGCGCAGGCCCGCGGCCCAGAGCAGACGCTCGCGCTCGAAGCCGACCACGCCGCCGAGCACCGCCGCGCCGAGCAGGCGCGCGATCATCTCCCAGTCCGAGATCATGCCGTGAGCCTCACTTCCGCCGTCGCGCCATCGCGGGAGTAGATACGATGCCGCCGCCCTCGCACAAACCACCAGGCAACAAGATCGGCAAGCAGGTCGCGGCCCTGCCGGTGCGCCTCGACGGTGATGGACACCTGCGCGTCCTGCTGATCACCTCGCGGGGCACCGGGCGGTTCGTCATCCTGAAGGGCTGGCCCATGAAGGGGCGCAAGGACCACCAAGCCGCCGCGATGGAGGCGCGCGAGGAGGCCGGAGTCGTCGGTCGGATCCACAAGAAGCCGGTCGGCGCCTACACGTACTGGAAGCGCCAGATGGACCGGTTCGAGTACTGCAAGGTGAGGGTGTTCCTGCTGGAGTTCGAACACCAGCTCCCGGACTGGCGCGAGAAGGGGCAGCGGCGGGGCGCGTGGCTGCGCATCGAGGATGCCCTCGGCCTCGTCGACGAACCCGGCCTGCTGGCGATCCTGCTCGATCTGCCGCCAGGCCTGACCCGGAAGCTCGCGTTCCGGACGAGGGCGAAGGATCGCGTCGAGAGGACAGCCTCTCCGGATATTTCGCCGGTGCAATCGGCGCCTCTGACCGGGGCGTGACCGGCGCACGGCATCTGTCCCCACGGCCCGCCAGAGGCCGAGCCGGTCCCGTTCGGGATCGCTCTGTAGACCGGCGTCGCTTTTCGACGCAGCGGTCCGATCGGCGCCTGCGTTCGATGCCCCTGAACGCGCCACGCATCGGCGTCAACTCGCCAAACAGGCCGCGCCGAGGGCGATGGCCGCGCAGGACGCGAGGCGCCGTGCGGTCAGCTCCTCGTGCAGGAAGAGGCGCCCGATGAGGGCCGCCCACACGACGCTGGTTTCGCGCAGGGCGGAGACGACGCCCATGGCGCCGTATTGCATGGCCCAGATCACGATGCCGTAGGCTAGAAGTGACACGAGACCGCCGGCCAGCGCCATCCCGGTCTGCGTGGCCGTATAGGCAGGCGGCCGGCCGCGCAGCGCCCAGTAGATGAAGGGCGCCGTGGCGCTCCACAGCAGGAACATGCTGTTCGTGTAGGCGAGGCTGTCGCCCGACAAACGCACGCCGATGCCGTCGACCACCGTGTAGGCGCCGATCAGCACGCCGGTGGTGAAGGCGGCGGGCAGGAAGTCGCCTCGCACCTTTCCGCGCTGGAAGGCGAGCGAGACGATGCCGCCGGACACCAGCGCGACGCCGGCCGCCGACGCCACCGTCAGGGTCTCGCGCGCGAAGACGAGTGCGCCGAGGGCGACCAGGACCGGCGAGGAGCCGCGCGACACGGGATAGGTCTGCCCGAGGTCGCCGGATCGGTAGGTGCGCACCAGGGACAGGTTGTAGCCGACGTGGATCATCGCCGAGGCGATCACGCAGGGCCAGCTCGCCGCGGCGGGCCACGGCAGGACGAGGGCCGCGACGCCCGTGACGACCGTCACCGCGGCCATCATCAGCGTCATCGACCAGAGCCGGTCGCCGCCGCCGCGCAGCACCGCGTTCCAGCTCGCGTGGAGGATCGCGGCGCCCATGACGAGGAGGAGGACGGAGAGGGTCATGACCGCGACACGGAGCCGGTCGGCCCGTCCGTCACGAGGTGGGGCGCCAGGGCCAGCATGACGGGAACGACCGCGAGTGCCGTCGCTGCGGCCGCCACCGCCGCCCAGTTCGGCCCGACCACGTCGCCGAGCCGGCCGTAGACCAGCGGGGCCGCGAGCGCGCTGCCGCCGAGCGTGCAGGTGTAGAACACCGCGAAGGCCCGCTCGACCCGGCCGCCGGGCGCGAGCTCCGGCACCGTGCCGTACAGCACCGAGGAGGTGCCGTTCAGCATGACGCCGAGCACGGGCAGAAGGGCGAGCGCGGGCGCGAGCGGCAGCGCGATCACGAGGAGGATCGCGGCCGCGGTGCCGGCCTCGGTGAGGATCACGGTCCGCATCACGCCGAGCCGGTGGCCGAGGTGGCCGCAGATCGCCTTGCCGAGCGCGCCTCCGACGAAGACCAGCGACAGGGCGAGGCCCACCGTGGTCAGCGCGGCGCCCTTCGCTTCGAGCAGGAACGGCAGGTAGAGCAGGAAGGCCGGGCGCGCCGCGTTGTCGAGCATGCCGATGGCGACGAGGAGCCCGAACGGCGTCCGGCTCCTCGCGCCGGCGCGGGGCGGGTCCGTCCGCGTCGGCTCGCCCCGGGGCGCGTCTCCCGGGGCCGGGTCGCGCGGCAGCAGGCCGCCGGTGG
>CAXUOD010000131.1:5696-14743 GCA_964252585.1 uncultured Lichenihabitans sp. | reverse complement strand
AACCTGTGACCCCTCCCATGTCAAGGGAGTGCTCTCCCGCTGAGCTACGCGCCCGGGATGCCGTTCTATAACGACCGAAGTTTCGTTACGCAAGCCGTTCCGTCACGGGCTTTCCGCCCGCCATCAATGCCGCAACAGGGCCCGGAACAGGTCGTCTTCGCAGGCCGCACCGAGCACGATGCCGTTCGGGTCCACGACGACGAGACCCGCGACCCCGCGCTGCCGAAAGCCGACGGCCGCCTTGAGCGGCAAGGTGGCCGGCACAAGAACCAACATTTCGGTTGCCGCCCCGTCGCCGGCCACCTCGGCGGCTAGGATGGCGATCGGCCGTCCGGCCATTTCGGCCCGCACCGGCCGTCCGTCCGGGCCGAGCGTCAGCCGAATGCCGGGGGCAGCGCCAAACACCACGGCGTCGCCGTCACGCCCGAGGTCCTCCACCGTCACCATGAAGGTCTCGGCGCGAAGCGCATCGAGCGGGTTCATGTGGCGCACGAAGTCCGAAACATAGCGGTCCGCCGGCCGCAGCACGATATCGGCCACCGTGCCGGCCTGGACGATGCGGCCACCTTCCATGATGACGATCCGATTGCCGAGCTTCGCGGCTTCGTCCAGGTCGTGGCTGACGAACAGAATGGTCTTCTTGAGCCGTTCCTGCAGCAGGAGCAGTTCATCCTGCAGCCTGGTTCGGATCAGCGGGTCGAGCGCCGAAAAGGGCTCGTCCATCAGCAGGATGTCGGCGTCGGTGGCGAAGGCCCGGGCGAGCCCGACGCGCTGCTGCATGCCGCCCGACAGTTCGTGCGCATGCTTGTCGGCCCACCGGTCGAGCCCCACCATGGCGAGCTTCTCGTCGACGATGCGGTTGCGGGCGGCGCGTCCGAGCCCGCGGAGCTCGAGCCCCATGCCGACGTTGTCGCGCACGCTTCGCCAGGGCAGCAAGGCGAATTGCTGAAACACCATGGCGACGCCGCCTGAGCGCAAGTCGCGCAGGGTCGCGGCATCGCAGGTCGTGACATCGATGTTGCCGCCGCGGTGGTGGACCAGCACCTCGCCGCGTGCCACCCGGTTCAAGCGGTTGACGGCGCGGAGCAGGGTCGACTTGCCCGAGCCCGAGAGCCCCATCAGGACGCAGATCTCGCCCGGTGCCACCGACAGGCTGGCACCCGCGACGCCGAGCACATGGCCGGTCGCGGCCAGGATCTCGTCGCGGCCATGGCCGGCATCGAGCATGGCGAGAGCGCGTTTCGGCGTCGGCCCGAAGACGATGTCGACATCGCGAAACGAGACGGCGCTGGCCGGGTCGCCGCTCACCGCGTGGCGCCGTAGGTCGTCGCGGGGCGGCGAAAGAGGCGATCGAGCAGCACCGCCACGAGCACGATCGCGATCCCGGCCTCGAAACCCATGGCGGGCCTGACCTGGTTCAGGGACCGCAGCACCGGGACGCCGAGGCCGCCGGACCCGACCATGGTGGCGATCACCGACATGGAGAGCGCCAGCATGATGGCCTGGGTCAGCCCTTCCATGATGGCCGGCAGGGCATGGGGCAGTTCCACTTTCCGGAGCAGTTGCCACGACGTGGCCCCAAAGGCCTCGCCGGCTTCCCGCAGCGGCAGAGGCACCGACGCGATGCCGAGCTGGGTCATACGGATCGGGGCCGGTACCGCGAAGATGACGGTCGCGATGATCCCCGGCACGACGCCAAGCCCGAAGAGCGACAGCATGGGAATGAGATAGACGAAGGTCGGCAGCGTCTGCATGAGGTCGAGCACGGGACGCAGCACCTTGGCGAGCCGCTGGTTGTGTCCCGCCAGGATCCCGACCGGAACGCCGACCAGCATCGAGGCGGCCGTCGCATAGAAGGTAATCACCAGCGTCGTGAGGGTCTCGTTCCAGTAACCCTGGTTGAGGATGAACATGAGCGCGATCGCGGCGAACACCACCATGGGCCAGGAGCGCCGGAGCGCGTAGGCGAGGGCCGCCACCAGCGCGCAGAAGACTAGCGGTGGCAGGGCCCCGACGAGGGCGACCGTATGGTCGATCAGGAAACTCAATCCGTCCGACACGTCGTCGAAGAACAGGCCGGAGCCGTCCTTCAAGGCATTCATGCCATTGTTGAGCCAGGGGCCGATCGGGATTTTGTGGGCCGTGATCGCGCTCGTGACGACATCCATGCGGCGGTTCCGGCTCTCGATGGCGAGGACGTTTGCAGGTTACGGCGGCCCGACCCGCCTGACGCCGGGCGGGTCGGTCCGCATCCGCCTGATGCCGGGCGAGGTCGGCCCGGCCCGGCGTGATTCAAAGGCCGAGGCTGGCCTTCACGGCCGGAAGACCCGGCTGGCCGTCGAGCGTGGTGACGCCCGCGAGCCACCCGTCGAGGGCCGAAGGATTGGCCTTCAGCCAGTCGGTCGCGGCCTTGTCGGGGTCGATGCTGTCGAACAGGATCGACCCCATGATCTGGTTCTCCATCGGCAACGTAAACTTCAATTGGTCGAGGAACTTGCCGAGGTTCGGACATTCGGTCCGCAGGCCCGCCCGCACATTGGTCAGAACCGTGGCACCGCCATAATCCGGGCCGAAAACGTCGTCGCCACCCGAGAGGTAATCCATCTTGAACTTGGTGTTCATCGGGTGAGGTTCCCAGCCCAGGAACACGATCGGCTCCTTCCGCTTCTCGGCCCGCTCGACCTGGCTCAGCATGCCCTGTTCGCTGGATTCGACGAGGTCGAACCCCTTGAGCCCGAACTTGTCGGCCTTGACCATGTCGAGGATCAGCCGGTTGCCGTCGTTTCCCGGCTCGATGCCGTAGATCTTGTTGCCCAGCTGATCCTTGAACTTGGCAATGTCGGCGAAGCTCTTCAGGCCCGCTTGAAAAGTATAATCCGGCACGGCCAACGTATACTTGGCTCCGGTCAGGTTCGTTCCGACGACGTCGACGGTCTTGTCGTCGACGTAGGGTTTGCGGTCGGCTTCCATGGTCGGCATCCAGTTGCCGAGGAAGACGTCGATCTGCTTGCTGTGGAGCGATTGATAGGTCACGGGAACGGAGAGCACATCAGTATGCGGCGCGTAGCCGAGCCCCTTCAGGATCGCCGATGTCGTGGCCGTCGTGGCCGTGATGTCGGTCCAGCCGACATCGGAGAATTTGACGGGTTTACAGGCCGCCGGGTCGCCGGCCGCCAAAGCGGCTCCGCCCGAGAGCGCCAGCACGGCCGCGACCGCGGCCCCTATCATTACGCTGCGCATGTTTTCCTCCGATTGAAACGGCCGCTTGGCGCGGCTCGCCCGCAAGGCCCAGTGGTGCCTGCAGGTGCAAAAGCTAGACCAGAGCCTCTTCGAAGGCGAATGGGAATCCGGTTCCTTCGAGCCGGATCCGACACGCCTTCATCAAGCCGGACTGCGTTGCTCCCCAATGGGGAAGTTGCGTGGCGTTCTGGATACAGGCAGATGCACTTTCCGCCGCGCCGCATCTGGATCCCGCCACCGTCGGCGACGTCATACGAACAGCTGTCGACCGCTCGCCGATGGTCCAATCTGCGTCGGGCACAATGTCCTCGAAGGGGCTAAGCCGTCGCGCTTGCCATGGAATCCTTAAGTCAGCATGTTGAGCAACGGCGCGATGCGATGCTTCCCGGCTCAAATCACCCTTCAGCCTTGCTGAGCTCAAGTGTCCGATCGATGGTGAACGTCGTTGCAACTTTTTCATTGACCATGTCCAAACCACTGTTCTCTCAGCGGACAGTCGCAGGGTTGAGCGATGTCGTGCTGAACGTTTGGCTCCGGTTGAAGAAAATGCTCGAACCCTCGCTGCGCTCATCCGTCAAGATCTCAGACGATGTCCCCTTCGATGTGTTGGGACACGCCAGCTGACCGTTGCACGCGCTCTCCGGGCCAAACGGACTGGATCATGTCCCTTTCCTCGTTCCTCTCCCTGTTCCGTCGCTCGCCGCCGAGAGCTGTCCCAACGCTTTCGGCAGGGCGGCGGATCTTCGCAATCGGCGACATCCACGGTTTCGCGGATCGCCTCGATATCCTGCTGGGCATGATCATCGCGGACCTCGCGGCTTCTCCGCCGGTCGAAGCCGAAATTGTCTTTCTGGGCGACTACATCGATCGCGGGCCGAACTCGGCCGCCGTACTCGACCGCCTGGCGCGACGAGACGTTCCGCTGCCGTTCGTGGCGCTGCGCGGCAACCACGAGGCTCTGCTACTGGAAGCTCTCGCCGACCCGGCCGGAATGGCCCATTGGTGCCGATCCGGCGGAGACGCCACCCTCGCGTCCTACGGCATAGAGCTTTCGCCGCAAGCCGGCGGCAAGGCCTTGGCGCGCGCCCGTAAGGCGCTGCTGGAGCGCCTGCCCGAACAGCACCGCAGGTTCCTGGCCCATACGGCATTTCATCACGTGGCCGGTCCCTACACGTTCGTTCACGCCGGACTGAGACCCGGTGTACCGCTCGACCAGCAGAGCGAGGACGATCTTCTCTGGATCCGCGACGCGTTTTTCCGGTCTGCCCACAGCATCGACGGCGTGGTGGTGCACGGCCATACGCCACGCCCCCGGCCGGAGAACGAGACGCATCGCATCAACGTCGACACGGGCGTCTTCAAATACGGTGTCCTGACTTGCGCCGTCCTCGAGGGGGCCGAACGACGTTTCCTTTCGACGCGGGACTGACCCTCAGATCGCTTGCAGCGCCTGGAAGTTCCTCTGGGCGTTGCGGGCGGCCAGCCATTCCTGTGCGAAGTCGGGTGCGACCCGGTAGCGTTCGCCGTCGATCTCGTACCAGCCGCCCTGGTCGAGGCTCGGCACCGAACCGTCGCCGTGCAGCGCTTGCGTGATGCGGCTCAGCGCGTTCGCCACCATGTCGCGAGAGCCGTGTCGGCGCGCGATATCGGCGGCGGAACCCTTGCCGGCCGCGATATCGTCGATGATCTCCATGTAGCGAACCGCCGGGGCGGTCCAGCGATCCTGCTGCAACCGGGTGAGGGCGGTGTCGACGCGGTTTTTCCAGACGGCGTTGGTCATGGAAGCCTCCTGAGTGAGGGAGGCGGAGACTAGGCTGATCCCGACCTTTCATGCAATGGGGGCGACCGGCTTGCTGAGAAATAATTAACGGCACATTAACGATGAACCGCGTCGACAGCGGAAGGCCGGATCCGGGCCATGGCGGTCGCATCGACGTAGCGGCCCGCTTTGAACGCGTAATCGCGTAGCGTTCCCTCGCTCTCGAACCCATGACGCCGATAGAGCCGGATCGCGGCGTCGTTGTCGGTGTAGACGGTGAGTTCAAGCCTGCGGATCGCATGCCAATTGTCCGCGGCATCGAGGATCGCGGCCAGAAGCGCCGTCCCGATCCCTCGTCCCACGTGAGCGTCGTGCACGCCCATGCCGATTGCCGCGGCATGGAGCCGGCGCCCCGCGAAGCGCCTCCACCCGGCGCTGCCCACGACGACGCCGTCGCGTTCCGCCACGAGCGACAGATCGTTCTCGCCTTGGCTTTCGAGGAACTTGCGCGTGAGGTCGGCCGACTGGAATGGCAACCGGAGAGTGCCGGCCCGAAAGCTCGGCATAGCGCTGATCGCCGCGATCGCCTCGAAGTCGATCACCCGCGCGGCCCGGATCAAGAGCCCTGCCAGAGGGGGCGCCATGCGCGAATTCGGTTTTGCAGCCTTCATGACGCTCCAAGCTCCCCGACCCGGCTAGCGCTCCTTCGGCGCAGTCGAGATCGGCGCAATCGCATGGTTCCCGTGTTCTGCACAGCGGGGCCGCGCCCCGTTTTGGCGTTTCCGTACGCAAAGCCTTGATTCTCGTGTTAGAGCCCGGCACCGACCGTCGAAAGGTCAGGCGACGACATGAAGCATCTGCTTCAGGCCCTGCTGCGGCTGGCATCTCGGATCTGGAGGGCATTACGAATGGCGATCACGCGTCAGGTCATCACCTCGCTCGGCCGCGATGGAACGGACCTGCTGGGCAGCAAGAACATCGCGGTCAAGATCGTCGACGACAGTATCGTGTCGGGCTCTCTTCTCACGGTGGAGAGCAATCACTTCTGCGTGCTGAAGTCTCGCGGAGCGGTCCTCAACGTCTACGAAACCGGGCAATACGCGCTCGTCACGCCCGATAAGCCGTTGCTGGGCTCGGTGGTCCAGGGCTTCTTCGGCGGCGCGTCGCCCTGGGTCTACGAGGTGATCTACATCAACCGGTCGAAACTGCTGATCCGCAGCCAAGGCATCGCGACCAGCGCCGAGATGGCCGAGATGTCCTATCAGGTCGACTACTACGTCCACGTCGACTCGCAGTCGGCCGCCCTCGACCTCATCACGCACCTGCCGTTCAACGGCAACACCATCGATACCCGAGAGATCGCCGACTACGCGGGCCCCGCCATCGAACAGGCCATCAACCAGGTGGTCCAGGTCACCAGGATGGAGGAGATCAACGAGCACATCTTCGACATCCGGGAAAACGTGAAAACCCATCTCACGGATTTCCTGAAGGTCTATGGTATCCTGCTCAACGACCTGAAGATCCTCATCCTGCCCAAGGACGAGCGCATGCGGGAGTTGATCTCGCTGCAGGCGATCGGGCTCTCGCCGATCGAAGCGGTCCGCTACTACCTCGCGCTCCGCATGGCCGAGAAGGGCCTGGTCTCGGCGCCCAACGCGGCGGCCGGCGTGCCGTTCAACGTCGGCGGTCAGCCGAGCGGCATCTACTCCCTCGGTCAGGAGACCGGCTTGCCGGTGCGGTCGTGACGACGCCCCGCTTCACCGACGCCGAGGGGCCGGAGCGGGTTGCGATCAACCTCTTCCACGGCTGGGGTTACAACTTCTACCGGCTGGAAAACCTGCTCCGGGCCGACGACCTCCTGGTTCGGCAGAAGACGGGCGGCCTGCTGGCCGGGGCGCGCGGCTCGGTCGAGGCGGCCGAAAGCGTCTATCGCCGAGCCCACCTGCCGCCGCCGAGCCGGGCCAAACCCCGGCCGGACGCCGCAGCCGTGGCGGCGGCGCAGGTGCTCGAACGCCTGTCGCACGACATCGGAGCCCTCGAGGGTCGCGTCCGGGCACAGCCGGTCCCCGAGACGGATCGCATGAGCCAATGGTACCGCGACGAGGCCGAGACCCTGCTTCGCCTGCGCGACCACGATCTCGGTCTCGTGTCCCGGGCCGAGAGCCTGCGGGCCATCGTGGCCGGCCGCGATGGATCCTGGCTGATCGAGAACGGCCGGCTTGTCGACGACATGCTGGCGGCGCTCGCCGAGACGCTGCGGATCCGCGCCGCGACCCTGACGGGCTGAAGGCGCGGGGCCTGCTCCAGCGGGCCAGCGCTGCCGTGATGGCGTCGACCCGGACGATGGCCGTTCCGGCCGCCGACACGCTCCGGACACGGTCTCGACGCCGGCCGGTCGCTCGCAAAGCCTACACCTGCGATGCGTGGGTCACGAATTTGGTGGCGTAATAAGGCTCCATCGCCTCCATGCCACCCTCCGAGCCGTAGCCGCTGTCCTTGACGCCACCGAACGGCGTTTCGGGCAGCGCGAGTCCGAGATGGTTCATGGTCAGCATGCCGGTCTCGATCCCGGCCGACAGGGCCGCGACCGTCTTGGCCGAGCGGGAGAAGGCATAGGCCGCAAGCCCGTAAGGCAGCCGGTTGGCCTCCTCGATCGCCTCGTCGATGTCGTGGAAGGGCGTCATCAGGGCCAGAGGCCCGAACGGCTCCTCGTTCATGACCCGCATGGTCCTGGTCACGCCGGTCAGCACGGACGGCTCGAAGAAGTTGCCTTCGTTGCCGATCCGGTTGCCGCCGGTCGCGAGTTCGGCGCCATCGCGCCTCGCTTCGGTGATCAAGTCCTCCACGGCCTGGAGGCGACGCTGGGTGATCAGCGGTCCCATCTGGCTCGCGGGATCGAGGCCGTTGCCGACCTTCACGGCGCGTGCCTTGGCCGAAAAGCGCTCGACGAACTGGTCGTAGACGCGCTCCTGTACGAGAAAGCGGGTCGGCGAGACGCACACCTGCCCGGCGTTGCGGAACTTCGAGGTGATCAGCATCGTGCTGACGCTGTCGAGGTCGACGTCGTCGAAGACGATCGCCGGCGCGTGACCGCCGAGTTCCATCGTGGCGCGCTTCATGTACTGGCCCGCCAGGGCGGCCAGTTGCTTGCCGACCGGAACCGAACCGGTGAACGACAGCTTGCGGACGACCGGGCTCGTGATGAGGTGCTGCGAGATCTCGGCCGGGTTGCCGAAAACGAGGTTCAGTGCCCCCGGCGGCAGGCCCGCGTCATGAAGGGCGCGCACGAGCGCAGCACCGGAGGCCGGCGTATCCTCGGCCGCCTTGACGATCACCGAGCAGCCGGCCGCCAAAGCCGGCCCGAGCTTGCGCACGACCTGCGAGACCGGGAAGTTCCAAGGCGTGAACGCCGCGACCGGGCCGACCGGCTCCTTTACCACGGTCTGGAACACGCCGGCTGCCCGCGCCGGAATGACACGACCGTAAGCGCGGCGAGCCTCCTCGGCGCACCAGTCGAGCACGTCGGCCGACAGCATGATCTCCATCTTGGCTTCGGCGACAGGCTTGCCCTGTTCCCGGGTCAGCACCGCCGCGGTCGCGTCCAGGCGCTCACGCAGCAGATCGGCCGCCTTGCGCAGCACCTTGTAGCGGTCGAAGGCCGACACCGCCCGCCAGGCCTTGAACCCCTTTTCGGCTGCGGCGAGCGCCTCGTCGAGGTCCGCCGCGTCGGCGACCGCAGCCTTGCCGATCACCTCGCCGGTGGCAGGGTTCAACACATCGAGACTGCGCTTCGTGGCGCCGGGGCGCCAGCGACCATCGATCAGGAGTTCGGTGTCAGGAAACATGTCTTCTCCGGAGTAGGCGATGGCGGGCATCGGCCCCCTGCGACCATGGTCGCCTGCCGCAGCGAGGAGCCCCTCGGACCCGTCCGACCGCACCCTCCGATATGGCGGCGCTGCCATGATCTCGCAACCGGCGTTGGAGCCGGCAGGCCCGACCGAACCAGTCTCGCTCAGCCGCGCGCCGCCGCTTCCGATATCGCCGG
>CAXUOD010000131.1:0-5596 GCA_964252585.1 uncultured Lichenihabitans sp. | reverse complement strand
GGCGAAAAAGCGAGGCAAATGCCGTTGATCCGGTCGCGGTTTACGGCAGAGTCAAGGCATGCGCTATTTTCATCGGAACATTACGTCACCCGTTATCCTCTCGGCGGCCATCGTCGCGGCCTGCCTCGCCCTCAGCGGGCCGGCACTGGCACAGGCGATCCAGTCGGGCGGCGGCGGCTCGGGAGGCTCCGAGACCCCGGCGAGCCCCGGCGCCGCCGGGGCCGGTCAACCGCTTGGCAACGGTTCCGACCAAAGCCTCGGCGGAGCGACCGCAAAGCGGCCCGCCGACGGACCGCTGCCGTTCTTCGCGGCCTATTCGGCTCCGGTGGACGAGGGAAAGTTCTCGGTCGACTCGAAAGGTGTCACGCTTCAGACACCCGACAATGCCGTGAAATTCCGGATCGGCGGACGGTTGCAGCTCGACTTCAACGCCGCAAGCCTCAAGCCGGGGTCGCTCGGACCCGCGCTCCTCGATAATTTCACGATCCGCCGCTCGTATTTCGAGACCTACCTCACGCTCTACGATGCGATCGAGGTGGCGTTCCAGTACGACTTCTCGAACGACGCCCAGCCGATCCAGGATGCCGTGCTGGCCTACCGCGGTCTTTCGCACTTCGTCATGTCGGTCGGTAACTTCAAGGAGCCGGTCGGGCAGGACCAGTTGAGGAGCGACAACACCACGACCTTCGTCGAGCGTTCCTTGACCAACGCCTTCTACCCGGCCCGCAATTTCGGCGGCGCGATCGGCACCTATGGCGACAAATGGACCGCCACCGCGGGCGTGTTCGGCAACAACGCCAATCTCGGCATCGAGGACAATGGCGTGGCCGGTGCGGCGCGCTTCACCTACGCGCCGATCCTCACGAAGGACCAGGTGCTCCACCTCGGCGTCGGCGGCTCCTACCGCTCGCTCGACCCGGGCCAGACCGCCTTCTCGATCGCCAGCAAGCCGGAGGACAACGAGTTCTCGCGCTCGCTCGTGACCACGGGAACGTTGCGGAATGCCCAGGACGTCGGCCGCGTCGACTTCGAGGCCATCTATCAGTTCCAGTCCTACCGCATCACGGGCGAATATGCGTTCGCCGAGGTCGGCGGCGTCACCCCGACAGCCGTCGTGGCCAATCGGAGCGACCGCTTCTTTCAATCCGGCTATGTCGAGGGGGCCTGGGTCGTCAACGGCAACGGGCGCCCCTACCGGCTGGCGCCGACCTACGGGAGCGAGTTCGCCGTGCTGACGGGCGTCGAGATCGACGAGTCGCAGAGGATCTCACGCGGCGGCTACGGCGTGTTCGAAGTGGCGGCGCGCTACAGCAGCATCGACCTTCGCGACAAGCTGACAACCGGGGGCAGCGAAGACGACGTCACGGCGGGCATCAACTGGTACCCGGACCGCAACATCCGCGTGATGGCCGACTACGTCCACGCGGACGTCGACCCGCCGGCCACCGCGCTGAAGACGGCCAAGGCCAACAGCGACGCCTTCATCGGCCGTATCCAGTTCGCCTGGTGATCGGGTCGAACGACGCCCGCCGTCAGACCTGGGTGGCGAGGGGACGCACGACGAGTTCGTTCACGTCGACCTCTTCGGGCTGTTCGATCGCGTAGAGGATGGCGCGGCCGATCGCGTCGGGCCGGATCGCCGTCTTGCGATAGGTCTTCATCCGCTCGCGCGCGGTCTCGTCGCTGATGGTGTCGGCGAGTTCGGACTCGACCACCCCCGGGTAGACGCAGGTGCAGCGGACCTTGTCGCTCTCCTTGCGCAGGCCCTCCGAGATGGCCCGCACCGCGAATTTCGTCGCCGCATAGACGGCCGCGGTGGGCTGGACCACGAAGCCGCCGACCGAGGACACATTGACGATGTGGCCGTGGCCTTGCGCTTCCATCCTCGGCAGGACCGCCGCGATCCCGTGCAGGACGCCGCGGATGTTGACGTCGATCATCCAGTTCCACTCGTCGATCTTGAGGGCCGAGAGCGGCGACAACGGCATGACGCCGGCGTTGTTGACGATGACGTCGATCCGACCGAACTCCGCTTCGGCGAAATCCGCGA
Source organism: uncultured Lichenihabitans sp. (assembly GCA_964252585.1). GTDB lineage: Bacteria > Pseudomonadota > Alphaproteobacteria > Rhizobiales > Beijerinckiaceae > Lichenihabitans. The sequence goes on along the minus strand of CAXUOD010000131.1, from coordinate 3,546 downwards.
AGGCCTTCATGTCGTCGAGGATCGCGACGTCGAGGGCGCGGTACCGGACCGCGCCGCCCCGGCTCGCGATCTCTCGGGCGATGGTCTGCAATCGATCGGTGCGGCGAGCCCCCAGCACGACCCGTGCCCCATGGGCTGCCAACACGCGCGCCGTGCCTTCGCCGATGCCGCTCGATGCGCCGGTAATGAGAACGACCTTGTCGTCGAGACTGGGCATGGGACCTCCTTTTGAAACGCGTGTCGGCAAAGCCTGCCGGCAGCAGCCTGTCGCTGCTCTCCTTCAGCGAGATAGAAGCGCAGCTCCGCTTCGAATAGACGGGATGGATAGCAAGGCGCGTTGAACGGGATCGAACGATGAACCGCGGTGACCTCGACGATCTCGCGGCCTTCGCGGCGGTGGCGCGGGAGAGGAGCTTCACGCGGGCCGCGACGGAACTCAGACTGTCGACCTCGGCCCTGAGCTACAAGATCAAGAAGCTCGAAACGCGGCTCGGCCTCCGCCTCTTGCAACGCAACAGCCGCAGCGTGTCGGTGACGGAAGCCGGGGAGAAGCTGTTGCGACGGCTCGGACCGGCGCTGGCCGAGATCGCGGGCGCGATCGACGACGCGGGCCAGCAACGCGACAGGGTCGCGGGCACCGTCCGGCTCACGGCGACGCGACACGCGTTCGAGACCGTGCTGCGTCCCGTCCTCCCGGGATTCGGCGAGAGCTATCCCGAAGCGACCGTCGAGGTCCTGATCGAATATGGCTTCCGCGACATCGTCGCCGACCGGTTCGACGCGGGGATTCGCCTCGGCGAGAAGGTCGAAAAGGATATGATCGCGGTTGCGGTCGGCCCGGAGCTCCGAATGGCGGTCGTGGCTTCGCCGGACTACCTGGCCCGACATCCCGCCCCCGGGGCGCCGGTCGAACTGACGCGGCATCGCTGCATCAATTACCGCATGATGGCGTCGGGCAGCCTCTATCGGTGGGAGTTCGAGCGGGACGGGCGCAGCCTCGACGTCAAGGTCGACGGGCCGCTCACCTTCAACGAACCTGCGCTCATGCTCGAAGCGGCCGTGGATGGCCTGGGTGTCGCCTATGTCCTCGAAGACCAGGCCTCGCGCCTGGTCGCGGAGGGTCGCCTGGTGCGCCTGCTCACGGAATGGACGCCCGCCTTTCCGGGATACTTCCTCTACTATCCCTCACGACGGCAGAACCCGCCGGTCCTGGCCGTGCTCTTAGCGACGCTCCGGCGGTGGCGGGTGAGGGCGAAGACCGACGGCGTGTCGCTCTAACCCGTCCTCATCGACTCACTTTCGTTTCGATCGTGAGCTGATCCTTTCGCGCCGCGAACGACGTCCCTCGACACGACGCGAACCGCGGCCGTTCTCCGCGGGCTTCTCAAGGGGCTTCGCCCGCCGGAGCCCCAAGCCGGCTCCGCTCGGAACGAGGCCCTTGGAAGTGGATGGATGCCCTACGCCTCCTCATGATGAGCCGGCCCGCAGGGCCGTGTCGAAGCATGCGGGGCTCGCACATCCGATACGCCACTCCGCGGCGTAGGCCTGAAGCCGCTCTGCCAAGGCCGCGACATGCTCGGCCGGCACCGTGGCCGGGGGACGGGCCTCCGGCAGGGCGAGACGGGCCGCGCCGGCGCTGGTGCCCGACCCACCGCTTGATCGGGATACAAGGCGGCCCGTCAGAACCTGAAGGGCCGAGAGGAACAGCGCATTCGCCGCGAAAGGACCTTCGACGATCGTCGGTCCGCGCGCTGCGAGGAGGTCGAGACAGGTGGCGGTCATCAGGGCCACGTAGAGGCTGGCCGCAGCGGTCCGCTCTGCCGGCGACAAGGTCGCAGCATCATGGCTCCAGCGTCCGAGCGCCGTCGGGAACGGCCCGTTGCCGGGCGAGAAGCCGGGCCACGCCATGATCCGGCGGTCGAGCACCGAGGCGACCGTCGCGGGTTCCGGCGTCACCGCCCGTCCGTCCACCAGAAGGTCGAACTCCCGGCCTCCCATGAAGCGCGCCGAGGGCGTCGCCCGCCCGAAAGCATCGACATTGGCCAGGGTATCGCGCCGCGGATCGAGGCGGTCGAGCGAGCCTCCGATCGCGAAGACGATCGCCCAGGTCCCGGTCGACACCACCGACAGCGGCGGCCCGGACGCTTGCAGGTGCGGCAGCAGGGAGGCGTTGGAGTCGTGGATACCGCAGAGCACCGGCAACGGCTCCCGAAACCCGAGCCTTTGGGCGAGATCCGGCTTCAGAGGACCGAGGACGTCGAAGGCCGAGCGCAGCGGCGCCATGCGGGTTTCGAGACCGAGCGCCTTGACGAGAGAGGAGTAGTGCCCGGCGCGCGGTGCCCAAAGATCGGTATGGGCGCCGAGCGACGTCGGCTCGTTCACCGCGACCCCGGTCAGCCACCACGCCCAGTATTGCGGATAGGTGACGATGTGCTCGACCCGCGCGAAGGCCTCCGGGAAGGTGCGGGCCTGCCAGAAAAGCTGCGCGCCGACGTTCAATCCACCCGGAAGGCGGGGCGAAAAGCTTTCCGAGAACGGCGGTCGCAAGGCGTCGTAGTCCCGCCGGAACCGGTCGGGACCGTCATGCTCGTAGTCGAGCACCGGCAGCGCCAAGCCGTGGCGACCGAGCAGCGCCGCCGAGGCGCCATGCGTGGTCACCACCAAGGTGTCGGGGTGAAGGTCGGGGTGCCGCGCCAGTTCGGCCAATCCGTCGAGCAGCAGGGCCGCGATGGCGTCCGTGTCGTAGTGCGGGTAGAGGCCGTCCCGCAGCACGCGATTGGGGGCGGCGCGCACGACGCTCTCGCGGTTCGTCTCGGCCTCGTGCAGCAACAGCTTGACGTTGGTCTTGCCGACGTCGAGGACGGCGACCGCCCGGATCGCGGCGCTCATGCGAGATGGAACATCGGGATGAGCGGACGGACCACGGGGGCATGGGACGCGTCGACCTCCATGAGGTCCGCCATATGGTCCCACCATCGCCGCATCACCGGATGGGAGGGTAACGCGTCCATGCCATGGTCGCGTCGTCGCCACAGCACGGCGAAGAGCGTATGGCTTTCGCGATCGAGGTGGATGGAATAGTCCGAAACGCCGGCGTCCTTCAAAAGCGCGGCGAGTCCGGGCCAGAGGGCATCGTGGCGACGCTTGTACTCGTCTTCCCGGCCCGGATGCAGTCGCATCGTAAAGGCCACCTTTTCGTGGGTGGCTCGATCGGGCATGGACGGGTCCGACACGCTTCGCTCCCTCTGCCGCCCCGCTCGTGACCGGCGCGGCTTATGGGTCAGCCTAAGCGATGGGCGGTTTCGGTCAAGATCGATCAGGCCGCTGGCAGCCGCATCGAGGCTCGCGAGTGGCCCCTCCACCACTTTCGGTGGTCCCCCTCCCCCGCTTTCGCGAGCTATCGTTGGCACACATCTTTGGAATTTCCCTTTGGGCAGGGCGTTGGGAATCCCTCGCCGGAACGGGGAGGGTGGCGCGCAGCGCCGGGTGGGGTCTTCCCGGCAAGGATCTACCCCTTCCGACGCGGCCGGCGGCCCCGCCCCCAAA
>CAXUOD010000130.1:0-15068 GCA_964252585.1 uncultured Lichenihabitans sp. | reverse complement strand
TCGCGCCCCGCGCGTGCAAGGCCCGGGCAATGGCTCCGCCGAGGCCTCCCGACGCACCGGTGACCAGTGCCGTTCTTCCCGTGAGATCGAACATCTCTCCCCCTTCAGTCCGCACCGGCCGGATCGGATTCCGCAAAGGCCGCGACCTCGTCGGGTGTGGAGACGGAGCCGGTCCTGACCCCGGGAACGATGCGTTTGATGAGACCGGTCAACACCTTGCCCGACCCGATCTCCACGAAACGGGTGACCCCGGCCTCCACCAACCACACTACGGATTCACGCCAGCGGACGGTGCCGCAGACCTGTGCGACAAGGCTGTCCCGGATCAGCGCCGCGGTCGTGACCGGCCGAGCCGAGACATTCGCCACGACCGGGATGGCGGGCTCCGAACAGGGCGCCGCATGAAGCGCCTTCGCCATGGCGTCGGCGGCCGGGCGCATCAAAGAGGAATGGAAGGGCGCCGAAACCGGCAAGAGGACGGCTCGCTTGACGCCCCGACGCTTGGCGATGTCGATCGCACGGGCGACGGCAGCCGCGGTTCCCGACAGGACCACCTGGCCGCCGCCGTTGTCGTTGGCGACGTCGCAGACGTCGCCGCCCGACGCTTCGGCCGCGATCTCGGCGGCAGTCTCGGCCTCGACGCCGATCAGAGCCGCCATGGCGCCCAGACCGACCGGCACCGCAGCCTGCATGGCGGCACCTCGGAGCCTCACGAGCCGTGCCGCCTCGACGATCGTAAAGGTACCCGCGGCAGCCAGCGCCGAATACTCCCCAAGGGAATGACCTGCGACGAAGGCCACATCGCGCCCGAGATCGAGGCCAGCCTCCGCCTGCAACACCCGGAGTGTTGCCAGGCTGACGGCCATGAGTGCTGGTTGGGCGTTGGCCGTCAGGGTCAGTTCCGTATCGGGACCTTCGAAGGTCAGCCTCGACAGCGGCTGACCCAGCGCATCGTCGACCTCGTCGAAGACCGCACGGGCCGCCGGGAAGGCTGCCGCGAGAGCCTTGCCCATGCCGGCCGACTGTGAGCCCTGACCGGGGAATACCAATGCCGTCGTCATGCAGGGGACGTTTCGAGTTGGCGCGAGCCCGGGCGGGGTGGGCGCTTTGACGCAAGGGCGCCCGAGTGCACGCCGGGCCCGGGAGTGTCAAGCGCGACCGCGCGGCGGAAGGCGAGGCGTTGTACGGCGGCTCGAAGCCGGATGGCCTCCCCGGCAGAGCGTGCGAGCTTATCGCTTGCCTTTTCGCCGTTCCATCTCTATCCAACCCACTTCGACAGCGTCCTGCCGGGAGCTGAACGGAAAGTCTTGGCTCATTCGCAGCCAGGACAGGACCCAGGTCCGTTTTCCCGTGTTCTCGCCTTCGGTGAAACTCGAGCCTTTCCGAGGCTCGAAGGGCTTCGCGCGGGAGGGTGTCGATCAACGAAGAAAGGCAAGTCTCATGGCTCTTTACGAGCACGTGTTCCTTGCTCGCCAGGACGTCACGGCCCAACAGGTCGACGCACTGACCGAGCAGATGAAGACCGTCATCCAGGCGGGTGGCGGATCGGTCCAGAAGGTCGAGTATTGGGGCATCAAGTCCCTGGCCTACCGCGTGAAGAAGAACCGTCGCGCGCATTTCACCCTGATGAACATCGATGCGCCCCCGGCCGCCGTCGCCGAGATGGAGCGGCAGATGCGGATCAACGAAGACGTGATCCGCCTGCTGACGGTCAAGGTCGAAGCGCACGAGGATGGTCCTTCGGCCATGCTCCGCAAGCGCGAAGACAGCGACCGCGACGACCGCGGCGAGCGTGGCGAACGGCGTGGCGGCGGCGGTGGCCGTTTCGACCGTAGCGATCGCGGTGACCGTGGCGATCGCGGCGGCGGGGACCGGGGTGCCGGCCGCTTCCCGAGCCGCCCTGCCGCATCCGCCCAACCGGGAGGAGAAGTCTGATGTCGACCGTTCCCCGCCGTCCGTTCTTCCGTCGTCGCAAGACCTGCCCGTTCTCCGGCCCCAATGCGCCGAAGATCGACCACAAGGACACGCGTCTGTTGTCGCGATACATCTCGGAGCGCGGCAAGATCGTGCCGTCGCGCATCACCGCGGTCTCGGCCAAGAAGCAACGCGAACTCGCGCAAGCGATCAAACGCGCGCGCTTCCTCGGCCTGCTGCCTTACGTGATCCGCTAAGCGGCGCTGCTGGCCGGGGCCGTCTTGCGCCCCTGCCCTCAGGGGACTTCCGGTCCGGTGCCCTTTGCGTGGGACCGGTCGAGCCGCGGGTTCCAAGTCTGCTGCGGTCCAGGTCGGGCTGCGGCTTGGTTGGGACGCCTGTCGCGTCCCTAACCCCTCGTTGCGAGGCGGGACAGCTCGACGATGTTGAAACTGATCGGCATTGCGCTCGGCGCGGGGGTCACCTCGGCCCTGCTCTTCACGGTGACCGCGACGGCATCCTCCGCGGGCTTGCTGCTCGCCTATCTGGCGCCCCTCCCACTGATGATCGCCGGTCTGGGCTTCAGCCATCTGGCCGGTGCCCTGGCGGCCCTGATCGGTGGAGGCACGGTGGGCTTGGCCCTGGGTCCCATCCCCGGCGTCGTGTTCCTGGTCCTCCTCGGGCTGCCGGCGTGGTACCTCGCCCACCTCTCCCTGCTGGGCCGCAGCGTCGGCGACCGCGCGATGGAATGGTACCCGGTGGCGCAACTGCTGCTGCGCGTCGCGGCACTGGCGGCACTTCCCGTGCTTCTCGTCTGCGCCCTCGTGGTCTGGCATTTCGGCGGCTACCAGCACGCACTGACGGGGCTGGCGGGCCGCCTCTCTGCTCTGTTGGGGCGCGATACGCTCCCAGGCGACTTCAGCTTCGTCGATCTCGTCGAGGTGGCGCCGGTCGCCATGGCGGGCTCGGCCGTCGTCATGCTGTCGTTCAATCTCTGGCTGGCCGGTCGCGTGGTGCTGATCTCGCAGCGCCTGACCCGCCCCTGGCCCAACTTGCCCGACAATATCCGGTTGCCGCGCCGGGCCGTGGCAGCCTTCGTGGCACTTCTCGTCGCGATCCTGCTGCCCGGTCCGTTCGGGTTGGTCTGCGCCATCATGGCGGCAGCCCTCGGCATGGCGTTCGTGTTCGAGGGGTTGGCGACCGCGCATGTGTTGACGCGCGGTTTCGCGGCACGGCGCGCCACGCTCGCCGCCATCTATCTCACGGTCGTCTTCCTGATGCCGTGGCCCTTGTTCGCCCTGGCTCTGCTCGGGTGCATCGATTGCCTGGGTGCCCTTCGGGCACCTGGCCCGACACCTCCCAACCAACCCTCGAGGATCTAGACCTATGGACGTTATCCTGCTCGAACGCGTTGCCAAGCTCGGCCAGATGGGCGAGCGCGTGCGCGTGAAGAACGGCTTCGCGCGCAACTTCCTCCTGCCTCGCGGCAAGGCCTTGCGGGCCACGGAAGCCAATGCCAAGCGGTTCGAAACCCAGCGTGCGCAACTCGAGGCTCGCAACCTGGAACTCAAGAGCGAAGCCGAAACCCTGGCCGAGAGCCTGGACGGCAAGAGCTTCACCATGATCCGGCAGGCCGGCGACAGCGGGCAGCTCTATGGATCGGTTTCGACGCGCGACATCGCCGAAGCCATCACGGCCGGCGGCTTTTCGGTCAACCGCAACCAGGTCGTGATGACGTCGCCGATCAAGGGCATCGGCCTGCACGCGGTCCCGGTGGACCTTCACCCCGAGGTTCAGGCCAAGGTGACGATCAACGTCGCCCGCTCGCCCGAGGAGGCCGAACGTCAGGCCAAGGGCGAGGAAGTGCTGGTTCGCGAAGAGACATCGATGGACGAACTCGGCCTCGAGGTCGGCGCCGCCTTGGCCGAGTCGGACGGCAGCCTCGGCGACCGCTGACGCGCGCGGCGGTGATCTGACGACGCCGCGTTCGTCGTTGCGTAGCGACGAAGCAACCTGGCGCCTTATGCAGGTGGGTCAGGTTGCTTCGCTGCGCTCACGGTCGACGAACGTCTTCGCTGTGAAATCGACGGGCACCCTCTCGTCATGTCAGGCCGGGCCTGTCGCTCCTTGAAGCCCCGAGCGGCAGCAAGCGGCGTCGCCGACCCGTCGCGCGGATATCAGGCGAAGCGGTATTCCGTGCGTTGCTTGTAGGTCTGCCCGGGACGCAGAACCGCCGAGGGAAAGTAGCGGTGGTTCGGCGCGTCCGGGAACAGCTGGGCCTCGAGGCAGAGCCCGCCATGCGGCCCGTAGTGGGCGCCGTCAAGCCCCGGGACCGGGCAGTTCAGCTTCGAGGCGTCGTAGAACTGGACGCCGGGCTGGTCGGTGTGGACTTCGAGCGTCAATCCGTTCTTGGGCGACCGGACGGTGGCGGCATGGGCCAGGCCGGTAGCGAAATCAACCGCAGGCCCGACCACGTAGTTCGTGTCGTAGGTGGTCCCGGAAGCATGGCGGACGGGTCGCATCGTCTGGAAATCGTAGGGCGTTCCGACCACGGCCGCGATCTCGCCCGTGGGAATCGAATCGGCATCGGCCGGGGTGCGGAACGGCGCGTTCAGCATCACCTCGTGGTCGAGGATGTCGGGACTGCCGTCGAGGTTGAAATAGGAGTGGTGCGCCAGATTGACGATCGTCGGCGCGTCGCAGGTCGCGTGGAGGTCGACGAGCAGCGTCCCGGGTTCCAGTAGGGCGTAGGTGCACGTCGCCCGCAACGCGCCCGGAAAACCTGCGTCGCCGTCGGGCGAGTCCATCACCAGGGTCACCGAGGCGACGTCCGCGCTGTCGAGACGCCAGGGGCGCTTGCCGAAGCCTTTCGGGCCGCCATGCAGGGTGTTCTTGCCCTTCTCGTTCGTCGGCAGGTGGTAGGTCGTGCCGTCGAGCGTGAAGCGGCCACCGGCGATCCGGTTCGCGAAACGCCCCGGCAGGGCGCCGAAATGCGGCGAGTAGGCGCGGTAATCCTCGATCGAGTTGAGGCCAAGGACCACCCGTTGCGGGCCATGGGCCGCCGGTACCACGAGATCGCGCAGCACGGCCCCCCAGGTGATGACTGAAGCCGTGGCGCCTGCCGCGTTGCGGAGCGTGATCTCCTTGATCTCGACACCGTCGACGTCGCCGAAAGATCGAACCTGCATAGAGCCCTCCCAGGCTGCCATCATTCGAGGCCCGGATCCCATCCGGGCTCGCCGCGTCGGGCGAACGCCGAACGATCAGCGCGCGGTGCCGACCAGTTCGTCCGGGCGCAAGCGATGCGCCAGGCTATCGAGCACGGCATTGACCATGCCGACTTCCTCGGCTTCGAAGAAGGCGCCCGCGATGTCCGTATATTCGACGATGACGACCCGCGCCGGCACGTCCTTGCGGCTGCGCAGCTCATAGGTTCCCGCCCGCAGGATGGCGCGAAGCACGGCTTCGACGCGGCTCAGCGGCCAGCCCTGCTGCAGCGCGCGGTCGACCAGGAGGTCGACGTCGATCTGCTCGGCCAGGACACCTTCCAGAATGCTGCGGAAGAAGGCCAGTTCCGCGGGCTTGTACTGGTCGCCTTCGACCTCCTGGCCGATCCAATGCGATTCGAACTCCGCGAGGATCTCGTTGATGCCCTTCTTGGCCACGTCCATCTGGTAGAGCGCCTGGACGGCCGCGAGACGGGCGGCGGCCCGCAGTTCACTTCGACTCACGATCGGACCTCGGCGCCGTGCTGAAGGCGCCACAAGGCCAGCATGGCCTGCGCGGCTTCTCCGCCTTTGTTGCCCTGCCCCGGATCGGCCCTGACCCGCGCCTGCGAGTCGTCTTCGACCGTCAGGATGCCATTTCCGAGCGGAAAGCGGTCCTGTATGGCGAGCGCCATCAGGCCGCGGGCGCTTTCGTTGGCCACGATTTCGAAATGATAGGTTTCGCCTCGGATGATGCAGCCGAGCGCTACCGCGCCCGCATAGGTGCGCCCACTCGACCGGGACGCCTGCAGGCAGATGGCGATGGCGGTCGGAACTTCGAGGGCACCCGGCACCCTCACCACGTCGAAGGTCGCGCCGGCGGCCGCCAAGACCGCGGTCGCCCCCGACAGCAGCATGTCGTTGATGTCGTCGTAGAACCGCCCTTCGACGATCAGGAAATGCGCGGTCGCCACGACGGGGCTTGCATCGGTGCGGCGCTGGGGTTCGGCCATTCTTCTTCGCTCGTCGCTCGGCAGGAGGATGCAAGGGGCCGTGAGTAAAGCCCGGGCGCGTCTGCCGCAAGGCCGGTGGACGATCAGGCGATCCGCTTCATTCCGCCGAAGCCGACCTCGCGCTGAAACATCAGCAGATCGAGCGGCGGCGCTGCGACCCCCAGTCCCGTGAGCATGGCGTGGATTTGTCCGCGATGGTGCGTCTGATGGTTGAACAGATGGTCGAGCGCCGGTTCGAGATCCTGTTCGAACCGCTCCGGCGTCGAGGCTCGAGTGTAGCGGAACGTGCCGGCCAGGGCCGCCGCATCGAGCCCATCGATATAGCTGATGATGCGGGTATCTTCGGCCTGGCGCGCGCCGTGCAGTGACGCGAGGTCGTCGTAGAGAATCGTATCGAGGCGATTGACGGTGGCTCCCTGGCCGGTGAAGCGGGACATCCAGAGGAGATCCGTGACCAGGAGATGGTTCAGCGTACCGTGGACACTCTTGAAGAAAGCGCCGCGATCGGCTCGGTACTGGTCGTCGGGCAAGGCCGCGGCCGCCGCGTAAAGCCGATGATTGGCCCAGGCGTTGTAGCGTGCCAGCGCGGCGTAGCGCTTCATCATCACACGCCTCCCGATGCAAGCTCCGCAGGATGCGTCCGCGACCAGTCGACGAGGCGGGCCGCATAGCGGGCCATGGTGTCGATCTCGATGTTGAGGCGATCTCCCTCGACCACCCCGCTCCAGGTCGTCACGGACAGCGTGTGCGGGATGAGCAGCACCGAAAAGACGCGTCCTTCGACGCTGTTCACGGTGAGCGAGGTGCCGTCGAGCGACACCGAACCCTTCTCGGCGATGAAGCGGGCCACGGCTTCGGGCGCCAGGATGTCGAAGCGCGTGGTCTCGCCGACCTCGGTCCGGCGCACCACCGTGGCGATGCCGTCGATGTGGCCCGAGACGATGTGGCCGCCGAGTTCGTCGCCGACCTTGAGCGACCGTTCGAGGTTGATGCGTTGGCCGGGCCGCCATCCCCCGAGCGTCGTCCTGTCGAGCGTCTCGGCCCCGGCATCGATGTCGAACCAGGTCCGATGGCCGGCCACACCGGTGGCCACGGCCGTGAGACAGGGACCCGAACAGGCGATCGAGGCGCCGATCGCGATACTCTCGACCGGATAGGTGCAGGCGATGCGGAGCCTCTTCGTGCTGACGCGCTCCTCGGCCAGCACCACCTCCCCGACGTCGCTGATCAGTCCCGTGAACATGACATGTGTCTCTTCCGCAACCCCAAGCTCGGAGTTCAGTAGATCGGGAAGCGAGCCGTCAGCGCACCGACCTTCTCCCGCACCCGGGCTTCAGCCGCGGTGTTCCCGGCTTCGCCCGAGGCCGCGAGCCCATCGAGCGTCTCGGCCATCAGGCTCCCGACCACGTCGAACTCCGCCGCGCCGAACCCGCGCGATGTCGCGGCCGGGCTGCCGACCCTGATCCCCGAGGTGACCATGGGCTTTTCGGGGTCGAACGGGATGCCGTTCTTGTTGACCGTGATGTGGGCCCGCCCGAGAGCGGCCTCGGCCGCCTTGCCGGTGATGGCCTTGGGACGAAGGTCGACAAGTGCCAGGTGGTTGTCCGTGCCGCCCGAAACGATGGCGAAACCATGCCGCATCAGGCTTGCCGCCAAGGCCTTGGCGTTCTCCGCGACCTGCTCGGCATAGCGCTTGAACTCCGGCGTCAGCGCCTCGCCGAAGGCCACGGCCTTGGCCGCGATCACGTGCATCAGCGGTCCACCCTGCAGGCCGGGAAAGATCGCGGAATTCAGCTTCTTCGACAGGCCCTCGTCGTTGGTCAGGATCAACCCGCCGCGCGGACCTCGCAGCGTCTTATGGGTCGTGGATGTCACCACATGGGCATGCGGGAACGGCGAGGGATGCGCGCCGCCCGCCACGAGGCCGGCGAAATGCGCCATGTCGACCAGGAAGTAAGCCCCGACCTTGTCGGCGATCGCGCGGAATCGGGCGAAGTCCCAATGGCGCGAATAGGCCGACCCACCTGCGATGATGATCTTCGGCCGCGTCTCCTCGGCCTTCTGCTCCACCTGATCCATGTCGACGAGGTGGGTCTCGGGGTCGACGCCGTAGGACACCGTCTTGAACCACCGTCCCGACATGTTGACGGGCGAGCCGTGGGTCAGGTGACCGCCGGCCGCGAGGTCGAGCCCCATGAAGGTCTCGCCAGGCTGCATCAAGGCCAGGAACACGGCCTGGTTGGCCTGGCTGCCGGAGTTCGGCTGGACATTGGCGAAGTTGCAGCCGAACAGTTCCGTGACCCGCTTGATGGCCAGGGTTTCGGCGATGTCGACGAACTGGCATCCGCCGTAGTAACGCCGGCCCGGGTAGCCTTCCGCATATTTGTTCGTCATCACCGAGCCCTGCGCTTCGAGCACGGCGCGGGAGACGATGTTTTCGGAGGCGATCAGCTCGATCTCGTTACGCTGGCGACCGAGCTCGAGTTCGACCGCGCTGGCGATCTCGGGATCGGCCGACCGCAGGTCGGTGCCGAAGAAGCTGTTTGACAGGGCGAACGGAGCCGCGCGGTCGGCGGCGGAGGACATCGTAACGGCGGTCATCGCTGATCTCGAACCATTGGGGTGCGGCCCGCGGGCGAGCCTGCCACGCCCCGGGTGGAACTTGATCGGGCGGCGCTGCCTCGGCGAGCGCAGTCCTTCACGCCGACCTGATAGCCGGTCTTTGGCGCGCCGTCACGTAGCGGAATCGAAAAGGGCGCCGCAGCGCCCTCGTCGTCACCCGCGATCTCGCGCCGCAAAGGGCGCCGCGACCTCAGTCCTGCTGGAGTGCAGGCTCGACGGCCTGGTTCTCGTCCTGGCCGGGATCGGCGGCCGCGACCGTTCCGGGTGTGCCGAGGCCGTCGCGGTTGTAGATGTCGTCGCGGAACTGCACAACGCCATCCGGCGTCGACCATGAGGTAACGTAGACCCAGTAGACCGGCACCGGGGTGGTGAGTTTCACGTCGATGCGGTCGCCGGACGCGATGGCGGCATCGATCTTGTCGCGATCCCAGCCCGGATTGTCCTTCAGCAGCCAAGCCACGTAGTCGCGGACGTTCTGCACGCGGATGCAGCCCGACGAGACGAAGCGGAAGTCGTCGCCGAAGACGCCCTTCGTCGGCGTGTCATGCATATAGACGCCATATGGATTGTTGATGTTGATCCGCACCACGCCGAGCGAATTGTTGATGCCGGGTTCTTCGCGATACTTGTAGTTCGTCGCGTCCAAAGAATGCCAGTTGATCGAGCTCGACTGGACCTCCTGGTTGTCCTTGTTGAAGATGCGGATGTGGTTGTCGGTCAGGTAGTTGGCATCCGCCTGCATCTTGGGGATCAGATCCTTGCGGATGATCGACGCCGGTACGGTCCAATAGGGGTTGAAATTGATGTCGATCGCCTTCGTCTGCATGACGGGCGACTGACGGTCCACCTTGCCGACCCCCGCGACGTGATGGCTGAACACCACGCCGTTTTCGACCGTCTCGACGGAGGCGGCCGGAATGTTGGCCATCACGAAACGGTTGCCGAGATTGCCGGAGAAGGACCGCAACCGGATCAGATTGGTCTCGAGCTGCTTCAGCCGCATGTCGGCCGGGATGTTCATGGCCGTGACGGTCTGGCTCGACACGATGCCGGTCTGGCCCAGACCGTGACGGTCCTGGAAACGTTTGACGCCGGCTTCGACATAGGCGTCGAACACGGGCGACATGCCGGCCGCCTGGTCGAGGTCACCCGTCACCATCAAGCGGTGGCGAAGCGCCACGACGGCCTGACCTTTGGAGCCGACATGCAGGTTGACACCCGTCGGGACGTTGCCCCAACCCCCTTGAGCCACGATGCTCGTGTAGGTCTGCACGGCCTGTTCGGTCGCCGCCACGGTTTGGGGCGACAGGGTCGGGGTTGTCTCCCGCTGCACCTGCTGGCGCGCATCGGAATCGTAGCGCTGGGCCCACTCGGCCTGCGAACCGGATCCGGAGGCCGCGTCGTCGGCCTGTTGCGCCATGGCGCCGACAGCCGAGCCGAACAATATCGCGGTTGAAAGCATCAGCCCTGCCGCACCTCTCGAGGCCGATGCGCGAAAAGAGAGCGCCGGCAGCGAAGGCGTGCGGGGATGTCGGACGTCGTTCCTCAAAGCTTTGCTCCAATCCCTTCGGTTCCCGACGGCAGTTCACCGCCGCGCCCGCTGCTCGGTCATGAGATCGACACGTGTCCCGCGGCCCGGCAGCGTCACGACAGCTGTCCCGGCGAGCGCCGACGCCAAAACGAACCAAGATCTCGGGTGGCAGCACGCCTTCTCAGTTCGACCTTTTTGTGGCGCCCTCCGGACGTTCGCCGAGCGCCACGCACGGATCGCCGCATCACCATCGATATGCACCCTCATCGTGGCATTTGAGCCACCTTTCTGCGCTTCGCCCCTGGCCCGAAGAGCCTTGGTCGGTTAAGATCCGCAGGATGGAGACGCGACGGATGCGGTTCGGCAAAAGGGTATGAGGAGCGGATCTAAGCTCCTCGCGACGAGCGTCGCCTGCGTAGGGTTTGCGGCTGCAGCTTGGCCCTGGGAACTCTCCTCACCGATGTTCCGCAAGGCGATCACGTCCCATATCGAGCATGCCACGGGTTCGACCGCGACGGTTTCCGGCCCGATCACCCTGAAGCTCCTGCCCCGTCCCCGGCTTCAGGTGAACGATCTTTCGCTCAAGCGGACCGACGGTGCCGTGATGCTGGACGTGCCGGTGGTCAAGGCGGAGTTCGACATTCCCGGCCTGTTCAGAAACGAGTGGCGCATCAGTTCGGCGACCCTCGTCGCGCCGACCGTGACCGTGAACCTCGACCTCATGGCGGCGGCCTATCGCAAGGCACCTTCCTCGTTCGGCGGTTCCGCATCGCCGGGGCCGTTCAGCCTGCACCTTCGTGGGGCTTTGCTGCGCACCTTGTCGAGCAATGCCGCAACGGACCTCATCGCAACCGAGGTCGATGCGACCGCGACCGTTCCGCAACGGGACGAAGCTTTCGAGTTTTCGGGGAACGCCGTTCTGCGGGGAACGAAGGGTCAGTTCGCGGGACGCATCGAGCGACCCGCGAAGGTCATGGATCCGGAAGGGTCGGCGACGTCCCTCCAGATCGACTCACCCCTCCTGACGTTTCTGGCGACCGGGTTGCTGTCGGGCGGCGCGCAGGAGCAGTTTTCCGGCCATCTTGCGGCCTCGACGCCTGCCCTGCCCCATCTCCTGCGCGCCCTGGACGGTTTTCCGGTCGCTCTGGGCACGCATCGCGCGCAGATCAGCGGCGATCTCGTTGCGAGGCCGCACGACCTTTCTCTGTCCGATGTTCAGCTGAAGCTCGACAAAGGCCGATTCGAAGGCTCGTTGGCGTTGCGCCGAGCCAGCGGCCGCGACCTGGTTCAGGGGACCTTGGCGACCGACATGCTCGACGTCGATGCCCTGATCGGGGATGCGGCGAACCGGCACGACATGGCGGCCTATTACCAGAAACCCCTCGACCCAGCGTCGTTCCGCACCGACATCGACATGAGGGTCTCGGCCCTCGAGTCGCGCATCGGACGATTGCATCTCGACGAAACGGCCTTTGCGGCCCTGCTCCGCGACGGACGCCTCGAGATTTCGGTCGATGAGGCCAGAGGCTACGGCGGAACGCTGAAAGCCAGGGCGATCGCCAACGTCAATCGCGAAGGCGCTGAAGCGCAGGCCGACGTCACGCTGTCGCGTGTCGACCTCGGCCAGTTGTCGGAGGCGCTCAGCGGGCAGGAGCGGGTCAGCGGGGAGATCACCGGAACCGCCAACCTCGCGGGCGGCGGTGCGAGCCTGCGCGATATCGTGGCGACCCTCGACGGCAAGGGCCAGGTCTCGATCGAACACGGCCGCCTCGTTGGCCTGTCCTTGGGGCAGACGCTGCGGCGGATCGGCCGCAAGCTGCCGGTCGATGGGCAATGGCAGGGACAGCCGACCGCTTTCGACAAGGCGGTCTGGACTTTCGGCGTCGAACGGGGCGTTCTCAACATCCCGGAAGGCAAGCTGACCGCGCCCGGCCTGCAGATGAGCTTCGACAGCCGGACCGACCTTCCGGGGGGCAGGACCGACGTTCATGCCGTGGCGGCCCAGACCGGTTCCGACGGTGCGCCCTTGCAGGGTGGAAGTCGCATGCCGTTCGACATGTCGGGATCCTGGGATCGGCCCATGATGCTGATCCAGAACGCCGGTCACGGGCTTCCGTCGCTGAGTGTTCCGCTGTTCGGCCCCGATACGGCACCGCCGTGACGTGCCGCTGAGAAGTCGCCTGCTGCGGTGTTGAGCGACGTCTACGGGATCATCCTGGCGGGCGGCCAGTCGCGGCGCATGGGTCGGGACAAGTCAGCCGTGCTCTGCGGAGGCCGATCGCTGCTGGCTTTGGTCAACGCTCGACTGGCACCGCAATGCGCCGGGCTGGTTCTGAGCCGGCAGAGCGGCAGTGAAAGGCCACCCGGGTTCGAGGGTCCGGAGGTCATGGACGACGTGCCGGGAAACGCCGGTCCCTTGGCTGGCATTCTGGCGGGGCTCGACTGGCTTGCGCAGCATCGAGACGGTGCCACCCATGCCGTCATCGCGGCCGTCGACACTCCCTTTCTGCCGCTCGATCTGGTCGAAAGGCTAGCCGCCGAGCGAGACCGGGCGGGAGCCGTGCTGGCCTGCGCGGCTTCGGGGGAACGACGCCATCCGGCGGTGGGCCTATGGCCCGTCGCGTTGCGGCACGCGCTTCGCGCGTCCCTTGTCGAGGAGAACCTCCGCAAGGTGGGCGCCTTCCTCGACCGGCACCCGTTGGCGATCGCGGTTTGGCCCACTCACCCTTTCGATCCCTTCCTCAACCTCAACACGCCCGCCGATGTGGCGGCGGCGGAAGCGCTGATGGAGCGACCGCAGGGTGTTTCGATGACGCCGATCGCCGACCCTGCTCAGTAGAGGCCGCCCGTGCCGCTTCCGACCGCGCGCTCGGCATCGGCCGGCGCCGAGCCGGCACTGTCGTTCCTGGCAGGCCGGCTCGAGCCTGGATCGCCGATGACCGCATAGCTGTCGGGCGGTGCCGTGCCGGGCTTGAAAGCTTCGATGATCGAGTCCTTGCCGCTGCTCCGCATCCCGGTCCGGTAGTCGACGGAGATCAGCTTGATGTTGAGCGGCACACGGAACGGCACATCGGGCTTGTCCTTCAAGGCCGCCTGCATGAAGTCGCGGAAGACAGGAGCCGCGTATTCGGCCGCGTAGGCCGTGGCGCCGAGCGAACGGGGCTGGTCGTAGCCGAGGTAGAGCCCCACCGTCAGGTCGGACGAATAGCCCACGAACCACACGTCCTTGGCGTCGTTGGTGGTGCCGGTCTTGCCCGCGAGGTTGCGGTTCAGCACCTTGATGGCCGAGCCCGTGCCGCGGGTGATGACGCCCTGCAGGATGGACGTGACCTGGTAGGCCGTCATGGGGTCGATCACCTGCTCGCGCTTGTCGACCAGCTTGGGCTCGGCCTGATCGGTCCAGGATGCGGCGTCGCAGCCTTCGCAGGTCCTCTCGTCGTGGCGGTAGATCGTGTTGCCCCAACGGTCCTGCACGCGGTCGACCAGTGTCGGCTTGATGCGCTTTCCGCCGTTGGCCAGCATGGAATAGGCCGTCACCATGCGCAGCACGGTGGTTTCGCCGGCGCCGAGCGACATGGACAGCACGGGAAGCATGTCGTCGTAGATGCCGAACCGCTTGGCATATTCGACGATGAGCGGCATGCCGATGTCCTTCGCCAGCCGCACCGTCATGAGGTTGCGCGAGTGCTCGACACCGTAGCGGAGCGTGTGCGGACCCGAGCCGTTGTCGTCGTCGTTCTGAGGTTTCCAGATCCCGAGGCCGGGTCCCTGGTCGATCTCGATCGGCGCATCCATGACGCTCGATGACGGTGTGTAGCCGTTGTCGAGTGCCGTAGCGTAGACGAAGGGCTTGAACGACGAGCCCGGTTGCCGCTGCGCCTGGGTGGCACGGTTGAATTCCGACTGGTCGAACGAGAAGCCGCCCACCATGGCGAAGACACGACCCGTATAGGGGTCCATGGCCACGATGGCGCCCGAGATGTCGGGGACCTGCTGCAACCGGAACTGTCCCGGCTTGCCGTCCATCGGTGCCACATAGACGACGTCGCCGGGCGACAGCATCGAGCGGATGGATTTCTTGCCGGTCCAGCGGATCCCGTCCTGGGTCAGCGTACCGGTCTCGCGGTCCGCCATCACCTCGCCGGCCTTGTCGTAGCCGGGTTGCAGACCGATCCGGGTCGAGGCGTCGCCGCCGTCGAGCACGACCGCCAGGCGCCACGGCTGCACGTCGCCGAACGCCGGGATCGCCGCCAGAGGCGGGCCCCAATCGCCGCCGAGTTCGACATGACGGATCGCACCCCGGAAGCCGTGCGCTTCGTCGAACCGCACGAGGCCGTCGACCAGGGCCTTGCGGGCGATGACCTGCAGCTTGGGATCGAGCGTGGTGCGGACCGAGAGCCCGCCCTCGTAGAGCTTCTTCTCGCCGTAGCGCTCGCTCAACTCGCGGCGGACCTCCTCGGCAAAATATCCCGCCGCATAGCTGTCGGGCGCCAGGACACGCGGGTTGACCCCCAAGGGCTCCTGCTTGGCCTTTTCGCCGTCGGCCTTCGGCACGTAGCCGTTCTCGACCATGCGGTCGATCACCCAATTGCGGCGGATCACGGCAGCATCGTGTTTCAGGAACGGCTGGTAGTTGTTCGGTCCCTTGGGCAGGGCCGCGAGATAGGCGACCTCGGCGACCGTCAACTCGTTGACGCTCTTGTCGAAGTAGTTCAGCGCGGCGGCCGCGACGCCGTAGTTGCCGAGCCCGAGATAGATCTCGTTGAGGTAGAGTTCGAGGATCTT
>CAXUOD010000129.1:5134-15145 GCA_964252585.1 uncultured Lichenihabitans sp. | reverse complement strand
TCCGGCAGAAGGACCTCGTGGTCCACCACCCCTACGAGTCCTTCGACGTGGTGGTCCAGTTCATCGATCAGGCGGCCCATGACCCCAATGTCGTGGCCATCAAGCAGACGCTCTATCGAACGTCGAAGGACAGCCCGATCGTCCGGGCGCTGATCGAGGCCGCCGAATCGGGCAAGTCGGTGACGGCCCTGGTGGAACTGAAGGCCCGTTTCGACGAGGAAGCCAACATCCGCTGGGCGCGGGACCTCGAGCGGGCCGGCGTGCAGGTCGTGTTCGGGTTCATCGAGCTCAAGACCCACGCCAAGCTGTCGATGGTCGTGCGCCGCGAGGCCGGCAATCTCGTCACCTACTGCCACGTCGGCACCGGCAACTACCACCCGCAGACCGCCCGCATCTACACCGACATATCGTTCTTCACGGCCGATCCGGTCATCGCACGCGACGTGTCGCGGATCTTCAATTTCATCACCGGCTATGCCGAACCCGCGGGGCTCGAGCGCATGGCCGTATCGCCTTTGACGCTGAAGAACCGTCTCCTGCAGCATATCGACGAGGAGATCGCCTTCGCGAGGGCCGGCAAGCCCGCTGCGATCTGGGGGAAGTGCAACTCGCTCGTCGATCCGGAAGTCATCGATGCGCTCTACGAGGCGAGCCAAGCCGGCGTGCCGATCACGATGGTCGTGCGCGGCATCTGCTGCCTGAGGCCCGGCGTGCCGGGCCTGTCCGACAACATCCAGGTCAAGTCCATCATCGGCCGCTTCCTGGAACATGCCCGCGTCTATGCGTTCGGGGGCGGCCATGGGCTGCCGCATCCGAAGGCCCGGGTCTATATTTCCTCGGCCGACCTCATGACGCGCAACCTCGACCGCCGTGTCGAGGCCTTGCTGCCGATCACCAACCCGACGGTTCACGATCAGGTGCTGAACCAGATCATGATCGCCAACTTGATCGACAATCAGCAGAGCTACCGGGTGTTGCCGAACGGCGGCAGCGAGCGCATCGCGGTGCTGCCCGGTCAGGAACCCTTCAATGCGCACAACTACTTCATGACCAATCCCAGCCTGTCGGGACGGGGTAAATCCCTGCGCGAGTCGAGCCCCAAGACCCTGCTGAAGCGCCTCGATGCTGGACATCGCTGATCGTCGAGGGTCGGCGGCGCACGTCGTGAGTGGCGGCCTGGCCGGAAGTCCGGTCGCCATCGTGGATATCGGCTCCAATTCCGTGCGCCTCGTCGCCTACGAAACGTTGTCACGCGCCCTGACGCCGATCTTCAACGAGAAAGTGCTGTGCGGCCTCGGCCGTGGCGTGAGTACGACCGGGCTCCTCGGAGCCGAGGGCATGCAACGCGCGCTGACGGCCCTGCGGGCTTTCCGGATCCTCTGCCGCAACATGCAGATCACCGACGTCCACGTCTTTGCGACCGCGGCAACGCGCGATGCGCGGAACGGGGCCGACTTCCTGGCGGCCGCCACCGCGGCACTGGGGAGCGACATCGAGCTCATCGGCGGCGCGCGGGAAGCCGAGCTCTCGGCGCTCGGGGTGACGGCGGGATTCCACAAGGCCGACGGCATCGTCGGAGACATGGGCGGCGGCTCGCTCGAACTGATCGGCCTCAAAGGCACGACGCTCGGCCAAGGCGTGTCGCTGCCGCTCGGCGGACTGGCTCTGCTCGATGCGAGCCGCCATTCGCCGAAGCGGGCTCACAGGATCGCGCGACAGCACCTCGTGACGGCTGCGCCGATCAAGAGCCTGCACGGGCGCACCTTCTATGCCGTGGGCGGCACCTGGCGGGCGCTGGCGAAGCTGCACATGACGCAACGCAACTATCCGCTCAACGTCATGCACGGCTACGTGATCCCGGCCGCCGAGGCGATCGCCTTCGGCAGCCTCGTCGAACGCGTCAATGTGGAGAGCCTGAGTTCCATTGCGGCCGTGTCCTCGGCCCGCCGCCCGCTCTTGTCTTATGGTGCGGTGGTGCTGGAAGAGATCATCCGCCAGGGCAGGCCCAAGGACGTCGTGATCTCGGCCATGGGGGTTCGGGAGGGCCTGCTGTTCGAGCGCCTGTCGGCGGCCGAGCAGGCCCGCGACCCGCTGCTCTCGGCCGCGCAGGCCCTCAACGATCAGCGTTCGCGCAGCCCCGCGCACGGCGACGATCTTCGGGGCTGGACCGACGGGTTGTTTGCTTCGGCTGGGCTCGACGAGTCGGACGGCGACCGACGCCTGCGCCATGCGGCCTGTCTCCTGGCCGACATCGCTTGGCGGGCGCATCCGGACACCCGGAGCGAACAAGCCCTCAGCTCCATCGCCAACGGGACATTCGCGGCCGTCGACCACCCCGGGCGCGCCTATCTGGCGCTGGCCGTCACGTACCGGCATGTCGGCAGCGACGCCGAGATCAATCCCCAGCTCCGCTCCTTGCTGTCGCCGCGCCTTCTCGACCGGGCCCGCATCCTGGGCGCTGCGATGCGGGTCGCCTACCTGGTCTCGGCCGCCATGGGAGGTGTCCTGCCGCGGACGTCGCTCAAGGCCGGCAAGTCGAAGCTCGCCCTCGCCCTTCCGTTGGATCTCGCCGATCTCGCGAGCGAGCGTTGCGTGGCGCGGCTTCGGCAGCTCGCCAAGCTGATCGGCCGCGAGGCGGACGTCCGGATCGGTTGACCGGATGCCGCGGACGGGCCCGCGCGCATCGTGAACGCCGGCGTTTCAGGCGACCGGCGGTTCCGCGTCCTGCCATTCGAGCGTCACGACCTTGCCGTTCTCCACCGTCAGGGCCAGTCTTCCGTTCTTGAGATCGATGGCTTTGGCGCCGAAGAGCTCCCGCCGCCAGCCTTGCAAAGCGGGCACGTCGTGCTGCTCGCCATTGGCGATGGCTTCGAGATCGTCCACGTTGGCGATGAGTTTCGGCGCGACGCCCTGGGCGTCTGCGATCTGCTTCAGCAGGACCTTCAGGAGCTCGACCGTGGCGCCGTTGCCCCCGCCATTGTTGCGCCGGTCCCGCTCGATCTTGGGAAGGCTCTTCGGGTCGCGGGCGAGGCCGCGCTCCACGGCGGCCAGCATGTCGACGCCGAGCCGCGACTTGTCCATGCCACGCGGCACCGCCCTGAGGTCGCCGAGCGCATCGAGGGACTTCGGTGCCGCGGTCGCGACTTCGAGCAGGGCGTCGTCTTTGAGGATGCGGGATCGGGGCACGTCACGCGTCTGGGCTTCCGCTTCGCGCCAGGCCGCGATCTCCATCAGCACGGCGAGGTCGCGTGGCCGCCTGACTTTCGTGCGGAACCGTTCCCAGGCATTCTCGGGATGCTGCTCATAGGTGGAGGGGGAGGTGAGGGTCCGCATCTCGTCGGCGAGCCAGCTGGTCCGTCCGGAACTCTCGAGCTTCTTCACCAGAGCCCGGTAGATGTCGCGCAAATGGGTCACGTCGGCCAGAGCGTATGTGATCTGGGCCTGCGACAGCGGCCGGCGAGCCCAATCCGTGAACCGCGATGACTTGTCGATCGAGGCGCGGCACAGCGCTTGCGCCAGTTCGCTGTAGGACACCTGGTCGCCGAAGCCGCACACCATGGCGGCCACCTGCGTGTCGAAGAGCGGCACCGGGAGCCGGCCCGCCATCTTCCAGATGATCTCGAGGTCCTGGCGGGCCGCGTGGAACACTTTGACGACGTTGCGGTCGTCCATCAGGGCCAGGAAAGGCGCGAGATCCATCCCCGGCGCGATAGCATCGACCACGACGGCTTCGTCGTCGGACGCGAGCTGGAGAACGCAGAGTTTGGGCCAGAAGGTCGTCTCGCGCAGGAACTCCGTATCGACGGTGACGAACGGGTGGCGGGCCAAACGCTGACACACGTCTGCAAGCTCTTCAGTGGTCGCGATGACGGTCATGAGGCTCCTTAACGCAAGCGATGATCTAGGGCGAGCATTGCCGGTCCGCCAAGTCAACGAAAGATCGGAAAGATTCCTTCAAATCGGCGCTTTCCCGTCGCGCGGCCGAGCTTGACAAGCCGGGCTCGTGCATGTCCATCTCCGCGGCCCGCGAAACCGGCGCTTCATGCCCTGTATCGCCGCGTCGCCGCCCCCTGGCGCCCCACTGTCCCGAGAGACCTCCCATGCACCGCTACCGCACCCACACCTGCGGCGCTCTGAGCGAAGCCGATATCGGCACCCCCGTGAGGCTCGCCGGGTGGTGCAACCGGATCCGCGACCACGGCGGTCTTCTGTTCATCGATCTGCGCGATCACTACGGCATGACCCAGGTCGTGGTGGACCCGGACTCGCCGGCTTTCGCGCAAGCCGAGAAGCTTCGTTCCGAATGGGTCGTCCGGGTCGACGGCACCGTGCGCCGGCGGCCGGGCGGCACCGAGAATGCCGAGATGGCGACCGGACAGGTCGAGATCTACGCGGCCGAGATCGAAGTGCTCGGCCCCGCCGCCGAACTGCCGATGCCGGTCGCGACCGACCAGGAATACCCGGAGGAGACCCGGCTCAAGTACCGCTTCCTCGACCTGCGACGCGAACGCCTGCACAAGAACATCGTGCTGCGCAGCCGCGTCATCGACGGCTTGCGCGACCGCATGAAGCGACAGGGCTTCACCGAGTTCCAGACGCCGATCCTCACGGCCTCCTCGCCCGAGGGCGCGCGCGACTATCTCGTGCCCTCGCGCGTCCATCCGGGCAAGTTCTACGCCCTGCCGCAGGCTCCCCAGCAGTTCAAGCAACTCATCATGGTGGCGGGCTTCGACCGCTATTTCCAGATCGCGCCCTGCTTCCGCGACGAGGACGCGCGCGCCGACCGCAGCCCTGGCGAATTCTACCAGCTCGACGTCGAGATGAGCTTCGTGACGCAGGACGACGTCTTCGATACGGTCGAGCCGGTGCTGCGTGGCATCTTCGAGGAGTTCGGCGGCGGCAAGTCCGTCACGGCGAAGTTTCCGCGCATCGCCTACCGCGACTCGATGCTGAAATACGGCAACGACAAGCCCGACCTGCGCAACCCGCTGATCATCGCCGACGTGAGCCAGGAGTTCGCGGCCGATGCCGTGACGTTCAACGCCTTCAAGACCGTCGTGAAATCGGGCGGGGTCGTCCGCGCCATTCCGGCGCCGGGTGCCGGAGCGCAGCCGCGCAGCTTCTTCGACAAGCTCAACGAGTGGGCCAGGAGCGAGGGGGCGGCCGGGCTCGGCTACGTCCTGCTCGAAGGCGAGGCGGGCGCGCCGGTCGGAAAGGGCCCGATCGCGAAATTCATTCCGGCGGATGTGCTGGCCACGATCGCCGCCAAGGCGAAAGCCGGGCCGGGAGACGCCGTTTTCTTCGCAGCCGACACGGAAGCGAAGGCGGCTCGGCTCGCGGGTCTCGCCCGGACCCGCATCGGCCGCGAGCTGAAGCTGATCGACGACAATGTCTTCGAGCTCTGCTGGGTCGTCGACTTCCCGATGTACGAGTACAATGAAGACGAGAAGAAGATCGACTTCTCGCACAATCCCTTCTCCATGCCGCAGGGCGGACTCGAGGCCCTCGAGACCAAGGACCCGCTCGACATCCTGGCATACCAGTACGACATCGTCTGCAATGGGATCGAGCTCTCGTCGGGCGCGATCCGGAACCATCGTCCGGACGTGATGCGCAAGGCTTTCGCCATCGCGGGGCACCCCGAAGACGTGCTGGAGGAGAGGTTCGGCGGCATGTACCGCGCGTTCCAGTACGGTGCGCCGCCGCATGGCGGGATCGCGCCCGGCATCGACAGGATCGTCATGCTGCTGGCCGGCGAGGAAAACCTGCGCGAAGTGGTGCTGTTCCCGATGAACCAGCGCGCCGAAGACCTGCTCATGGGCGCCCCCTCGGTCGCGACCGCGAAGCAGCTGCGCGAGCTCCACATCCGCCTCAACCTTCCCGACGCTTGACGGGCGTCGCGGAGCGGCCGGCGCATGCAAACCGTGATCTGCATCCGGTGGGGCGCGGAATACGGAGCCGACTACGTGAACCGGCTCTACCGCGCCGTCATGCGCAACGTGACGCGACCGACCCGTTTCGTGGCCTTCACGGATCCGATCGAGGGACTGGACCCAGGGATCGATGCCAAGCCGATCCCGGCGATCCGGCTTCCGGCCGGGCTGAAGCCGGGACCTTGGCGAAAGCTGGCGCTCTGGGCCCCCGACCTCGGCGGGCTCGAGACGGACGTCCTGTTCCTCGACCTCGACATCCTGGTGACGGGTCCGCTCGACCCGCTCTTCGACCATGAGCCCGGCCGGCTCGTGCTGGTCCGAAACCCGACGCAGGGGCGGCGAGACGGCATCGGCAATTCGTCGGTGATGCGCTTCCGGGCGGGGTCGGCGCCGCACCTCGTCAGCAGCTTCGAGGCGGACGCCGTCCGGCTGTCCTACCGGTTCGACAACGAGCAGATCTACGTCACCAAGGAAGCCGGCCTGCCGACCGCGTTCTGGCCGGCCAAGTGGTGCCCGAGCTTCAAACATGGGCTGCTGGCGCCCTGGCCGCTGTACCTGTTCCGCCCGCCGCACCTCCCGCCCGAGGCGAGGATCGTCGTGTTTACAGGCCATCCGAGGCCCGACGAAGCCATTCGCGGGATCTGGCCGGCCAAATGGTACAAGAGGTTCTACCGGTCGATCCCGCCCATTCCCTGGGTGGCGGAGCACTGGCGATGACGCCGGGCACTCTAGAGTGTGTCATACCGCCGGACGAAGTATCGACACGTCTTCTGGAAGCGCCTCATCCTGAGCCGGCCGCGGGACGCGGTCGTGTCGAAGGATGCTCCAGGGCCCCGGTGCTCGCCCTGCGTGCTTCGACTCGGCCCTGCGGGCCGGCTCAGCATGAGGTTGGGTGAGAACGTGCGGCCGCTGCTCAGACACACCAACCGCTCAATAGCGCCGCAGCAGACTCACCAGGATCCCCTGGATCTCGACACGGTCCGGCCCGAAGATACGGGTCTCGTAAGCGGGATTGGCGGGTTCGAGAGCGATGGAGGCGCCTCGGCGGCGCAGCCTTTTCAAAGTCGCCTCCTCGTCGTCCACGAGAGCGACGACGATATCGCCGCTGTTCGCGGTCGACTGCCGCCGGATGATGACGGTGTCGCTGTCGAGTATACCGGCCTCGATCATCGAGTCGCCGCGGACCTCCAAGGCGAAATGCTCGCCGGCGGCCAGGAAGTCGGGGGGCATCGCGATGCTGTGGCTCTGCGTCTGGATAGCGGCGATCGGCGTACCGGCCGCGATCCGTCCCATCATCGGAATGGAGGTGAACTCGGGAACGGGACGCTGCGACACTTCGGGCTTCGGCCGCATGGAGGTGCGACCGCCCGAAACCAGGGTCGGCGAGAAAGGAGCCGCCCGCGGCTCCTTGAGAGCGGTCTGCTCGGGAAGCCGCAGGACCTCCAGCGCCCGCGCCCGGTTCGGCAAGCGGCGGATGAAACCGCGTTCCTCCAAAGCCATGATGAGCCGGTGGATCCCCGATTTCGACTTGAGATCGAGAGCAACCTTCATCTCGTCGAAGGAGGGAGGCACCCCATTGCTTTGCAACCTGGCATGAATGAAACGGAGCAGTTCGCTCTGCTTTTCGGTCAGCATGTTCATGCTCCGCCCATCAGGTCGACCGTGATCGGTCGAATCAAACAAAACATGAACGAAATCTAGCTGTTCCCCGTGCGTTCCGCAAGCCTTGCTGCAATCAGGCGCTGAGTTTAGCTAAACGGATCATCCGGCAACGCGTCCCGGCAGCTGCCGCGGGCGCATGGGGCGGGCGGATCACCAGGCAATCGGCGTCGGACAAGACCTTGAGGAGGGACGAATCCTGGCGGGCACCGGGTTCGACGCGGGGCAAGCCACCGTCGGACGCGGTGATCCGAGAGCGCACGTAGTCCTGCCGCGCGTCGTTGGCCGGGACCGGGGCCGCGAGTTCGGCCCATTCGGACGGGTCTGCCCCGGGGTCGCGGTCGCCGCAAAGGGCCCGGATCAGCGGGCGCGCGAAGAGGAGGCCGCAGACGATGGCCGAGACCGGATTGCCGGGGAGCCCCAGGACCTGGATGTCGCCGAGCCGACCGTACATGAGCGGTTTGCCGGGGCGCATGGCGATCCGCCAGAAGCCGAGGTCCATTCCCTCGGCCACGAGGGCACGCTGGACGAGGTCGTGGTCCCCGACCGAGGCACCGCCGAGCGTCACCAGGAGGTCGGCTCCCCCGGCTCTCGCCGCGGCGAAGGCGGACGCCAGGGCCGACAGGTCGTCGCGGGCGATGCCGAGGTCGATCACGTCGGCACCGGCCGCCTCGGCGAGGGCCATGAGGGCGAAGCTGTTCGAGGCCACGATCTGGTCTGGGCCGGGTTGCCCGCCCGGAAGCACGAGTTCGTCGCCGGTGGCCAGCACGGCGACGCGCGGCCGCCGGTAGACCGGCAGCGCGGGATGGTTCATGGCGGCCGCCAGGGCGACGTCGGCGGGGCCGAGCCGCAGGCCAGCCGTCAGCAGAACGTCGCCGCTCTCGAAATCCTGACCCGCGCGCCGGACGTGGCGTCCCGCCACGACGCCCTCGCGCACCGTGACGCGGCCGGGGGAAACCGAAGTGTCCTCCTGGATCACGACGGCATCGGCGCCTTCGGGCAGGGGTGCACCCGTGAAGATCCGGGTCGCCTGGCCTGGCCCGACCGTGCCGCCGAAGCCCCGTCCCGCCGCACTCTCGCCGATCAGCGACAGGCTGGCCGGCACCCGCGCCACGTCGGCTGCCCGGACCGCGTAACCATCCATGGCGGAGACGGCGCTCGGCGGTTGTGTCCGCAGTGCCGCAAGGTCTCGGGCCAGCGTCCGTCCGGCGACGCGATGGAGCGGCACGGCCTCGACCTCGACCGGCGGCGTCGCGCTGGCGAGGATCTGTCGGAGGGCTTCATCGACCGGAGTGAGGATCACGCGCCGCCCGCCTTTCGATCGTCGGCCAGAAAAACGCCGGACTTCCCGCCGCGCTTTTCGACGAGGCGGATGTCGGTGAGGCGGATGCCGCGATCGACGGCCTTCACCATGTCGTAGACCGTGAGGCAGGCCACCGAGACGGCCGTCAGCGCCTCCATCTCGACGCCGGTCTGGCCGCTGGTCTTCACCGTGGCCCTGACCGCGACGCGCGGCGGATCGGGCAGGGGCACGAGGTCGAGCTTCACGGACGTCAGGCTCAAGGGATGACAGAGCGGGATCAACTCGTGCGTGCGCTTGGCCGCCATGATGCCGGCGATACGCGCCGTGCCGAGAACATCGCCCTTCTTGGCGTCGCCGCTGACGATGAGGTCGAGTGTCGCGGCTTCGACCAGCACCGTGCCTTCGGCGACCCCCACCCGGTCGGTGACGGGCTTGCCGCCGACGTCGACCATGCGGGCCTCTCCGGCCGAGTCGATGTGGGTCAGCCCGGTCATGAACCGGCGCCCGCCAGCGTGGTCTCGACGAGGTCCGCCGGTTGCGCCAGCAGATCGCGTGCGGCGGCCGCGACATCCGCCTGACGCATGAGGGCTTCCCCCACCAGGACCGTACGGATGCCGACCCGCGCCAGTCTGGCGCAATCCGCGGCCGTGACGATCCCACTCTCGCCGACCCGGATGCGGTCCGACGGGATGAGCGGTCCGAGCCGCTCGGAGGTCGCAAGATCGGTCCGGAAGGTCCTGAGGTCGCGGTTGTTGATGCCGACGAGGCGGCAGTCGAGCTTCAGGGCACGATCGAGTTCCTCGGCGGTGTGGACTTCGACCAGCACGTCCATCCCGAGGTCGTGGGCCGCCGTCGCAATGTCGCGTGCCGCGCCGTCGTCGAGCGCCGCCATGATGACCAGGATGCAGTCGGCCCCCCAGGCACGGGCTTCGGCACATTGGTAGGAGTCGAACAGGAAGTCCTTGCGCAGCACCGGAAGGGCGCAGGCGCCGCGGGCTTCGCCGAGGTCGTCCGGTGCGCCTTGGAAGGATGGCGCATCGGTAAGGACCGACAGGCAGGCGGCCCCGCCCGCCGCATAGGCGCGGGCGAGATCGGCGGGCACGAAATCCTCCCGGA
>CAXUOD010000129.1:0-5124 GCA_964252585.1 uncultured Lichenihabitans sp. | reverse complement strand
GATCTCCGCGATGAGCGCGGTGCGGCCCTCGTGGTGCTTGGCCTCGATCGCCCGGGCGAAGCCCCGAGGCGGTGGGGCTGCAGCGGCCAGGCGCCGCAAGGCCGGCAGCGGCAGCAGCGCTTTGGCGTCGGCGATCTCGACACGCTTATAGCTTTCGATCCGCTCGAGGATGTCGGCCATGCTCAGGAGCTCCGGGCGGCGGCGGGTTCGGGGAGGTTCGACGCCACGATGAGCCGCTCCAGCGTCTGCGCGGCTCGGCCGTCGTCGATCGCGCGGGCCGCCAAGGCGATCCCGTCCTCGAGGGTCGCGGCGCGGTTCGCCACCACGAGACCTCCGGCCGCATTGAGAAGCGCGATATCGCGATACGGCGTCTTGGCACCGGCCAGGACCTCTCGCAGGGCGCGGGCATTGTGCTCCGGGTCTCCGCCTTTCAGCTCGCTCGAATGAGCGCGGCCGAGCCCGACGTCCTCGGGCGAGACGTCGAAGAGCCGTATGCGGCCGCCATCGAGTTCGGCGACGCTGGTCGGGCCGGTCGTGGTCATCTCGTCGAGGCCGTCGCTGCCGTGGACCACCCAGACCCTTCGGCTGCCGGAATTCCGCAGCACTTCCGCCAAGGGTTCCAACCAGGCGCGGGAAAAGACCCCAAGGAGCTGGTGCCGCACACCAGCGGGATTGGAGAGCGGTCCCAACAGGTTGAAGATCGTACGGGTGCCGAGTTCGACGCGCGCCGCTCCCACGTGCCGCATGGCGGCATGGTGAGCCTGGGCCATCATGAAGCCGATCCCCGCCTCCGTGATGCAGCGCGACACCGTGTCGGCCGGGATCCCGACCTTGACGCCCAGCGCCGTCAACACGTCGCTGGCTCCCGAGCGTGAGGATGCGGCACGGTTGCCGTGCTTGGCCACCGGCACGCCGCAGGCCGCCACGATGATGGCCGCCAGGGTGGAGACATTGTAGGAGCCCGAGCCGTCGCCGCCGGTTCCCACGATGTCAACCGCATCCCGGGGTGCCGCGACTCTGGTCATCTTGGCCCGCATGGCCGCGACCGCGCCCGTCAGCTCGTCCACCGTTTCGCCGCGGACCCGCAACCCCATCAGGAAGGCGCCGGTCTGGGCCGGCGTGACCTCGCCCGACAGAAGATGGTCGAAGGCACTCTCGGCCTCGGCTCGCGTCAGGGGAGCGCCCGTCGCGAGCTTGCCGAGCAACGGCCTGAAGGCCTCCATCACTGCGGCCTCGACCGATGCCAGGCATCGGCCAGGTCCAGGAACGTCTTCAGAATGACGCGGCCGTTCTCGGACGCGATGCTTTCCGGGTGGAACTGGACGCCGTGCACCGGATGGGCGCGATGCGACAGCCCCATGATCACGCCGTCGTCCGAACGGGCCGTCACGATCAGCTCGGAGGGCAGCGTCGCTTCGTCGACGATCAGCGAATGGTAACGGGTCGCCTTGAAACTGCCGTTGATCCCGCGAAAGAGAGTTCGTCCCTCGTGGTTGACCGTCGAGATCTTGCCGTGCATCGGCCGAGCGGCCGGCACGACGTCGCCGCCGTAGGCATCGCCGATCGCCTGATGCCCGAGGCAGACGCCGAGCACCGGCACGCGCGCGCCGGCTCGCTTGACGAGGTCAAGCGAGATCCCGGCCTCTCGTGGCGTGCAAGGGCCCGGCGAGATGACGATCGCATCGGGGTGCGAGGCCAGCAGTTCGTCGACCGTCATCGCGTCGTTGCGCACGACCGTGACCTCGGCTCCCAGGGACCCGATGTCGTGGAACAGGTTCCAGGTGAAGCTGTCGTAATTGTCGACGAGTGTGACTTTGGCCACTTCGCACCTGCCAGGCTGGGTGGCCTGCTTTTAAGCGGCTGCCCGCACAGGTCAAGACAACCGTCGGTCCGTGTTGGGACGCCATGCCGCTCTGCAGCGATAGCATTTTGGCATCGCGGGCGTTTCCGGGTATCAGGTTTAGTCATGCAGGGCTGGCTCGACTGCACCGTGTCTTCGGGCAGAGGCTCATTGCCGTCGGCGCCGAGCAGGGCGTCACAGGTTAGGTCGAGCGGACGTCATGGATCTCATCGAAAGGCCCGTTGCTTCTCCCTTGCCGGCCGTGGCCGACCTGTCGTCGTGCGAGCGTGAGCGGATCCACATGCCGGGAGCCATCCAGCCCTACGGCTGCTTGATCCTGTGTACGCTTCCGAGCTGGATGATCAGCACTGTTTCGGCCAATGCGGGCAGCTTCTTCGGGCGGCCGAGCCAAGACCTTATCGACCAGCCGCTCGACCTCGTCATGCCGGGGAAGGCCGTGCATGACCTGCGCAACGTGCTTCAATCGTCCATGGTGTCGGCCGGGGTGGAGCGTTTGCTCGATGTCCTGATCGACGAGGGACCCGAGCGTTACGACCTCACGGTTCACATGTCGGCCTCGAACGCCATCGTGGAGATCGTCCCCCGCAAGGGCGCCAATACCCTGACGACCGATCCCGTGGTGCTGGTCAAGAGCATGATCGGCCAATTGAAGCGGGCCACGACGCTCGAACGCTTCCTGCAGCTCGCGGCCCATCAGGTCCGGGCCGTGACGGGCTTCGACCGGGTGATGATCTACAAGTTCCTGCCCGACGCGAGCGGCCAGGTCATGGCCGAGGCGTTGAGGACCGGTCTGCCCCCCTTTCTCGGCCTGCGCTACCCCGCCTCCGATATCCCGGTGCAGGCCCGCGCCCTCTACAAGCGCCAGTGGCTCCGCCTCATCCCGGATGTGAACTACACGCCCGAACCCCTCATCGGCGGATCGGCGTTGTCGGCGGAGGCGGATCTGAGCCTCGCCTCCTTGCGCAGCGTCTCGCCGGTGCATCTCGAGTACCTGCGCAACATGGGCTCAAACGCCACACTTACGATTTCGCTGATGGCGGGCGAGGCGCTGTGGGGGTTGATCGCCTGCCATCACTCTGCTCCCCGGCGGATTTCGACCTCCATCTGCGCCGCGGTTGAGCTTTTCGGACTGATCTTCTCGCAGCAGATCGATGCCAAGGAGCAGGCCAGGGAACTCCAGCATGCGGCGCAGTTGAGGGTCGCCCACGACCGGCTCATCGCAGGGATGGGGCCCGAGACGTCGATTTTCGACGACCCGGCCGCGTTCGAGGACCTCGTCAAGGCCGTGATCCCCTGCGACGGCTTCGGGGTCTGGTCCGAAAAGGGATTCAACGGCATCGGCACGACGCCGCCCGCCGAAGCGCTGCCCGACCTTCTCCGCCACCTCGGCGACAGGAGTCCGCAGGAGCCCTACGCCACTCATGCGTTGTCGCAGGAGCTTGCCTCGGCCCGGGACTACGTGTCCGACGTCAGTGGCGTCCTTTCGATCCCGTTCGCGAGGACGCCGAGGGAATACCTTCTGTTCTTCCGCCGCGAGGTGGTGGAGACCGTGCGATGGGGAGGAGATCCCAAGAAGCCCGTCACCATCGAGGGCGGAACGGCGCGCATCGGTCCGCGGAAGAGCTTCGACGCCTGGCGTGAGATCGTCCACGGGCAATCGGCGCCGTGGCGCGGCGCGGAGCTGCAGATCGCCGAAACGCTGCGAAGCTCCCTGCTCGAAGTCATCCTGCGCCGCGCGGACCTCGTGGACCGCGAGCGCCGCGATGCCCACGAGAGGCAGGCCTTCCTGATCGCGGAACTCAATCACCGCGTGAAGAACATCTTGGCCCTCATCCGGTCCCTCGTCCGGCAGAGCCGGCAGAACGCGATCTCGATGGAAGGGTTCTCGCAGGACCTCGAGCAGCGCATCCGCGCTCTCGCCTTGGCCCACGACCAACTCACCCAGACCGGTTGGCACCGCGCGCCGCTCCGGCGGTTGCTCGAAGCGGAAGCCCGGGCCTGGACCCATTCGTCCGACCGCGTATCGCTCAGCGGCCCGGGCATCATGGTCGATTCACGCGCCTACCAGGCTTTGGCCCTGGTGTTCCACGAGATGATGACCAATGCCGCCAAATACGGCGCCTTGAGCCAGGGGACGGGCCGGCTGACGGTCATCTGGGCGCATGACCCGGGTGGCGACCTCCGCATCGATTGGCGCGAACTCGGCGGCCCACCCGTCAAGCCGCCGGAGCGCCGGGGCTTCGGGACCGTGGTGATCGAACAGACGATTCCGTTCGAACTGCGGGGCGAGGCACGGGTCGAGTATCTCCACCAGGGCGTGCACGGCAGCTTCACCATCCCGGCGGCTCACATCGGCGATGCTCCTCCCGAGGTCGAGGCGAGCGCGACCGGCGTGGTGTTGGCGCCCGTGGCCCTGAAGGCGCGACGGCTGCTGCTCGTGGAGGACAGCATGATGATCGCGCTCGACGCCCAGGCGATGCTGGCCGACGAGGGGCTCGACGTCGAGGTCGCCGGGACGATCTCGGACGGCATGCGGTTGCTCGCGGTCGACAGTTTCGATGCTGCGGTGCTCGATGTTAACCTGTCCGGAGAAACGAGCTTCCTCGTAGCGGACGAACTGGTCGGACTAGGGCTGCCCTTCGTATTCGCGACCGGATACGGCGAAAGCATCGTCATGCCGGACCGGTTCCGCAACGTCCCGGTGGTGTCGAAGCCCTACGACAGTGCCGCCTTGCGCATGGCCCTCGGCACGATCGAAGCCCAGTTGGCCGGCGCAGGTTGAGGTTTGTCAGCGACCAAGCTTTTTACCCTGTGCCGCAACTGGGTTGCTTCGTCGCTAAAACGCACGGCAAAGCTCAAGTTCCAACGGCGATCTGACACAAAGGGGCGGCCTCACTGCCCGCGTCGACCCTGGGCGGCGAAGCGGACGGCCTCTTCGGCAGCCCGCACCAGGGCCTCCGCTTTGTTGATGCATTCCGTGTTTTCGGACGCCGGAACGGAATCGTAGACGATGCCGGCGCCGGATTGGATGTGCATCGTGCCGTCCTTGATCACGGAGGTGCGAAGGACGATGCAGGTGTCCATGTCGCCGTTGGCCCCGAAGTAGCCGATGCAGCCACCGTAGATGCCGCGTTTGTCCCGCTCGAGTTCGTCGATGATTTCCATGGCCCGGACCTTGGGCGCACCGGAAACCGTGCCGGCCGGAAAACCCGCCGCCAGGGCGTCGATCCCGTCGCGGTCGTTGCGCAAGCGGCCCTCGACGT
>CAXUOD010000128.1:0-15200 GCA_964252585.1 uncultured Lichenihabitans sp. | reverse complement strand
TCCGCAAGGTGTGTTTCAGGACACGACGATCGCTTCTGGGTGCCGATCTCTTGCGGGCTGCGACGTTGAGCCTCCGCCCGGCCTCTCCCGAGCCCCGTTAAAGTCGGGGCTCGTCGTCGGGGTGAGTTTCCATGTCCGCGTTGCGTTTCGTTCTCGGCGACCAACTGAGCCGCTCGATCCCCACATTGCGCGGCATCGACAAGGCGCAAGACACGGTCCTGATGGTCGAGGTGGCGGAAGAGACCACCTACGTTCCTCATCACAAGCAGAAGATCGCCTTCATCCTGTCGGCCATGCGGCACTTCGCGGAGGACCTGCGCGCCGAGGGCATCGCGGTCGATTATGTGAAGCTCGACGATCCCGACAACAGCGGCTCGTTCACGGGCGAACTCGAGCGGGCGGTCCGCCGCCATCTGCCCGACGACGTGTTCGTCACCGAACCGGGCGAGTTCCGCGTCCTCGAGGCGATCGAAGGCTGGGGCGGCAAGCTCAACATCCCGGTCCATCTCCGGCCCGACGACCGCTTCTTCTGCACCACGGTCGAGTTCGGCCGCTGGGCCGAAGGGCGCCGCGGCTTCCGAATGGAGAATTTCTACCGCCTCATGCGGGAGCGTACGGGTCTGCTCATGGAAGACGGCGGGCCCATCGGGGGCCGCTGGAACTTCGATACCGACAACCGCAAGCCCTTGCCGCCGGACCTCGCGTCGCCCGAGCGGCTGCGCTTCGAGCCCGACACCACCACGCGCGACGTGATGGCGCTCGTCGCTGCGCGCTTTCCCGCTCATTTCGGCGACCTAGCCGGGTTCGGCTGGGCCGTGACGCGGCAGCAGGCGCTCGAGGCGCTCGAGGCCTTCGTGGCCGATGCCCTGCCGTCCTTCGGCGACTACCAGGACGCGATGCGGTCCGGCCAGCCCTTCCTGTACCACGCTACGCTGTCACCTTACCTCAACGCCGGGCTCCTGACGGCGCGGGAGGTCTGCGCCCGGGCCGAGCAGGCCTATGCGTCCGGTCTTTCGCCCCTGAACGCCGTCGAAGGGTTCGTGCGTCAGATCCTCGGCTGGCGGGAATATATCCGCGGCATCTATTGGCTGCGCATGCCCGGCTACAAGGACAGCAATGCACTCGGGGCCATGCGGGCGCTCCCGGCGTTCTACTGGTCGGGCGAGACCGAGATGAACTGCCTCTACCAGGCGATCGCCGATACGAGGCACCAGGCCTATGCCCATCACATCAACCGGCTGATGATCACGGGAAATTTCGCGCTGCTGGCCGGCATCGCACCGGCCGAGATCGAGGAATGGTACCTCTGCGTCTACGCCGACGCCTACGACTGGGTGGAACTCCCCAACGTCCACGGCATGTCGATCTACGCGGATGGCGGACTGATGAGTTCCAAACCCTACGCGGCCGGAGGCACCTATATCAACCGCATGTCGGACTACTGCGGAAGCTGCGTTTACAGCCCGAAGATCGGAACCGGCCCGAAAGCATGTCCGTTCAACTATCTGTACTGGGCCTTCATGATCCGCAACGCCGGAAAGCTTTCCGCAAACCACCGCCTTGCCATGCCGTATCGGACCATCGCGCGATGGGGCGAGGAGCGCCGCGCCGCAATCGTGGCGGAAGCCGAGGCTTTCCTCGATGCGCTACCGACCGGCTATGCGTGATGGCTCAAGAACCGATCCGCCCTGAACGACGCCCGTCGCGCGACGGATGCCGGCGCCTCTGACCAAGCCGGCGTTAACCGGCCTTGGCGTCGAGGGCTTTCACGCGGGCCGAGAGGCGCGAGACCTTCCGGGACGCCGTATTGGCGTGGATGATCCCCTTCTGGGCCGAACGCATCACCACGGATTCGGTCGCGGTCAGAGCGGTACGGGCCGCGGCCGCATCTCCGCTGGCGATCGCTTCCTCGACCTTGCGAAGCTGCGTGCGCATCGCGCTCCGGCGCATGCGGTTGATGGCCGTGCGGCGAGCGAGTTTGCGGACGGCCTTCTTGGCCGAGGGAGTATTCGCCATCTTTGGTTCCTGAGAGTGGCGCCGAGAGGCCGGACGACCACGCGAGCAAGCCGGCGCCGAAGCGCCTCGAAAGCGTGTCTATAGGCGCGGCGCCGGGCCGGCGTCAACGGCCGTCTCGCGCAACGGACACGAAATCATTTGCCCTCGCGCGAGCATTGCGCCTATAAGGCGCGCTCTTCACGAACCGTCCGGCCTGCCAGGGCTGCCGTGGCGGTTCTTCTGCTCGTCCTCGAACACGATGGGCCCTCCGGCATCTGCCGGTGGAGGCCCGCATGAGAGCCAAATGCCCAAGTTGAAGACCAAATCAGGCGCCAAGAAGCGCTTCAAGATCACCGGCACCGGAAAGGTGCTCTATGCTCAGGCCGGCAAACGGCATGGCATGATCAAGAGGACCAACAAGCAGATCCGCAACCTGCGCGGCACGGCAGTGCTGTTCAAGACGGACGGCGACAATATCAAGCGGTTCTTTCTGCCCAACGCCTGAACGTCGCGCCTGCAGTTTCCTCGTTTTCACGTGAAAGAGATCATCCATGGCCCGCGTCAAACGCGGCGTGACATCACACGCCAAGCACAAGAAGACTCTCGATGCCGCCAAAGGCTTCTACGGCCGGCGCAAGAATACGATCCGCACCGCCAAAGCGGCCGTCGATCGTTCGATGCAATATGCCTACCGCGACCGCAAGAACAAGAAGCGCACGATCCGGGCGCTATGGATCCAGCGCTTGAACGCCGCGGTTCGGGAACTCGGCCTGACCTATAGCCGCTTCATCGACGGCCTCAACAAGGCCGGTATCGAGCTCGACCGCAAGGTGCTGTCCGACCTCGCGATCAGCGAGCCGGAGGCCTTCAAGGCCATCGTCGAGAAGGCCAAGAGCGCGTTGCCGGCAGTCGCCGCCTGACGCAGGACGACAGAGGTCGCGTTGCCGTCGAGGCGCGCGGCCTGACTGCAAGGTGTCACGATCCATGGTCGACGAGGCCGAACTCGAAC
Organism: uncultured Lichenihabitans sp.; assembly: GCA_964252585.1. Classification (GTDB taxonomy): domain Bacteria; phylum Pseudomonadota; class Alphaproteobacteria; order Rhizobiales; family Beijerinckiaceae; genus Lichenihabitans. The sequence goes on along the minus strand of CAXUOD010000128.1, from coordinate 12,196 downwards.
GGAATATTCTGGCCGAGATCGGGGCGGCCGAGACCGAGACGACGCTCGACGCCGTCCGTGTGTCGGCGCTCGGCAAGAAGGGGTCCGTGTCGGCCTTGATGGCGACGCTCGGGCGTATGGCGCCCGACGAGCGCAAGGCCAAGGGCGCGGCCCTGAACCTCCTGAAGGACCGGGTTCTGGCGGCGCTCGCCCAACGCCGCGAGACCCTGGAGACGCAGGCGCTCGCGGCGCGGCTCGCGGCTGAGACGCTCGACGTCTCGCTCCCGGTGCGTGATGCGCCGGTGTTGGCCGGTCGACTCCATCCGATCAGCCAGGTGACGGACGAGATCACGGCGATCTTCGCCGACATGGGCTTCGCGGTGGCCGAAGGCCCCGACATCGAGAGCGACTTCTACAATTTCACCGCCCTGAACTTCCCGGTCGGCCACCCGGCACGGGAGATGCACGACACGTTCTTCTTCCATCCGAAGCCCGACGGCGACCGTCGCCTGCTGCGCACCCACACCTCCCCGGTCCAGGTCCGGACCATGCTGGCCCAGGCGCCGCCGATCCGCGTCGTCTGCCCGGGGCGCACCTACCGCTGCGACAGCGACCAGACCCACACGCCGATGTTCCATCAGGTCGAGGGGTTGGTCATCGACAAGCGCGCCAATCTCGCCAACCTGAAATGGGTGCTGGAGGAGTTCTGCCGCGCCTTCTTCGAGGTCGACCGCGTCACCATGCGGTTCCGGCCGTCGTTCTTCCCCTTCACCGAGCCCTCGATGGAGGTGGATATCCAGTGCGCCCGCAGGGGCGACGAGATCCGCTTCGGGGAAGGCGAGGATTGGCTCGAGATCCTCGGCTGCGGCATGGTGCATGCCAACGTGCTGCGCCATTGCGGCATCGATCCCGACGAGTACCAGGGGTTTGCCTGGGGCATGGGCATCGACCGCATCGCCATGCTGAAATACGGCATGCCCGACCTGCGGCCCTTCTTCGACGCCGATGTCCGTTGGCTGAACCACTACGGCTTCCGCCCGCTCGACATCCCGACGCTGGCGGGTGGCCTGACGGGGTAGGCAGACGGGAGAAGGCGATGGCAGGGGATTTGGAGCGGATCATCGAGACCGCTGTGCGGGAGGCGCTCCATCCCGTGTCGGTGGAGTCAGTCGCGGTCGAACACCGACGAGACAGCGCCGACGAGGAGGCCCTGTATGTCGTGGTGACCTTGCCGACTGGCACGCCGTCGGTCGGTGGCCGCCGCTACATTGGCGCCATGACGGCGGTGAGCGATGCCTTGATCGCGATCGGCGAACAGCGCTTCCCTTATGTCCGCCTGAACCGCGCGGGGGAGGAGATGGCCGATGAGTCCGATCGTCCCGAGGCATCGGTTCGATGAAGCCCGATGACCTGATCGAACTGGCTCGCGAGTTGGCCCGGCGTGACATCGGACGTCCGAAATCCGTTTCTCTCAGACGATCCGCGTCCAGCGCCTATTATGCGCTGTTTCATACACTGTGGTCGGGTGGCGACAACCGTACAGCGTTTTCACGCCGATCTATCGCGCGTTGGAACATGCAAGAGCACGATCTGTCCTCAATGCATCGCGACAAAAGACGTCCAGAGACGAGATGATCGAAGCCGTCGCCGTGACTTTTGCCGCCCTGCAGGATGCCCGTCACGATGCAGATTACAACCCCGAACCGTTTTCGTTCAGCCGCAGCGGGACGCTCGACTTGATCGACAGCGCCGAGCAAGCCATCGTTGCAATCCGGTCGCTACCCGCTGAGCAGAAGCTTGCGCTTGCCGTCAAGCTCGTCGTCAAGTCACGCTGATAGGGCGCGTCTTCAACTATGAAATTCACCTTCTCCTGGCTCAAGGACCACCTCGAGACCGAGGCCTCGCTCGCTGACATCACCGAGACGCTGACCCGCGTGGGTCTCGAGGTGGAAAGTGTCGAAGACCCGGCCGCGAAACTGCGCGGCTTTACCATCGCCAAGGTCATCGAGGCCGCGCAGCACCCCAATGCCGACCGCCTCCGGGTCTGTTCGGTCGACACGGGAAGCGGCACGCCCGTCCAGGTCGTATGCGGCGCGCCCAATGCGCGAACCGGCCTCGTCAGCGTTTTCTCGGCCCCCGGCACCTATATTCCCGGCAAGGACCTGACCATCGCGGCGGGCGTCATCCGGGGGGTCGAGTCGAACGGCATGCTGTGTTCGGCGGCGGAGCTCGAGCTCTCCGAAGACCACGACGGGATCATGGAGCTCCCCGGAGATGCGCCGGTCGGCATGTCCTACGGGGCCTATGCCGGGCTCGACGATCCGGTGATCGACGTGGCGCTCACGCCGAACCGCCCCGATGCCGCCGGCGTCCATGGGATCGCGCGCGACCTTGCGGCGGCCGGCCTCGGCCGGCTGAAACCGGTCGCTATTCCGGCTATCGAGGCCCGATTCGCCGAGCCGGTCGCGGTGCGGCTCGACCTCGCGCCCGAGGACGAACACCTCTGCCCGGCTTTCGGGCTTCGCCTGGTGCGCGGCGTGAGGAACGGCGCATCGCCCGCCTGGATGCAGCGCCGGCTCACCGCGATCGGGCTGCGGCCCATCAATACGCTGGTCGACATCACGAACTACATGACCTTCGATCAGGGCCGGCCGTTGCACGTCTTCGATGCCGCCAAGGTCGCAGGTGACATCGTGGTTCGGCGGGCGCGGGAAGGCGAGACGCTCGCCGCGCTGAACGGCAGGACTTACGGGCTCGACCCTTCCGTGCTGGTCATCGCCGACGACCACGGACCGGAATCGATCGCCGGCATCATGGGCGGCGAAGCCTCGGGTTGCGATGCAGCCACGGTCGACGTGCTGATCGAGAGTGCACTTTGGGATCCGACCGCCACGGCCCAGACGGGCCGAAAGCTCGGGATCGCCAGCGATGCGCGATATCGCTTCGAGCGCGGCGTCGATCCCGCGTTTTGCCTGCCGGGTCTCGATCTCGCCACCGCGCTGGTTCTCGACCTCTGTGGTGGCGAGGCGTCGGATCTCCGCCTCGCCGGCGAGGTGCCGCGGCCCGACCATCGCATCGATTTCCCCATGAGCGAGGTGATGCGCCTGACCGGGCTCGACCTGCCGGGCTCCGACATGCAGCGCATCCTGGAGAAGCTCGGCTTCGACCTCGTCGGGCATCCCGATAACAGCGGGTGGATCGTGGCGCGGGCGCCGAGCTGGCGCCCGGACGTCCACGGCAAGGCCGATCTCGTCGAGGAGATCGTCCGCATCGCCGGTCTCGACCGTGTCGAGTCGCAGCCGCTGCCGCGCGACCCCGGCGTGTCCCGGCCCGTCCTGACGCTGCTGCAGAAACGCACCCGCCTCGCCAAGCGCACGCTTGCCGGCGAGGGTCTCCTGGAGGCCGTGACCTGGAGCTTCGTATCGGACGAGCAGGCGCGGCTCTTCGGCGGGGGAGCGCCCGAGCTGCAGCTCGCGAACCCGATCGCATCGGAACTCTCGACCATGCGGCCGAGCCTCCTGCCCGGGCTCGTCGCGGCGGCCGGTCGCAATGCGGCGCGGGGCATGGGCGACGTGGCGCTGTTCGAGGTCGGACAGGTCTTCCTCGGCGATGGCGAAGCCGACCAGCGGATCGCGGCGGCCGGACTGCGTCGCGGCACGGCTCGGTCGGCCGGGGCCGGGCGGCACTGGTCCGCTACCGCCCTCCCGGTGGAGATGTTCGACAGCAAGGCCGACGCCATGGCGCTGATCGCGGCCCTCGGCGTCTCGCCGGCCGCCGTGCAGGCGGTGGCGGGCGGCCCTGGCTACCTCCATCCCGGGCGCAGCCTCACGTTCCGCATGGGGCCGAAAACCGTGATCGGCGTCTGTGGGGAACTCCATCCCGAGGTGCTGAAACGCCTCGACGTCGCCGGACCCGTCTCGTGCTTCGAGATCATTCTCGACGCCTTGCCGGCCCCGAAGGCCCGGCCCACCAGGGCCCGGCCGAAACTGATTCTCTCCGACCTCATGCCGGTCGAGCGGGATTTCGCCTTCCTCGTGGATCGTGGGATCGCGGCCGCCGATCTCGTCGGCGCGGCCCAGAGCGCCGACCGGGCGCTGGTGGCGGGCGTCTCCGTCTTCGACGTCTACGACGGCAAGGGAATGCCCGAGGGACAAAAGTCGATCGGACTCGCCGTGACCCTGCAGCCGAAGGACAAGACGCTGACCGACGTCGAACTCGACGGCATCAGTCGGCGTATCGTCGAGGCCGTGTCCAAGAAAACCGGGGCGACGCTCAGGGGCTGAGCCGGGCCGCTCGAAGCCGCATGCCGCAAAATTCGCGCGCTTCATCTTTTTTTCGATGTTGCCGCAGCCTCTGGGTTCCCGCTCCATGGTGCATGCCCGTCACACGGCGGCCGGCTCCGGGAGCGATCATGACCGTTCATCAGATGGCACGCGTGCCGCGCATCACCTGCGGCGCCGGTGCCCGGCGCGAACTGTCGGGTCTCGCGGCGGGCCTCGTGGCGGCTGGTGCATCCGTGCTGCTCGTGGCCGACCCGGGGCTCAAACCAACCGGTATGATCGACGAGGTCTCGAGCCTGCTGCGGGAGGGCGGCTTCGCGGTCACGCTCTTCACCGACATCAAGAGCGATCCTTCGGAGGCCCAGGCCGACGCTGCAGCCCGGCTGGCGCGCGACACGGGTGCGGAACTCCTCGTGGCGCTCGGCGGCGGCTCGGCGCTGGACCTTGGCAAGGCCGTCGCCGGCGTGGCGGGCGCCGCGGAGCCCGCGGCGCATTACGCGCTCTGCGCCAACCCGCTGCCGGCCGACCGATTGAAGACGATCGTCCTCCCGACGACCTCGGGGACGGGGTCGGAGACGACACGCACCGCCATCCTGTCCGGCGAGGATCACGCCAAGCGCTGGTTCTGGGGCGAGGCGCTGAAACCCGACGAGGTGCTGCTCGACCCCGAACTGACGGTGTCGCTGCCGGCCTTTCTCACGGCCGCGACAGGCATCGATGCGCTCGTGCATGCGGTCGAGGCCGCGACCAACCGCAATGCCCATCCGGCCAACGACCTCTACGCCCACGAGGCGATCCGGCTCGTGGCCCGACACCTCGAAGCCGCCGTGACGAGGCCGGCCGACCTGGCGGCGCGGGAGGGGCTGCAGCGCGCCGCGGCGCTGGCCGGCACGGCCATCGATAATTGCGGTACCGCCATCGCGCATAACATCGGCCATGCGCTGGCCTCGTTGCGGCCGCTGCACCATGGGCGTGCGGTCGGCATTGCCATGCTGGCGGCTCTGCCCTGGACCGTCGAAGGTTCCGAAGAGGCTTTCGCGGGCTGCGCGGCCGCCATGGGCGCCGCGCCTTCGGCTCAAGGGTTCATCGTCGCTTACGAAAGGCTCGCGCGGCAGGTCGGCCTCGACCTTTCGCTCGCGGCCGAGTTCGCCGGGGTCACGCCGGAGGGCCTGGCGGCCCAGATGGCCCGGCCCGAAAACGTCGCCATGATCCGTTCGACGCGGCGCGAGGCCTGCGACGCCGATCTGCTGCATCTCGCCCGCTCCGTTCTGGCCGCGTAAGCGCGGCCGCCAAGCCGTTCATCGAGGGCGCTGACGGGCACCGATCTTCATCCCCTTCTCGAGGTTTTCCATGCTCGATCGCCCCACCTCCCGCTCCGGCTGGGAAGCGCGCGCCGCGGCCCTCCGTATCGAGGGCCGGTCCTTCATCGAGGGCCGCTACGTCAGCGCCGCCTCCGGCCGGGCTTTCGCGCGGATTTCGCCGATCGACGGCCGTATCGTCGCCGAGGTGGCCGAGAACGCGGACTCCGATGTCGATGCGGCCGTGGCCAGCGCCAGGCGTGCCTTCGAGGACGGCCGCTGGCGTCACGTCTCGCCCTCCGCCCGGAAAGCCATGATGCTGCGCTTCGCGGCGCTGATCCGCGAGAACCTCGACGAGCTGGCGCTGCTCGAAACGCTCGACGTCGGCAAGGTGATCGGCAATTCCCTCGCGGTCGATGTGCCCTTCGCGGCCGATTGCATCCAATATTACGGCGAGATGGCCGACAAGCTCGTCGACGAACTGGCGCCGGTCGGCCCGAACGACGCCGCCATGCTGCGGCGCGAGCCGCTCGGTGTCGTGGCCGCGATCGTGCCCTGGAACTACCCGCTGATCATCTCGGCCTGGAAGATCGGACCCGCCCTGCTGGCCGGCAATTCCGTCATCCTGAAGCCCGCCGAACAATCCTCGCTCACGGCCATCCGCCTCGCGGCCCTGGCGGCCGAGGCCGGTCTGCCGGACGGCGTGTTCAACGTACTGACGGGGTTCGGCGAGGCCGTCGGCCGACCCCTCGCGCTCCACGGCGATGTCGACATGGTCACGTTCACCGGCTCGACCGAAGTCGGCAAGCTGATGCTCGGCTATGCGGGGCAGAGCAACATGAAGCGCGTCAGCCTCGAATGCGGCGGCAAGAGCCCGCATGTCGTGATGCCGGACGCCGACCTCGACGCCGCGGCCTCGGGGATCGCCTGGGGGATCTTCTACAACCAGGGCGAGACCTGCCACGCCGGGTCGCGCGTCATCGCGCATGAGAGCATCCGCGAGACGCTCGTCGAGAAGATCGTGGCCGTGCAGCGCGCCGAGATCCCGCTCGGCCACCCCCTCGACCCAGCGGCGCAGATGGGGGCGCTGATCGAGGAAAAGCACATGGAGCGGGTGCTGTCCTATATCGAGATCGGGCGCCGCGAAGGCGCCACGCTGCGCTGCGGCGGCGGGCGTGCGCTCGCCGAGACAGGCGGCTTCTACGTCGAGCCCACGATTCTCGACGGCGCTGCGCCCGAAGCCCGCATCGTCCAGGAGGAGATCTTCGGCCCCGTGCTCGCCGTCACGCCGTTCGAGACCGAGAACGAGGCGATCCGCCTCGCCAACGGCACGATCTACGGCCTCGCGGCCGCGGTCTGGACCGAGAACATGCACGCCGCGCACCGCCTCACGGCGGCGATCCGGGCCGGCACCGTCTGGGTCAACAGCTTCGACAAGTCGTCGCTCGCGACCCCTTTCGGCGGCTTCAAGCAATCCGGCTTCGGCCGGGACCGCTCGCCCCACGCGGTCGAGAAATATACCGACCTCAAAACCATCTGGACGGCTTACAAGTGACGGCACAGCAGAGGAACGGGGTATGACGGCCGAGGTCAAGATCACCGCTATCGAGATCACGCATCACCGGCTGCCGCTCGACCCGCCCTTCAACGCGAGCTGGGACACCCAGCCGCGCCGCAGCTTCGACGCGACGATCGTTCGGGTCCACACCGACGCGGGGTTCACCGGCATCGCCTCCGGCGACACGATGCTGGGCTTCGCCGGCCACGAGCACCTCTTCGTCGGGCAGGACGCACTGGCCATCGAGCGCCATTGGCGGGTCTTGAACAACATCCAGTTCCATTGGGGCCGACCCTGGCCGCTCGACCTCGCCCTATGGGATCTCGCCGGCAAGATCACGGGGCAACCCGTGTGGCGGCTCCTCGGCGGGCTCAACGGAACCGTCAAGGCCTATGCCTCGTCGGGCACGCTGCGGGCGCCGGCAGAACTCGCCGACGCGGCGGAGCGCTACCTCGGGCTCGGTTTCCCGGCGCTTAAGATCCGCTTCCACCGCGGCGACTGGCGCAAGGACGTGGCGGCGCTCGAAGCCGTGCGGGCGCGGGTCGGCCAGAGGCTCGACCTCATGGTCGATTGCAATCAGGGCTGGCGCATGTCCTGGGATGCCTACCCGTCCTGGAGTCTCAAGGATGCGGTCCAGGTGGCGCGCGAACTCGAGAAGATCGGCGTCTACTGGATGGAGGAGCCGCTGCATCGCGGCGACCGCGAGGGCATGCGGCGGCTGCGCGACACGGTCGACATCCGTATCGCGGGCGGCGAGATGACCCGCGAACTCTACGAGTTCCGGGACCTCATCACGGAAGGCTGCCTCGACGTGCTGCAGCCTGATGCGGCGCTGGTCGGCGGCATCACGGGCCTGCGCCGCGTCGCCGCCATGGCCGAGGCCCATAACCTCGTCTTCACGCCGCACACCTGGACCAACGGCATCGGGGTCCTGGCCAATGCCCATCTCGTGGCCGGGGTCGCCGACGCGCCTTTCCTCGAGTTCCCCTTCGATCCGCCCGAGTGGAGCCTCGAGCGTCGCGACTTCGCCATGGCCGAGCCGCTGCAGGTCGACCACGAGGGCGCGATCGTGCTTGGCAACCGTCCCGGGCTCGGCTTCGACCTCGCCGAGGACGTCCTCGGCCGCACCAGGATCGGCTGAGCCATGAAGGCCCGCCCCGGAAGTTCCCATACGATGGACCGGCAGTGGCTGCCGTTGAATGCGTTGCGGGCCTTCGAGGCGGCCGGCCAATACGGGAGTTTCACGGCTGCGGCCGCGAGCCTCACCGTGGCCCAGAGTGCCGTCAGCCGCCACGTCATCGTGCTCGAGAAGTTCCTCGGCACGCCGCTCTTCGAGCGGCGCCCGCCGCACCTGGTGTTGACCCAGGCCGGCCGGCACCTCCTGCCGGTCGTGACCAGGAGCTTCGACCGGATCGACCAGGCGCTCGGCGATATCATCAAGGAACGGGGGATGCCGAAGCGCATCCTGCGGGTGGCCTTGCCGCCCACCTTCGCGTTCCAGCTGGCGATCCCGATCCTGCGCGATTTCCGGGCCGAACATGCGGAACTGACGATCGAGATCGCGTCGCGGCCCTCCGGCGAGCCCGACGGCGAATCCGCCATCGCGATCAGCTACTCCGAGCCGCGCGTCACCGATGCCATCAACGATCTCCTTTGGATGGAACGCCTGGCCGTGCTCTGCGCCCCAGGGGCTCTGGCCGGCGGGTCGGGCCGGCCGGACCTGCCGGAGCTGGTGGCCCGGCACGACCTGCTGCACGTCAGGATCGGCGGACGGCCGCACCAGCACATGTGGCAACTGATGGCCCGCGCCATGGGCCGGCCCGACCTCGCGGTCGACCGCGGCATCGTATTCGATACGGCGCAACTCGCCGTGCAATACGCCTTGTCGGGGGACGGCCTGGCGCTCGTCGACCCCATGCTGTTCCGCGACGACCTCGAGGCCGGGCGCCTCGTCAGCCCGTTCGAGACGCGGCTCGCCTCGGGCTACGGCTACTACCTCGTGACGGCGCCGGAGGACCTCGACGAGGCCGTGGCCCTGTTCCGCTCCTGGCTGATCCGCCGCTTCGCCGAGGTCGTGGCCGAGCCGTCAGGCGACCTGCCCGTCGTCGAGGACGCACCGTGACGAGAATGCACGCGACTCAGGGGCGTGCGATCCTTCTCCCGCTTGCGAAAGAAGGTGGCCGAAGGCCGGATGAGGGGAACCTCCGCGGCTCCTTGGTTGCCATCCGCTTCCTTGCTCCGTCCGCATTGCCCCCGCTGACGGAAGAAGGGTCGATCCCCTCCTGACGAAAGGTCCTATTCCATGAAAACCCACGCGAAGGTGGTCGTGATCGGCGGCGGCGTCGTCGGTGCCAGCGTGCTCTACCACCTGACGAAAGCGGGCTGGTCGGACGTCCTGCTGCTGGAGCGGGCCGAGCTCACGGCGGGCTCCACCTGGCATGCCGCGGGCGGCATGCACACGGTCAACGGCGACCCCAACGTCGCGAAGCTCCAGCAATATACGATCGAGCTCTACAAGGAGATCGAGGCGCTGTCCGGCCAGAGCTGCGGCGTGCATCTCACGGGCGGCGTGATGCTGGCCGGCACGCCGGAGCGGCTCGATTGGCTGAAGATGGCCAAGGCGCGGGGCCGCTATCTCGGCATGGACCTCGAACTCGTCTCCACCCGCGAGGCCAAGGCGCTCTTCCCGCTGATGGACGAAAGGCATTTCGTCGGCGGCCTCTACGACCCGATCGAAGGCCATGTCGACCCCTACGGGGTCACCCATGCCTACGCCAAATCGGCGCAGATCAAGGGCGCCACGATCGAGCGGCAGTGCCGGGTCACCGACCTGCAGCCGCGGCCCGACGGCACCTGGGACGTCATCACGGAACATGGCAACGTCCGGGCCGAGCACGTCGTGAATGCCGGCGGCCTCTGGGCGCGCGAGGTGGGCCGCATGGTGGGCCTGGAACTCCCGGTCCTCGCCATGGAGCACCACTACCTGATCACCGAGGACATGCCCGAACTCGTCGGGCAGAAGGAACAGATCCACTGCATCGATTTCGAGGGCGAGATCTACATGCGCCAGGAGCGGGGCGGCATGTTGATGGGGACTTACGAGCAGAACGGCAAACCCTGGTCACCGCGCGAGACCCCGTGGGATTTCGGCCAGAACCTGCTGCCCGACGACCTCGACCGCATCTCCGCGAGCCTCGAAGTCGGGTTCGAGCATTTCCCGGCGATCGGCAAGGCCGGGTTGAAGAAGGTGGTCAACGGCCCCTTCACCTTCTCGCCCGACGGCAACCCGCTGATCGGCCCCGTCCGGGGGCTCAGGAACTATTGGGTGGCCTGCGCCGTGATGGCGGGGTTCAGCCAGGGCGGCGGCGTCGGACTGACGCTCGCCAACTGGATGGTCGACGGCGATCCCGGCTTCGACGTCTGGGGCATGGACGTGTCGCGCTACGGCGATTGGACCACCATGGCCTATACCGACGCCAAGGTGCGCGAGAACTATGGCCGGCGCTTCCGCATCCGTTTTCCCAACGAGGAACTCCCGGCCGCGCGTCCGCTGCGAACGACGCCCGTCTACGACGCGCTGAAAGCCGAGGGAGCCTTCTTCGGCGATTATTGCGGCCTCGAACATCCGCTCTGGTTCGCTCCGAAGGGGACGAAACCCGAGGAGCAGGTCACCTTCCGCCGCTCCGAGGCGCACGATCACGTCGGTGCCGAGTGCCGCGCGGTGCGCGAAGGCGTCGGGCTGATCGAGATTTCCAACTACGGCAAGTTCGAGGTGACTGGCCCGAAAGCGGCCGCGTTCCTGTCGCGCGTCATGGCGAACCGGCTGCCCGGGCAAGGCCGGATGGTGCTCTCGCCCATGTTGAACGAGAACGGCAAGCTGATCGGCGATTTCACGGTGGCTCGGTTGGCGGAAGACCGCTTCTTCCTGGTCGGTACCCTGGCGGCCGAGACCTACTACATGCGATGGTTCGACCGCTTCAAGCCCGCGGACGGCGGTGTCGTGGTCCGGCCCTGCGCGGCGGAATATGTCGGCTTCTCGGTCGCGGGGCCGCAGAGCCGCGCGCTGCTGCAGAGTCTCGTGATGGAGGACCTGTCGACCGCAGCCTTTCCGTTCATGAGCTTCACGCCCATGGCGGTCGGCATGGTGCCGGCCTTCGTCGGCCGCGTCAGCTTCACGGGCGGCCTCGGCTATGAAATCTGGTGCAAGGCCGACAGCCAGCGCGCGCTCTACGCAGGCCTGACCGGGGCCGGAGCGCCGCTGGGGCTGAGGCTCGTGGGCGGTCGGGCCTTGAATGCCTTGCGCCTCGAGAAGAGCTTCGGCACCTGGGCTCGCGAGTTCCGCCCGATCTATGGTCCGGAAGAGGCGGGCCTCGGCCGCTTCGTCGATTGGGGCAAGGGCGATTTCGTCGGCCGTGCCGCGGCCGAAAAGGCCAAGGCCGATGGTGGCGGTCCCCTGCGGCTCGTGACCTTCGCGATCGAGGCGGGCGACGCCGATGCGATCGGCGACGAACCCGTCTGGCACGATGGCAAGGTCGTGGGGTGGGTGACGTCGGGCGGCTACGGCCACGGCGTCGGCCGATCGCTGGCCTTGGCCTATGTGCCGAAGGACTTGGCGAGGGCGTCGTCCGGCTTCGAGGTCGAGCTCATCGGCGAGCGGAGGCCGGCAAAGCGCCTCGACGGCGCGGCCTACGACCCTCGCGGGATCGAAATGCGCGCTTGAGGCGGCCCCATTCCGGGACGCAGCGAGAAGAGGCGATTCCGCTTTCGTTATGGTTTCGATGCCATTGACGCTGTGGGACGCCTTTGAACCAGTCCGCGTGAGGCCTCGATGAAGTTCTGTCTTGCTCTGATCGCCTTGACCCTGACCTGCGTCTCGCTCGGAGGGTGTGCGGCGCCGCGCCTGTGCCCGGTCGGAACGCATCCCGGCCCCTACGGCCACCGCTGCTTCCTCAACTGAGGGACGCAACGCGACCGCATGTGATCGGGGTTTGTTCGTTCAGCCCGTTCTTCGATGTCCCCCATCGGCGAACGCGGATGGCGGCTTTGGGGCGTTGGCGGTTGGGTTTGCTGCTTTGGCTTGG
>CAXUOD010000127.1:14557-15274 GCA_964252585.1 uncultured Lichenihabitans sp. | reverse complement strand
TGCGCAACGCCGGCTGCCGCGTGATGGTGTCGGAGATCGACCCGATCTGCGCGCTTCAGGCCGCCATGGAAGGCTACGAGGTCACGACCATGGAAGACGCGGCGCCCCGCGCCGACATCTTCGTGACCGCCACCGGCAACGTCGACGTCATCACGCTCGACCACATGCGGGCCATGAAGGACCGCGCCATCGTGTGCAACATCGGTCACTTCGATTCCGAGATCCAGGTCGCGGGTCTCAAGAACCTGAAGTGGAGCAACGTCAAGCCGCAGGTCGACGAGATCGAGTTCCCGGATCAGAAGCGCATCATCCTCCTGTCGGAGGGGCGGCTCGTGAACCTCGGCAACGCCACCGGCCACCCGTCCTTCGTCATGTCGGCCTCCTTCACCAACCAGACCCTCGCCCAGATCGAGCTCTGGACGAAGCCGGGGCAGTACGAGAACCAGGTCTACGTCCTGCCGAAGAGCCTCGACGAGAAGGTGGCGTCGCTGCATCTCGAAAAGATCGGCGTGAAATTGACCAAGCTGACGGCACCGCAGGCTACTTACCTCGGCTTGCCGCCCGCAGGGCCCTTCAAGTCAGACCACTATCGCTACTGAACCAGGTCCCGATTCGCACCGCGGATCCGCTTGAACGATTCTGGCGGCCCGACCAGACCATCGTCCGGCCGCCGATTTTTTCCACACTGCCACCACCGCCCTGACGTTAGCGCCCCCC
>CAXUOD010000127.1:8137-14547 GCA_964252585.1 uncultured Lichenihabitans sp. | reverse complement strand
GACGCGCGGGGGGGGGGCCCCCCCCCCCCCGGCCCCCCCCGGCCGATTTTTCCACTCTGCAACCAGCGCCGTGACGTTCGCGCCACAGCCGTCGAGCCATATCGGTCGCGGTGATTAACGGCTTTCGAAAGCGAGCCGGCTGAGACTATGCTTTCAGCGATTCGGAGGGCTCTTGGCGGAGGTCCCCGAGATGGCGTCGGCGGCTCCACGGGGGACGGCGTCGCACGGGCGCAGGGGGCACGGCTTATGGAGTGGCGGCAGCGCCTGAAAAGGGCTGAGTCTGCGCAAAGAGGGTGTTGTCTGTTCGACGGCCTTCCCGCGGCAAGCCCAACGGTGGGTGGCGCGAGAGTCGTCCGGCCATCGTTCCACAGCGCACCGTCGGGACGAAACACCCGGATCGCCGCAGCCCTTGCGGCTTCGGCCAAGACGGCGACGGCCAAAGCCGCGACCGCCGCGGCCACCGTCGGTGCGCTTGCGAGTACGATTCCCGCGGCCTGGCCCTCGGCCGATGTTCGGGGTTTCTCGATCGACCGCATGGCGGAGCATGGCGAGATCGCCGGTGTTTCGCTCCTCGTGGGCCTCACCTTGTTCTCGACCGTGACGGCGCTGCTGCACCTTGCGGGCCGTCGCCGTTGGACCGAGAACGAACGTCAGCTCAACGAGGAATTGGCGGACCTCCGCGCCCGGCTCGACCGGGCCCAGATGTTCCTGTCGGCTGAATCCCAAATCGTCGTGGCCTGGCGCTCGTCGACCGGGGAACCCGATATCGAGGGCGATCTTTCCCTCGTCTCCGATGTCCTGGTCCCGCGCCGCATCCTCGGGTTCGGAGCCTGGCTGCCGGCCGCGGCGGCTCAGCAACTCGATCATGCGGTGGAACGTCTTCGAAGCCGCGGCGAAGGCTTCCGCATCGCTCTCGTCACGGTGGCGGGCCGCCATATCGAGGCCGAAGGGCGAGCCATCGGCGGACGAGCGATCCTGCGGCTCCGGGACGTGTCCGGCGACCGGCTGGAGCTCTCGCGACTGCGCGACCGCCACGCGGCGGTGATCGGGGAGAATGATCTTTGGCGCGCCCTGCTCGATGCCATGCCGAACCCGGCGTGGCTGCGCGACACCGCGGGTCGCACCGCTTGGGTGAGCCAGGCCTATGCCAGGGCCGTCGAAGCGCGCGACACCACCGATGCGGTGGCCGGCAACCTCGAACTTCTGGACGCCCAGGCGCGCGATGCCGCCACGGCCGCGCGGACCGCCGGTTCGTTCTGGCAGGGCCGCGTGGCGGCCGTCGTGGCGGGGGAGCGCCACAGCCTCGACGTGCTCGAAGTGCCCGGGCGCTTCGGTTCGGCCGGGATCGCGGTCGATCTCGCCGAGATCGACACGCTGCGCGACGACCTCGCCAAGCAGATGGACTCGCAGGCCCGGACACTGGACCAACTCTCGACCGCGGTCGCGATCTTCGACCGCTCGAAGCGACTGACCTTCTACAACGCGGCCTATCGGGTCCTGTGGGGGCTCGATGCCGCTTTCCTCGACGGGCACCCCTCCGACGGCGAGATCCTCGACCGGCTGCGCGCGGAGCGGCGCTTGCCCGAACAGGCGGATTACCGGGCCTGGAAGGCGGGGCTCATGGCGAGCTACCAGGCGGTCGAGACGGACGAGGCCATCTGGTACCTTCCCGACGGCCGCGCCCTTCGGGTCGTCACCAACCCGAACCTCAAGGGAGGGGTGATCTACCTCTTCGACAACGTTACGGAACGCTATCACCTCGAATCCCGCTTCAATGCCATGATCCGCGTGCAGGGCGAGACGCTCGACACGTTGAAGGAGGCGGTCGCGGTCTTCGGGACCGACGGGCGGCTGAAGCTGTTCAACCCGTCTTTCGCCTCGATGTGGCAGCTCGACGCCGGCAAGCTCGCGGACCAACCGCATATCGACGCCCTGGCCGAGCACTGCCTCCCCCAGAGCCTCGATCCCTCGGTCTGGGCCGAGGTGAGATCCAGCGTGGCCGGGCTCCACGACGCGAGGCACGGCTTCGAACGGCGGCTGCAGCGCCGCGACGGCTCGGTGGTGGATTGCGCCGGCGCCCCCCTGCCCGACGGCGCGACCCTGCTCACCTTCATCGACGTGACGGCCGGAGTGAACGTCGAGCGTGCCCTGAAGGAGCGTAACCAGGCCCTGCTCGAAGCCGAGAAGCTGCGCAACGACTTCGTGCACCACGTGTCCTACGAGCTGCGCTCGCCGCTGACCAACATCATCGGCTTCATCCAGCTCCTCGGCGACAGTTCGATCGGCTCCTTGAACGCCAAGCAGATCGAATACGCAGGCTATGTCACGAAGTCCTCGGCGGCGCTCCTCGCCATCATCAACGACATTCTCGATCTCGCCACGATCGACATGGACGCGATGGAACTGAACCTCGGCACCGTCGATATCGCCCAGACGATGACGGAAGCCGCCGAAGGCGTGCAGGACCGCCTCGCCGAGAATGCGATCAAGCTCCAGATCGTCGCCATGGACGGGATCGGAGCCTTCACGGCGGACGGAAAACGGCTGAGGCAGATCCTCTTCAACCTCCTGTCCAATGCCATCGGCTTCTCCTTCCCGGGTCAGACCGTGACGCTGGCGGCGCTCCGACGCGACGGGGAGGTCGTGTTCAAAGTGTCGGACCAGGGCCGCGGCATTCCGCTCGACGTCTTGGAGCGGGTCTTCGAGCGGTTCCGATCGGACAGCAGCGGTTCCCGCCATCGCGGTGTCGGGCTGGGGCTGTCCATCGTGCGGTCGCTCGTGGAATTGCACGACGGCAAGGTGCTGATCGATTCCGCTCCGAACGAAGGAACGACGGTCACCTGCGTGTTTCCGACGGCTCGGCGCGAAGCCGCAGCCATCACGGCTGCGGGATGAACGCCGCGGTGCCGATCACGGACGCAGGGTGCGATCGAGCTGTCTCTTACGCGGTCGTCCCGGCCCCAAGCTCTGCCGAATGATGACGCCCGAACCAGGGTGCGCTACACATCCGCCATGACTAACGCGATGGGCGACATGGAAGCCGACGTCCAGACCGATGTCGCTCTCGTGCAGCGGATCGGAGCCGTTCCCTCGATCCTCGATGTCGTCTGCCGGACCACGGGCATGGGGTTCGCGGCGGTGGCCCGCGTCACCGCGGGCCGATGGATCGCTTGCACGGTTCGGGACGACATCGGGTTCGGTCTCGAGGCCGGAGGCGAACTCGAGGTCGAGACCACGATCTGCCGTCGGATCCAGGAGACCCACGAAGGCGTCGCGATCGACAATGTCGCGGACAGCCCCGCCTTCTGCGACCATCCCACACCCGCGATCTACGGGTTCCAGAGCTATATCTCGATGCCGATCATGTTGCCGGACGGCAGCTTCTTCGGCACGCTCTGCGCCATCGACCCCAAGCCAAACCGCTTGAGCACAGCTGAGATCTCCGGGATGTTCCGCCTCTTCGCCGAACTCATCGGGTTCCATATCGACGCCATCAAACGTCTGGACGCGAGCGAGGCCGATCTGATCGGCGAACGCGCCACATCGGAACTGCGGGAACAGTTCATCGCGGTCCTGGGCCATGACCTGCGCAACCCGCTGGCCTCGATCCAGGCCGGTACGCGCTTGCTCGCGCGTGGCCCACTCGATGCCAAGGGCTCCAGGATCGTAGGCCTCATCCAGGGCAGCATCGTCCGAATGGCCGGATTGATCGACAATGTGATGGACTTCGCGCGCGGCCGTCTCGGAAGCGGAATGACGCTCGATTTCAAGACGGGAGAAACGATCGAACCCGCGCTGAACCAGGTGGTGGACGAGTTGCGGAGTATCGCGCCGGACCACGCGATCGAAACGGATTACGCCGGCCTCACTTCCCCCGTCGACTGCGACCAGGGCCGGATCGCGCAATTGTTCTCGAACCTGCTCGGCAATGCCCTGACGCACGGGAGCGTGCAAACTCCCGTTCGCGTGCGTGCGGCCATCGAGCGCGACATGTTCGAACTGTCGGTCGCCAACGCGGGCAAGCCCATCGCGCCCGCCGCTTTGGAGGGGCTGTTTCAGCCGTTTTCCAGGCGGGCGGTGGAGCCCAGGCAACAGGGTCTGGGGCTCGGCCTCTTCATCGCCTCCGAGATCGCGCGCGCCCATCACGGTGTGCTGTCCGTGTCTTCCGATTCGAGCGAGACACGGTTTACCCTGCGCATGCCGGTCAGGCGGGACCCGAGCGCCTGAGAGCCGGCCCATATCTGTCTGAAACAGGAAGGAGCGACGAAGCTGTCCTCGGACGCGGCTTCATGACTCACGAACCGAATCTTCACCACAAGCGCTGTGACGCCGCCCGGCTTCTAGGGTAGCGTTACCGCGTGGGGTCGCGACTGATTCGAAGACGGTCAGGGAAGTTTCGATGTACACACTTCATAAAGCCAAAGAAGAGATCGATGCCGTCGCCAAACATGCGACCGACATCGCAACCCATGTGCTGACGCTTTCGGATGATCTTCGCGCCGAGCTTGCCAGCTTCAAGAAAGAGATTCTGGACGGTATCGACCGGAAGTTCGCCGATCTCGAACGGACGATACAGGGCGATACAGCCGTATTGGACAGTTCGGCCGTGGCTGATCTTGGGGCCAAGGTCTCGTTGTTGTCCTCGGTAAAGAGTACTGTCGTCGCACACGGGAATGCGGACAATCCCGAACTTCGAGCGCCCGTCGGGGAGCACGAGCATCCAGCCGAGCAGCACCCGTACAGCGGACCGGCAGAGGATCGCCCGTCGCAAGGTGGGTACAACCCAAACGCGGAACCGCAATCGGAGGGCCATCGCTACTGAAGCGGTTTCGGTCGTACTGCTCGCGCCTGCAGGTCTTCCGTCGCCGTTAGGCGCGACCGATCGAGTGACGTCACGATGCCGAGGCCTGCACCCGGCTTTCAGATCCCATATGTTAGGTTATGGTGCGCGGGGAACAGAACGGGAACCGGGTGCCATGATGGGGCTATCGAACGCCGTCGGCGTGCCGGCCGCGATCGCTTCGGCGACGGCGGCCGGGTATGTCTGGTTCCGCCTGCGGCGGTGGGCGCTTCTGTTCGGGATCGCGCGGCACGTGACGAAGAACCACGCGCGTCTCCTGTCGGTGAAGCGCAACCAGCTCGTCGTACACGACGGCTACGGAAACTACCGGCTACAGCCCTGGATCGATCACGTCGACTACTTTATCGACAACGTCATCTTGCGCGAGGCTCGACGTCGTGGCCTCAGGGTCGATGGCGTCACGCGGGGAACCGCCCGATGGTCGCGCATCAGGAAAGTGCTGCTGCGCACGCTGCAGGACGAGGACGACGCATCGGCGGATGCCGTTTCGCACGCGGACATCGTCTCGGGCGAGCATTACGAGACGCTGTGCCGCAATCTCCTGCAGGCTCGTGGCTGGACGGTCGAGACCACCCCGATGACCGGTGATCAAGGCGCCGACCTCATCGCGGAAGCTCACGGTCGTCGCATCGTGATCCAATGCAAGTTCCACGCGAGGTCCATCGGAAACAAGGCCGTCCAGGAGGCTTTCGCGGCGGCAGGCTTCCACGGCGGCGACGCCGCGGTCGTGGTGTCCAATGCCAGCTTCACCCGATCCGCGTGCCAGCTGGCCGAGGCCAATGGCGTCCTTCTCCTGCATCACGACCAGCTACCGGACCTGGAACGCCTGGTGAGGCAGACGAGGCAGAACGCCTGACACGCTTCCTTAAGCCTTGACCGCGACCTTGCGCTTCTTCTTGGCAGCCAGGACGGCGGCCTTCTCGGCCGCGGCGACAGCGGCCGTTTCGGCCGCTTCGGCTTCCTTGGCAAGCCGCATCTCCTTGAGGCTCGCCGTCCGGTCGCGCATGGCGTCGCGGGAAGCCTCGTATTGCGCCCATACGGCAGCGTTCTCCGCCGTGGTCTTCTGCAGCTTCTCGAACCGGGCCTCGGCCCGCGCCCGCGCTTCCTCTGAATTATCAGCCATCATTCCATCCCTGGCGGGCTAGTTCGCGACCCGCAATGCTTCGCACGTTCACGTGCCGGACGGCGTCCGGTACCTCCGCGAAGTCCAGTGCTTCGAAACCCTTGGTTCGATCCCGTATCCAAGGTCGGCGGCTTTCCGCTTGGTCATAGGGCCGGAACGACAGCCGTGTCGAATCCGCTGTCTGCCGGGCTCGTCGGCGGTCGAGCCGGAGGTTCGATCGCCCGACTTTCGCCTCGAGGCACACATGTAGGGATGGGCGCGACTTGCGGCGCGCCCATCCAGGTTCTTGTCGAGGATCTGGATCGGGAGGTGTTCGGGGCCTCTCCCGATGCGACATCAGCCGCTCGTGTCGGGGAGCAGGCAGCAGGCCCTTTCGCTGAGGCGAACCGGAACCTGCAACCATCGCTTCCTAGCCCGCCCGAAAGC
>CAXUOD010000127.1:6895-8127 GCA_964252585.1 uncultured Lichenihabitans sp. | reverse complement strand
AAGCCACCCGAAGCCCGGATGCTTACTCCGCGGCCTGCAGCTTGTCGGCCGAGACCTTGCCGGACCGGCGATCGGTCGTCAGCTCGAAGCTGATCTTCTGGCCTTCGCGAAGGTCGTTGAAGCCGGCGCGTTCGACCGCGCTGATATGGACGAAGACGTCCTTGGTGCCGTCGTCGGGCTGAATGAAACCGAAGCCCTTTTGGGCGTTGAACCACTTCACGGTGCCGGTGCTCATGACCGATCCTTTCGTAAGTCAAGGGGTACGCCGCCACTGACCTCGCGGCTGCGCAACCAATCGATGGGGATGAGGTCGTAAGCGAGCGTCCGATCGTATCGGTCCGCATAGGCAAAGTCGTCGGCCTGCGATTAGTGCGCCTGAAATAGGGAAGGCCGACCCCCGATGTCAACCTTCGGCTCGGTCGGGGTTGAGAGTCCTCCTGACCGACAGCGCGTGTCGAAGCGATTCACCCTCTCTTCACCATCATTGTTCATATGTGGGGCGTCGTGTAGTGACGAACGGGGCAGGGGCTCCCCCCGGGTTACCGGGAGCGGTTACGGCCGGCGATGGAGGAGTTCGGAGCTGTGGCCACTGGAGCGGCATCGCAGGCAGTGTGGTCGGTGACCCTCCCGACCCCCGACGACACCGATCGCTTCGCGGCCCGGATCGCCGACTTCCTTCGTCCCGGGGATCTCGTGACGCTTTCGGGCGACCTCGGCGTCGGCAAGACGACATTCGCCCGCGGTCTCGTGCGCCACATGGCCGAAGATGCCGAACTCGAAGTGCCGAGCCCGACCTTCACCTTGATGCAGCTCTACCGCACACCGACGTTCCCGATCGTCCATGCCGACCTCTACCGCATCCGCTCGGCGGCCGAACTCGCCGAACTCGGCTGGGACGAGGCAGCCGACGGCGCGCTGCTGCTCGTCGAATGGGCCGAACGCATCGGCGACAATCTGCCGGAGAACCGGCTCGACGTGACGCTCGCCATCGACCCCGCCGATCCCGAACATGCGCGCACGGCCATCGTGACGGGCCATGGCCACTTCGCCGCCCGGATCGCCCAGGCCCGAGCGGTCGCGTCGCTTCTGGCCGTCTCGGGTTTCGCCGATGCCGAACGGATCTTCCTCACGGGCGACGCGTCCACGCGCGCCTACGAGCGCCTGACGCGGAGCGACGGCCGCACGGCCCTGCTCATGACCTCGCCGCCGCGGGCCGACGCGCCCGTGCTGCG
>CAXUOD010000127.1:0-6885 GCA_964252585.1 uncultured Lichenihabitans sp. | reverse complement strand
CCCTATCACGAGATCGCCCGGCTCGCGGCCGATATCCGGCCCTTCCTGGCGGTGGATGCCGCCTTGCGATCGCAGGGTATTTCGGCGCCGGAGATCTATGCCGAGGACGCGGAAGCCGGGCTCGCCGTGATCGAGGACCTGGGCGACGAACCCTTCGTCGACGACAACGGGCCCATGGCGGAGCGCTACCTCGAAGCCGTGGCGCTGCTGGCCCGTCTTCACGCCAGTGACCTCCCGACGGTGCTGCCGCACGGCGACACGACCTACACGATCCCGCCCTACGATCTCGACGCCCTGCTGGTCGAGGCCGAACTCGTGATCGATTGGTATGCCCCCTACGTGGAGCGGATCGCGATCCCGGCGAGTGGCCGCAATGCGTTCAACGGCATCTGCACCCGGCTCTTCGACGAAGTGATCGGGGCCGACACGACCTGGACGCTGCGCGACTGCCATTCGCCCAATCTCATCTGGCTCGGGCAACGCGAGGGCCTGAAGCGCGTCGGCATCATCGATTTCCAGGACTGCGTGCTGGGACACCCGGCCTACGACCTCGCGGCCCTGCTGCAGGATGCCAGGGTCACGGTGCCCGATGCGCTCGAACTGAAGCTCCTGGGCGCCTACACGCAGTTGCGCGCCAGCATGGATCCGCGGTTCGACATGGCGCGCTTCGTGCGCGCCTATGCGATTCTCGGTGCACAACGCGCCACCAAGATCCTCGGCATCTTTGCCCGGCTCGACAAGCGCGACCGCAAACCCCACTATCTCGCCATGTTGCCCCGCATCGAAGCCTACCTGAACAAGGGTCTTGCCCATCCGGCGCTCGTGGAACTGCGCGGTTGGTACGAGACCTACATGCCCCGTGTACTCGGTTCACCGACGCGAGAGCGCGAGCCGTCTTGAGGCAGCGCAGCGCCGAGGATCGTGTCGGGACGTGATCATCTTCCGTCACCGTCATACCGCGATGGTGTTCGCGGCCGCTCGAAGCCGCGCTCCTGGGCTCGTTCGACCATGACGACGCTCGTTCCGCCCACCGCGATGGTGTTCGCGGCCGGCAAGGGGTCGCGGATGCGGCCCATCACCGACACAGTCCCGAAGCCGCTCGTCGCGGTCGGCGGGCGGCCCATGTTGGACCACATGCTCGACCGTCTGCACGACGCCGGCGTGAACCACGCGATCGTCAACGTCCATCACCATGCCGACCAGATCGAGCGACATCTCGCGGGCCGCACCGCCCCGGCCATCACGATTTCGGACGAGCGCGACAAGCTGCTCGACCAAGGCGGTGGCATCCGCAAGGTCTTGGGCAGCCTCGGCCGGGACGCGTTCCTCGTCTGCAATACGGACGCGCTATGGATCGAAGGGCCGCAGCCGACCCTTCCCCGCCTCTTCTCCGACTGGAACCCCGAGGACATGGACGTCCTTTTGCTCGTCGCCTCGAGCGTGACGAGCGTCGGCGTCGACTGGCCGGGGGATTTTACCATGGCGTCGGATGGCCGGCTGTCGCGACGCAGCGAGGGCGGTGTCGCGCCCTTCGTCTATGCCGGCGTGGGTCTGATGAAGCCCGAGCTCTTCGACGGCATCGACGAGGACGTGTTCCGGCTCGCCCCTTTCTTCTTCCGTGCCGCCGAGCAGGGCCGGCTTTTCGGGACGCGGCTCGACGGGACATGGCTTCACGTCGGCACGCCCGGCGCCATCGCCGAAGCGGAGGCCGCACTCGACCACTCGGCCCTGTGATGCCGGATCGGTTCGAGCCGGGAACATCGCAGGTCTTCACGATCCCGCCGGGGGCCCCCTTCCTCGAGACGCTCAGCGACGCTCTGCTCGACGGCCGCCTCATCGACGGCTTCTCGCGGGCCGCGGGGCCGCTCGGCCTCGCGGGCGCCACCCTCTACGTCCCGACGCGGCGGTCGGCCCGCGCCCTCGCGGCCACGATGGCGTCGCGCCTGGGAACCGCCTCGGCCCTGCTTCCCCGTATCGTGCCGCTCGGGGCTCTCGACGACACCGAACTTCTGTTCGAGGAGGCAGGCCTCGGCGACGATGTCTCGCCCGACCTTCCCGTGGCTCTCGGCCCGATCGCCCGGCGCATGATCCTCACGCGGCTGATCCTGGGCTGGGGCGAGGCCGTACGCCACGCCATCGTGGCGGTGGGGCCGGACGGCCAACGCAGCCTCAGACGCGAGGAGCCCCTGCTGGTCGCGACATCGCCGGCCGATGCCTGGCACCTCTCGGGCGAACTCGCGGCCCTGATCGACGAACTCGTCATCGAGGACGTGGCCTGGACCCGGATCGAGCCCCTCGCGACGGACGACTTCGACCGCTACTGGCGCATCACCCTCGATTTCCTCGATGTCGCCATCACGCAATATCCGCAGATCCTGGCCGCCATGGAGCGAGTCGACGCCGCTACGCGCCAGATGCGGCTGATCGAGGCCGAGGTGAAGCGCCTGACGACCGGCACCGTCGGCGGCCCGGTCATCGTCGCAGGGTCGACCGGCACCAACAAGGCGACGGCCCGGCTGATCGCCGCCGTGAGCCGCCTGCGACAGGGCGCCGTGGTCCTGCCGGGGCTCGACCAGGGGCTCGACGACGAGTCCTGGCGGATGGTCGGCACCGCGGCTGGCGATGAAGCGGCAGCCGCCCATCCCCAGGCGGCCCTGCGCCGTCTTCTCGACGAGATCGGCATCGCCCGCGCCGCGGTCCCCGAGCTCGGCCGGCCTTCACCGGACCTCTTGGCCCGGAGCCGGCTGGTGAGCGAAGCGCTGCGCCCCGCCGCGACCACCGACCGCTGGCGCCATGCGGTTCTCGACACCTCCGCGGCGCTCCGCGGCGTGACGCTGGTCGAAGCGGCCGACGAGAACGAGGAAGCCTGCGCCATCGCGATAGCGTTGCGCGAAACGCTCGAAGGGCGGGGCACGGCGGCGCTCGTCACGCCGGACCGCGAGCTCGCGCGGCGGGTGCGCGAGGAACTGACGCGCTGGAACATCGACATCGAGGAATCGAGCGGCGAGCCGCTCGGCCAGACCCCGGCCGGCGCCCTGGCCCGTCTGGTGCTCGATTGCGCCCTGAAGGACCTGGCTGCGGTCGAGATCCTGGCCTTGCTGCATCACCCGGACCTGCGGCTCGGACGTCCGCGCGGCGAGGTGATCCGCCTGGCCCGTCACCTCGAGCTCGGTGTCCTGCGCGGCGTGCTGCCGGCTCGGGCTTTGGGCGATCCCGACGCCCTGCTGGCTGCCGCGCAGGCCCGCCGCGATCTGCCCCATGCTCACGGCGCCCTCAGGCTGATCGGGGCCGAAGACTTCGCACGAATGGGCCGCTTCCTGGCCGACCTCCTCGGCGCCCTGAAGCCGCTGCGCGACCTGCCCCACACGGCCCCGCTGCCGGCTTGGCTCGCGGCCCACGAACGCGTGCTGGCGGCCCTGGCCCGGGACGAGACTGGCGACGTGTCGCTCGCCGGAGCCGATTTCAGTGTGCTCGGCGCCCTCTTCGAGGAGCTCGACGAGGCGGCCGATCCCGCCATCCTGCTCGATTGCCCCGGATATGGCGCGCTCTTCGACCGGCTCGCGGCCGAAACACCGGTGCGCGGCCCTAACCGCAGCCACCCGCGCATCAAGATCCTGGGGCTTCTCGAGGCCCGCCTCCTCACTGCGGACCGTATGATCCTGGGGGGACTCGACGAGACGATCTGGCCGCCGGCCGCGCGGTCGGACCCTTTCCTGAACCGCCCCATGCGCACGTCCCTCGGCCTGTCCCCGCCGGAGCGGCGCATCGCCCGCACGGCGCATGATTTCGAGATGGCGCTGGGCCAGCAAGACGTGATCGTCACGCGGGCGCTGAAGCGCGGCGGCGCACCCACGGTCCCGTCGCGCTTCCTGCAGCGGCTCGGCGCCGTCGCTTCGGAGAACTGGGCGGCCTGCCGCACCCGTGGCGAGCGGTACCTCGCCTATGCGCGCGCCCTCGACCGGCCGGCGACGCTGACCACCATCCGGCGCCCTGCCCCGCGCCCCCCCGTCGCCCTGCGGCCCAAGAAGCTCAGCGTCACCCGCATCGAGACGCTGCGGCGCGACCCTTACGCGATCTATGCCGAGCGCATCCTGAGGCTCACGCCCCTGGAGCCGTTGGCGGCCCTGATGGGCCCACGCGAGTTCGGCACGACGTTCCACGCCGTGATCCGCGATTTCTCCCGCACCCATGCGGACCCCGATCTGCCGCCGGATGCCGCGGACCTGATCATGGCTCTCACCCGCGAGGCGTTTTCCGGACCGTTCGACGACGCGGGCTTCCGCACCTTTCAATGGCCCCGCATCCTCAACTGGTCGCGGGCCTTTCACGGGTGGGAGGTCGAGCAGCGCGCGGGCCTGGCGCGGCTTTTCGTCGAAGAGGAAGGCCGCCTGCCGATCGCCCTCGTGGACGGGTCGATCTTCACTCTGACCGCCACCGCGGATCGCATCGAGCTCGACCGGCAGGGCCGCGCCACGATCGTCGATTTCAAGACCGGCACCACGCCGAGCATCAAGGAGGTGAAGGTCGGCTTCGCGCCGCAGCTGACGCTGGAAGCCGACATGGTGGCGCAGGGCGCCTTCGCGGCGCTCGGCGGGGTCGCCGAGGTCGCGGCCGCCGCCTATGTGAAGTTCGGGGCCGACGAGGTGGCCAAGCGCATCGCCCTCGACTGGAAGGACGAGCCGCCCTTCGCCGACGTCGTGGCCGAGCACCGCGATGAACTGGTGCGGCTCCTGAACAGCTTTCGCAGCGAAGCCACCGGCTACCTGGCAAGGCCCTTTCCCAAATACGCGTCGCGCTTCGGCACCTACGACCACCTGTCGCGGGTCAAGGAATGGTCGGCCACGGGTGGGCTCGACGACGGGGTAGCGGAATGACTGCCTCGTCCGACGCGCCAGCCATCGGTTTCGCTCCGCCGGCCGACACGGTCGACCGCCAGCGCCGCGCCTCGGATCCCGGCCGGTCGGCCTGGGTGTCGGCCAATGCGGGGTCCGGCAAGACGCATGTCCTGGCGCAGCGCGTGCTGCGCCTGCTGCTCTCGGGTGTGCCGCCGTCCCGCATCCTGTGCCTCACCTTCACCAAGGCTGCGGCGGCCAACATGTCGATCCGGGTCTTCAGGGACCTGTCACGATGGGCGACGCTCGACGATGGTCCGTTGCGGGACGCCATCGCCGGGACGGGCTCGGCGGCTCCGGGGATCGGCGACCTCGATGCGGCCCGGCGGTTGTTCGCCCGTACGGTGGAGACCCCGGGCGGCCTCAAGATCCAGACCATCCACGCCTTCTGCGAACGCCTGCTTCATCTCTTTCCGTTCGAAGCCAATGTCCCGGCCCGCTTCGAAGTCTTGGAAGACCTCCGGGCCGCCGATCTCCTGGCGCGAGCCCGCGAGGCCGTGCTGGCCACGGCCATGCGGGACACGACGTCGACCGTCGGCCGCGCCGTCGAGGCCCTGGCCGGGCTCCTCGCGGCGTCGAGCTTCGACGACCTGATCGGCGAGGCCTTGAGCCACCGACATCGCGTGCGCGATGCCATGCGGGAGGGCCGTGACCTCGACGGGCTGAGGGTCATGCTACGCCAAGCGCTCGGTCTCCGGCCGCTGGAGACCGTCGCCGCCATCGAGGCCGAGATGACCGTAGGCGGCCTGCCCCCGTCCGAATGGGGCGAGACGGCGCGGTCCATCGGCGCCGACGGTGGGAGCCCCACCAGGACCGGCAACCGGCTCGCCGCGGCGGCTGCGGCCCCCGAGGGCCGGCGCACTGAACTCTATCTCGACGTCTTCCTCACGCAGACGCGCGACCCGCGGGCCGACATCTACCTGCCGGCGCCTCTGCGCAAGAAGCAGGCGGCGCTCTGCAAGGCGCTAGACCGCGAACGCGAGCGCCTCGTCGGGCTACTGGCGAAGCGCAAGGCAGCCGAGACCGCCGAGCGGACCGCGGCGCTGATCGCGGTCGCGGCCGCCATTCTCGAGCATTACGATACGGCGAAGCAGCGTCGAGGCCTGCTCGACTTCGAAGACCTGGTCGAGCGGACCCGCAACCTCCTGAAGACGTCGAGCTCGGCCTGGGTGCTCTACAAGCTCGACCGCGGCATCGATCACATCCTGGTCGACGAGGCCCAGGATACCTCGCCGCACCAATGGGAGATCCTGCAGGCGATCAGCGACGACTTCTTCTCCGGCGCGGGCCGGACCGAGCAGAATCGCACCTTTTTCGCGGTCGGCGACGAGAAACAATCGATCTATTCGTTTCAGGGTGCCCGACCGGACAAGTTCGACGAGATGCACCGGCATTTCGCCCGCAGGGCTCGTGCCGCGGCGCGCGAGTTCGACGGCATCGACCTCATCCTGTCGTTCCGCTCGGCCGCGGCCGTGCTCGGCGCCGTCGACCGCGTCTTCGCACATCCGGCGAACCGGCGAGGCCTCACCCACGATTCCGCCGGCCCACAACCCCATCAGCATCTGCGCGGCATGCCGGGCCTCGTCGAGATCTGGCCCCTGGTCAAGGCCGTGCCGCATGCGGAACCGAGCGACTGGACGCTGCCGGTCGACGTTGTGGAGCCCGGCGATCCGCCGGTCGTCGTGGCACGACGGATCGCGGACCGCATCGCCCGCATGACGGCGCCGGGATCCGGCGAAACCGTCGAGGACAGCAACACCCGGCAGCGCCGCCCCGTCCGGGCCGGCGACGTCATGATCCTGGTGCGGTCGCGCAGCGCGGTGTTCGAAGCCATGATCCGCGCCTGCAAGGAGCGCGGCGTGCCGGTCGCAGGGGCCGATCGCCTGGCCCTCACGCAGCATATCGCGGTGATGGACCTCGTGGCGGCCGGCCGTGCGGCTCTTAGCCCGGCCGACGATCATTCGCTCGCCTGCGTCCTGAAGTCTCCGCTGAT
>CAXUOD010000126.1:0-15284 GCA_964252585.1 uncultured Lichenihabitans sp. | reverse complement strand
GGAGGAGACGGTGGAGTCGAGTTCCCGGACAACGGCCGCCCAGCGACCGCCAGGATGGAATGCGAAATGGCGCGGCCCCGAGCCGGGCGGCAGCGCCAGGACGGACCGGGGAGCCGGCGACAACAGGCCCGAATGACAAAAGCCGTAGGTGAAGTCGCATCGAGGCCGAGATCGGCGACCATCGCGAAGCGTCCGTCAGGGCTCACCAGGACACAATGGGGATGAGCACGTTCCTGCCGGTCCGGATGATGTCCACGCCCGCGATGCGCCCGGCTCGAAGCGGGCGGCCCCAACCCGCCATCGGGGCGCACCGGATAGACCACGACGCCATGATCAGGCCCTCGTCCTCGGCACCCATGCCGTAGTTGACGACCAGCAGATGACGAGCCTCGCTGTCGAGGCTGTTATGGGCCGTGATGCTGCCGAGGCTCGGCTGCTTGTTGAGGTAGACCAAACGTTTGGCCGCGGGATCGTAACGGTAGGCGCTGACGAGGCCCTCGTGCCAGCCAAACACCTCGGAATTGGCGTAGACACATCGCGAAGCCGGCGCCACCGACAGGAACGTCGGATTATCGACACTCCGGTCCTCAGAGAGCAGAGAGGCTCGTCCCGTCGTCGGGTCGAAGCCGAAGACCGAGAGGCCAACCCCGCGGGCCGGCTCGAAATAGGGGGTGTCACGGTTCAGACTCCCTACGATCATCGCGATCTCGGGCATGGCGTCGCTCCCTCCATCTTCGTTCTTGCGGGCACCCGTCTTACGGGAGGGCCGGCTGCAGGTCACGCTGCACCACAGGTCTGTGGGAGTGCTGTCAGGCGGTCGCGTTGCTTGCGGACCGCACTGCGCAGGTGAGCCTCGAGAGCCGATGCCGCGCCTCTGAAGGTCCCGGTGAGCCGCGAATCGATAACGAGGCGGTGCTCCGCCAGGAAGGGCTCCTCTTCCGCATCCCGAGGCAGCGGTGGACCCATCGGTTGGTGGCCAGCGTCATCGGCTGATGCTGCCGCAGAGCCGGCCGAGGCAGGTGTGGTGCAGATCGTGCTCCATTGCCGCGAGGGCGACACCCGAAAGACCGGGATACCGCATGTATGGCGGCCACGTCGTCGCCAAAGCCGCCAGCGCCGATCCCGACAAGCTGAGCATCCTCGCACTCGCCGCCACGGGCTCGCGCTGAGCGGGCCGTGAACCCGGCCCCGCAGCCCGTTGCGCAGCGCAGACGATGGCTGTGTCGGCCAGCGACGACGGGCGGCACGCTCTGCCGCCTTGACCGGAGGCGGCGAACCGGGCAAGTCGGCAGTGCTGCCTCTACAAGGGACACCGCGATGGCTGATGGACACGCCAAGCCGAATCACGATTACCATATCCTGCCGCTCAGCCCGTGGCCGTTCATCGGGTCGGTCAGCGCTTTCGTCATGGCGATCGGCGGCATCTGCTGGATGAAGCATCTGCCGCTGGCAGGTCTCCAACTCGGCGCCTACATCTTCGGCGCAGGCCTGCTCGGCGTGCTCTACACGATGCTGTCCTGGTGGACCGATGTCGTCCACGAGGCACAACACGGCGACCACACCCGCGTGGTGCAGATGAGCCTGCGCTACGGCATGATCCTGTTCATCGCCTCCGAGGTGATGTTCTTCGTGGCCTGGTTCTGGGCCTATTTCAACGTGAGCCTGTTCCCGGCCGCCCCACTCGAGTATCTGCGAACCGATTTTACCGGCGGCCACTGGCCTCCGAAAGGCGTCGCGACCCTCGATGCCTTCCACCTGCCGTTGTTCAACACGCTGATCCTGCTCACCTCCGGCACGACCATCACCTGGGCGCACCACGCCCTGCTGCACAACGATCGGGACGGGCTGAAGAAGGGTCTCGTCCTGACCGTGCTTCTGGGCGCACTCTTCACCGGGGTGCAGGCCTACGAGTACATGCATGCGCCGTTCGCCTTCAGCGGCAACGTCTACGGCTCCACCTTCTTCATGGCGACGGGATTCCACGGCTTCCACGTCATCATCGGTACCATCTTCCTGCTGATCTGCTGGATGCGGGCATCGGGCGGGCAGTTCACGCCACGGCGGCACCTCGGGTTCGAATTCGCCGCCTGGTACTGGCATTTCGTGGACGTCGTCTGGCTGTTCCTCTTCGTCTCCATCTACGTCTGGGGATCGTGGGGGTCGATCGGCGAAGCGGCGGCAGGCTGATTGATCGGTCTCGACCGACCGCGTAACCCCATCGGGGCGGCCTCGGGCCGCCCTTTCGCTTTGGAGAGATGAACCCATGCCGCAAAGCGATTTCGCCCCGGTCTCTCCGGTCTCCGCCGCCATGATGGGGCATTGTCCCCATTGCGGGCAGGGCAAGCTCTTTGCGGGTTTCATCGATCTTGCAGCTCGCTGCAACGTCTGCGGGCTCGATTATGCCTTTGCCGACGCGGGAGACGGGCCGGCGGTCTTCGTTTCGTTCGCGGCCGGTCTGGTCGTCGTCGGCGTGGCGCTCATCGTCGATATCCTCTACGCGCCGTCGATCTGGGTCCACATCCTGATCTCGCTCCCCCTCACGCTGGTCCTGTGCCTCGGTCTGCTGAGACCCTCGAAGGGGATCATGATCGGGCTACAGTATCGCAACAAGGCCGAGCAGGGGACGTTCGAGCCTTGACGGTCCATAGCGTCGGATCCCCGACAGACACCGGGCGGGTCCGCATCCTGCTGGCACCGACGCTCGCCACGCTGCTGATGGCGGCTTTTCTGATCGGACTCGGTATCTGGCAGATCCAGCGCCTCGCCTGGAAGGAAGGGCTGATCCGCGAGATCGACGAGCGGACCACGGCGGCGCCCGTGCCCTTGTCGCCGCGCTCCGCCTGGGCCGACCTGCGGCCGGCCGACTACGCCTACCGGCACGTGGTGGTCACCGGGACCTTCGATCACGGCCTGGAGAGTCACGTCTTCCGGCCGCTCGGAGAAGCCCGAGGCCCGGCCCATGGCGTCGGCGACCTCGTCCTGACCCCGTTGCGGCTCGACGACGGGGGCACGGTGATCGTCAACCGCGGCTTCGTGCCGATCGAGAAGCTCGACCCGGCGACGCGGCCGGACGGACAGATCCGAGGTCGTGTCACGATCACCGGCCTCATGCGCGAACCCGAGGCGCGCAATCTCTTCACGCCGAACGACGATCCGGCGAGGAACCAGTGGTTCACGCGCGATCCGGCCGCCATGGCGGCCTTCCTGCATCTCGACGACGCGGCGCCCTTCTCGATCGACCAGGATGCCTCCTCTGTCCCAGGAGGACTCCCGCAAGGCGGGGAGACGGTGCTCGACATCCCGAACAACCACCTGTCCTATGCCTTCACCTGGTTCGGCTTGGCGGCAGGCCTCCTCGGGGTCTACGCGGTCTTCGCCTGGCGCCGGCTGCGGATCGGCGGATAAGTCTCGAAGGAACGACACGCCGTCGGCGACGCGCCTCGCCTCAGCCGATCGCCATCAGGCTCGCGTTGCCGCCGGCCGCGGCCGTGTTGGTGCTGACGGTCTGTTCCTCGACCAGCCATTCGAGCGGAAACTCTTCCCGTCCTGCCGCGAGCCCTTCGGGCGTGACCCCGTAGACCGGAACCACGCCGCCGGGCAGGGCCGCCAAGGCGCGGTTGACCCGCGCGAGCCCTTCGCGGTCGCCTTCGAACAGCACCGCGGCCGGTCCCGCGGCCGTCCATTCGGCCGGCGCCGCGGCGACCCGCTCCGCCACTGCCGGTGGGAGACCCGCCAGAAGGTTCTGCACCGCCGAGGGTGCCGCCACGGCCGCGCGGTTGCCCGTCGCCAGCACGGCGCTCACACCGGCAAAGAGCCCGATCGCCGTCTCGGGCATGACCACGACGGTTCCACGCGGCCGGAAGCTATAGAGATTGCTCTCGCCGACCGGCCCCGGCATCTCGATCGTCTCGCCGAGCAACGAACGGGCGATCGTGCGCTCGGCGCGATCGGCTGCCATGGCGTGTCCTTGCGTCCGCAACCAGGCCCGGAACGCCGCGGCGGGCGCTTCCGCGGCTACGGCTTCATGCGGGACAGCGCCGTCGCCGGCCGTCCTGAGAAGGCGTCGGAGGTAAAGCGGGCCGCCGGCCTTGGGGCCGGTCCCGGAAAGGCCGTTGCCGCCGAAAGGCTGCACCCCGACCACCGCGCCGATGATGTTGCGGTTGACGTAGATGTTACCGGCCTGCGCCCGCTCGGTTACCCGGGCGATCGTCTCGTCGATGCGCGTGTGCAGCCCGAACGTCAGCCCGTAGCCCGACGCGTTGATGCCGTCGATCAAGTCGTCGAGCCGGTCCCGGCAGTAGCGCAGCACGTGGAGCACGGGTCCGAAGACCTCGCGCTCGAGGTCTTTCAAGTCGCGGATCTCGATCACGGTCGGCGCGACGAAGGTTCCGTGCTCCGCCGATGGCGGCAGGGGAAGGGCATGGACCGGCCGTCCGGCCACCCGCATGGTGGCCACGTGATCGAGGATGGTGGTTTGGGCTTCGGCCGTGATGACCGGCCCGACATCGGTCGAGAGCCTGTCTGGAACCCCGACCGTGATCTCGGCCAAGGCGCCCTTCAACATGGTGAGGACGCGATCGGCGATCTCGTCCTGCAGGCAGAGCACCCGCAGCGCCGAGCAGCGCTGGCCGGCGGAATCGAAGGCCGACGCGACGACGTCGCCGACCACCTGCTCGGGCAAGGCCGATGAATCGACCACCAGAGCGTTCTGGCCGCCAGTCTCGGCCACGAACGGCACGGCTCGACCATCGGGGCCGAGCCGTTCCGCCAGCTGTTTCTGGATCAGCCGGGCGACCGCGGTCGAACCGGTGAAGAGCACCCCCGCGACGAGAGGGTCGCCGACCAGGGCCGCGCCGACCTCGCCGGCCCCCGGCAGGAACTGCAGGGCTGCGCGCGGCACGCCCGCCCGGTGCAGCAGCGTCACAGCTCTGGCCGCGATGAGCGGGGTCTCTTCGGCGGGTTTGGCCAGCACCGGATTGCCGGCCGCCAGCGCCGCCGAGACCTGGCCGGTGAAGATGGCCAGCGGGAAGTTCCACGGAGAGATGCAGACCACGGGGCCGAGCGCCTCGTGCCCGTCCCCCAGGCGCTCGGCTTCGGCCGCGTAGTAGCGCAGGAAATCCACGGCCTCGCGAACGTCGCCGAGCGCATTCGGCAGCGACTTTCCGGCTTCGCGGACGATGATGCCCATCAGGTCCGGCATCTCGGCTTCGTAGAGGTCGGCGGCGCGGCGGAGCGCGGCGGCACGCTCGACGGCCGGGACCGCGGCCCAGGCGACAGCGCCCTCCGCGGCGGCGGCGACCGCCGATGCCGCTTCTCCGATCGTTGCATCCCGCACGAGGCCTACGAGATCGGCACGATCCGCGGGGTTGCGGATCTCGCGGAGAGCCGCACCGGGCATACCCGGTTGCTCGGCCTCGAGAGGCGCGGCCATGAGCGGCTCGGCTTCGATCGGCCGGTGGCTGCCGGTGGCAAGCTGCCCGGCGAGAGTCGCGAGCCGGTCTTCGCTCGCGAGGTCGAGGCCGAGCGAGTTGGGCCGCGATGCGCCGAAGAGGTCGCGCGGCAGGAGGATCGAAGGGTGCGGGCTGCCGACCGGCGTCATGGCGGCGGCTTCCTGGCTGGGATCGGCGATCAGCGACTCGATCGAGACCTCGGGGTCGGCGATGCGGTTGACGAAAGAAGAGTTGGCGCCGTTCTCGAGCAGACGCCGGACCAGATAGGCCAACAGCGTCTCGTGCGTCCCGACAGGCGCGTAGATCCTGCAAGGGCGGTTCAGCTTGTTGTGGCCGACGACTTCCTCGTAGAGCGGCTCGCCCATGCCGTGCAGGCACTGGAACTCGTACTGGCCGGGCGCGTAATCGCCCGCCATGGCGTCGATGGTGGCGAGCGTCCTGGCATTGTGGGTGGCGAACTGGGGATAGATCTCGGCGGGTGCACCGAGCAGCTTCCGGGCACAGGCGAGGTAGGACAGATCCGTGTAGAGCTTGCGCGTGTAGACCGGGTAGCCTTCGAGCCCGTCCACCTGGGACCGCTTGATCTCGCTGTCCCAATAGGCGCCCTTGACGAGACGGACCATGAGCCGGTGCCGAGACCGGATCGCAAGGTCGATCAGCACGTCGATCGCGGCCGGCGCGCGCTTGCCATAGGCCTGGACCACGAAGCCGATCCCGTTCCAGCCTTCGAGTTCCGGCGCGAAGCAGAGCGCTTCGAGGAGGTCGAGCGAGATCTCGAGGCGGTCGGATTCCTCGGCGTCGATGTTGAGCGCGATGTCGTAGCGTCGCGCCAGGACCGCCAGCGCCTTCAGCCGTGGCAGCAACTCGCCCAGGACCCGTTCGCGCTGGGCGCGGGCATAGCGCGGATGCAGGGCCGAGAGCTTGACCGATATGCCCGGCCCGTCGATCGGCCCTCGCCCTGCCGCGGCTGCGCCGATCGCATGGATCGCGGTCTCGTAGTCCCGATTGTAGCGCTCCGCGTCGGCGGCCGTCATGGCGGCCTCGCCCAGCATGTCGTAGGAGTAGCGAAAGCCCCGCGCCTCCCACTTCCTGGCATGGGCCAGGGCAGCGCTGATCGTCTCGCCGCTGACGAACTGCTCGCCCATCATGCGCATCGCCATGTCGACGCCCTTGCGGATGAGCGGCTCACCCCCTTTGGCGATGAGGCGCTGCAGCGCCGTGCCGAGGCCGGTCTCGTTCACGGCCGCCGTCAGTTTTCCCGTGACCACCAGGCCCCAGGTGGCGGCGTTGACGAAGAGCGACTCGCTCTGCCCGACATGCGACCGCCAGTCGCCCAACGAGATCTTGTCGCGGATCAAGGCGTCGCGCGTGGCCGAATCCGGCACCCGCAGCAAAGCCTCGGCGAGGCACATCAGCGCCACGCCTTCCTGGCTCGACAGCGAATATTCCTGCACCAACCCTTCGACGCCGCCGCGCTTAGGCTTACTCCGCAGCGCCTCGACGAGGCGCCGCGCCGTAGCGGAGGCCTTGCGTTCCGCCTCGGGCAGCAGTCGGGCCGCCTCGATCAGCGGCGGCACGCAGATCGGCTCCGGCACCCGGCAGGCCGCCGTCACGGCGGCGCGAAGCGGCATCTGCACCGTGACGTCCCGCGCCAGGGCCGCAAAGGGTCGATCCAGCGTCGTGTCAGGACCCGCCCCCCTGTTCATCGCCGCGGGCCGGCTTCCGCCTGACATCACCATGGAACACCTCTGCGAGCACGGCAGGACAGAACGTCGACAGCACGCGCGTCGGCCGACAGGTTAGCCGCAACGGCATCCCGGCGACAACGGGCACGGATGCAATGCAGGTCCCCGTGGCCCGACAAGACGAGGCGCTTCGGGATGTCGCCGTCTCATTGACCTTACGAGGCGAGGTGCCGATCATCGCGAACGCATGAGTGCCGGTTGCGGATTTTCCGGGGCCCGCCGGCAGCGACGGAGTGACGACGTGAGCGACACGGCTTTCGAGACCAGCGTCGAGCCGCCATGGCTCGTCGTCATCGACATGCAGCGCATCTTCGGCGAGCCCGAAAGCCCCTGGTATGCGCCCGGCTTCGGGGCCGCTTCCGCTGCGGCCGTGCGTCTGCGCCGAGCCTTCGGGTCGCGTGTGGCGCTCACGCGGTTCCTTGCACCGGCGAAGCCGGAACAGGCCTGGGTCTCCTACTACGAGGCATGGCGCTTCGCCCTCGATCCGGTCAACGCCGTGCTCTACGACCTCGTCGGCGACTTTCCGGTCGACGACGCCGTCCTGATCGACCGGACGACCTTCGGCAAATGGGATGGCGAGACCGAGAAGGCCCTCGGCGGCCCGCGGCAGATCGTCGTGGCAGGTGTCTCGACGGACTGCTGCGTGCTTTCGACCGCGCTCGCAGCGGTCGATGCCGGCATCCACGTCCGCATCGTCGAAGACGCCTGCGCCGCAACCAGCACGCTCGGTCACCGCCGCGCCATCGACGTCATGGCGTCTTATGCACCGCTGATCGACATCACCTCGGTCGATGCCGTGCTGGCCAGCCTCGCCGGGAACCCGTCAGCGCTCGGAGCCGGACTAGAGCGTCGTCTCAGCTAAGTGAACCGGATCGGGTTCACAGCTGGGTCAAGCTGCTGGCCC
The DNA here is from genome assembly GCA_964252585.1 of uncultured Lichenihabitans sp. GTDB lineage: Bacteria > Pseudomonadota > Alphaproteobacteria > Rhizobiales > Beijerinckiaceae > Lichenihabitans. The sequence goes on along the minus strand of CAXUOD010000126.1, from coordinate 7,185 downwards.
GCCAGCATGTCGAAGGCCCTCTCGCTTGATCTCCGGGTCCGGTTTCTGGCCGCGTCGCCGGAGGCATGAGCCATCGCGCGACCAGCTTGTCCAGCGGAGCCAGTCTTTATTGATCATGTTCGGGCCTTCTGCGAGCACCAATGTAGTCCGATCAGGTCTCGTATCGTGGCGAGTTTTGCTTGATCTAGGCCTAGCACAGCTTATTGTATTGATCGATGACGAGTCTTGCCAAATGGCGCAAACGCATACCGATCCGACTTGTTACGTTTGACCTAAATAGGCATCGTCGAAGCAATACCGGTATCACAGCACGGTTGAGCGGAGCAACGAGTCTTCTTGCGTGGCGTCGCGCAGCCGTCGGACCAACCACCGCGACGGAGCCGCGGCCGCGAGCGGATCGGCTCGGACTCTTGCTGCGCACCTGCCGCCACGCCATCTGCTCCTCGAACGGAGTTCAGTCATGGATCAGAAGACGTGGACGATCGATCAGGCGCCGCGGCTCTCCGGCCGCACCGCCGTGGTGACGGGAGCCTCGGGTGGGCTCGGCTACGAGACCGCGCTCGGCTTGGCGGCGCGCGGCGCCACGGTGATCCTGGCGGTGCGGAACCCCGCTAAAGGGCAGGCTGCGGCCGACCGGATCCGCAAGGCGGTGCCCGACGCGCTCTTGCGCACGCAGCCGCTGGACCTCGCCGACCTCGCCAGCGTGACCCGCTTCGCCGAGGCCATCGAGGCCGACGGGACCGCCCTCGACATCCTGGTCAACAATGCCGGCGTCATGGCCTACCCGACCCGCCGCGTGACGCGCGACGGCTTCGAGGAGCAGTTCGGCACCAATTACCTCGGCCATTTCGCTCTCACGGGACGCCTCCTTCCGGCCTTGCTGCGCGCACCGGGCGGTCGCGTGGTCAGTCTCGCGAGCCTCGCCCATGTGCAGGGGCGGATCGCGCTCGACGACCTGCAGACCGAGCGTCCTTACGACGGCTGGAAAGCCTACCGGCAGAGCAAGCTCGCCATGCTGATCTTCGCACGCGAGCTTCAGCGGAGAGCCGACCTGCACGGCTGGCCGCTTCGCAGCGTGGCGGCGCATCCGGGCTGGGCCGTGACCGACATCATTTCCAACGGTCCCGGGCAGGGTCGAGGTGGCCTGCGGACGTCCCTGATGAATCTGGCGTTCCGCATGCTCGGCCAAACAGCGGCGGCCGGCGCCTTGCCGATCCTTTATGCCGCGACGGCGCCCGATGCCGCCTCCGGCGGCTATTACGGGCCGGTCGGCCGCGGGGAGCGGACCGGCGCGGTCGGGCCCTCGCGTGTGATGCCGCAGGCTCGTGACGAGGACGTGGCCCGGCGACTGTGGGAGATCTCCGAGCAGTTGACCGGCGTCGACTTCGATGTCCGCGCGGAGGCTGCCTCGTGACGACGGTCGCGGTCCTGGTTCCGGGGGCCATGGGGAGCGGCATCGGCCTTCGCTTGGTCGAGGGCGGCGCAAAGGTGCTGACCTCGCTCGAGGGGCGCGGCGAGGCGACGCGGCGTCGTTCCACGGAGGCCGGCATCGCCGACGCGTCGCTCGACGCCGTCGCCGAGGCCGACCTGATCCTCTCGATCGTGCCGCCCGGGGCCGCCCTGTCGATGGCGGAACGGCTCGCACCTGTCCTGCGGACGTCTCGCCGGAAGCCGGTGTTCGTCGACGCCAATGCGATCAGCCCCGGCACCATGACCCGCGTCGCGGCCGCCCTCGACGGGACGGGCTGTCCGGTGGTCGACGGCTGCATCATCGGCGCGCCGCCGAAACCGCACGGCAAGAGCCCCGCCTTCTACGTCAGCGGAGACCCGGATGGGCTCACGGCGCCTCTCGGCCGGCACGGGCTCGACCTCCGCGTGCTCGACGCGCCGCTCGGCGCCGCGTCCGGCCTCAAGATGACCTATGCGATGTGCACCAAGGGGGTGACGGCCCTCGGGGCCGCCATGCTGCTCGGCGCGGCCCGCGAGGGGATCGGACCGTCGCTGCACGATGAACTCGTCCGAAGTCAGCCCGACATGCTGGCGCGCCTCGGCAAGTCCATGCCCGACATGCTGCCCAAAGCCTATCGCTGGGTGGCCGAGATGCGCGAGATCGCGGCCTTCCTCGGTCCCGACGACCCGGCCGCCATGATGTTCGAAGGTGCCGCCAGGATTTACCAGCGGCTCGCGGACGACCAGGCCGGATCACGCGCGTTGAGCGAGGACCTGCTCGGGGCGGTACGGGACTGAGCCGGACGGCTCGAGCGCGGTGGTTGCGAGACCGTGAGCCTGTGAAGATCCCGTCGTCACCCGTCTGACACTCCGGCCTCCGCGACCGTTGTCTCGGCGATCCAGTCCACGACAGCCGCCAAAGCCGCGTCCTTGCTGTCCCCCCGGGCTTGCGCTTCCGCGAATACCGCGAGCTGTCGATCGGCACTCGCGCCTTTTTCGACGATCCGCGTCGTGCTGCCGACCTCGGCCTCGCAGCCGAGCGCCTCGGAGTCCTCCGACAGGGTTGCGATCAGTCGGTCGAGGTATAAGGCGAACGGGATCAGGCCGTCGTCCTCGTCGAGGAAGCTGCCATGCACGCCCCAGCGTTGCGCCCTCCAGAGGTTCTCCGACGCGATCGCCCGAGAAGCACCGGTCATTCCACGATGCAGTTCCGGCTTCCGCACGACGAGCCGCACGAGGCACCGATACAGTGCCGCGATCGCGAGCGTATCGTCGAGCCGGGTGCAGCTGTCGGCCACGCGCAGCTCCAACGTCGGGAAATGGATGGAGGGACGCAGGGTCCACCAGAGGAAACTCGCGTCGGGGATCACCTCCGACCGAACCATCGCGGCGACGTAGCGATCGTAATCGGCTTGATCCCGGAACAGATCGGGGAGACCGGTTCTCGGCAACTCGCCCCAGACCGACAAGCGGTAGGCCGACAACCCGGTCTGGCGTCCTTCCCAGAAGGGTGACGACGCCGAGAGTGCCAGCAGCACGGGCATGAAGGGCAGCATGCGGTTCATGAGGTCGACCCGCTCTTCGGGCCTGGGCACCTCGACGTGGACGTGCATGCCACACACCATGTTGCGATGCTCGACCATCTGGGCTTCCCGGATGATCTTCGCGTAGCGGTCCTTCTTGGTGTGGGTTTGCCGAGCCCACCGGGCGACGGGGTGGGTGCCCGCGGCCAGCAACATGATCCCGTGCGACCGACCGATATCGGCGAGGGTCGTCCGCAGCCCGGTCAGGGTCGCACGGGCCTCGGCAAACACGCCGGTCGGCTTCGACGCGACCTCGATTTGTGCCTGCATCAACTCGCGTTCGGCATCGGGCAATTGCTGTCGCACGTCGGCATGAAACGCCTTTGCCGCCTTGCCCGGCGTGTTCCTCGTGGTCGCGTCCGCCAGGAAGAATTCTTCTTCGATCCCGAACCGATAGCTCTCGCTCATGAAAACCTCACCCAAGCCACCGGTACGAGAAGGGCCGCGGACCCGGGATCGCCACCAAGGCTCCTGCGGTGCCGATAAGCTAGAGCAGCAGCGGGAGACGGGAAAGCCGGTGGGAGAGAACATGACCGTTGCGGTCCCGTCGGCACGCGATCCCGCGAGGCCATGATGGCGGCGGGCGCCAGCGGCCAGCCATCCGCCGCCCAGCGTCTTAGTCTGGCGACTATAACGATGCTGAGGATGTCATGTCTCGCGCGTTGCAGTTCTACGTCGACGGCGCCTGGCTTGATCCCGTCGACCCAACCGGCTCGCCGTGATCGAGCCGTCGAACGAGGACGCGAGCCGTCGACGAGCGCAGGTCCTCGATGAGGCCGCGCCCGTCGACGAGAAATTGGCGGTTATACCCGTAACTTAACAAGGGCTGGATCGTAACTCCCTGTAGAAGAACGAAACGCTCGGCTGTTTGTGGAGTGCCCGACATGATCACCCGACGTGGATTGCTGGGTGGAACCGCCCTCGTTGCCGCCGCCGCCGTCGCGGTTTACAGGTGGCCGGCGGTTGCTGGGGCGAGCGAAGTCGCCGGAGCCGGCGATGCCGCGACGGTGTTCCCGGTCGCTTATTCCGAGCCGGAGTGGCGCAAGCGGCTGACCCCCGATCAGTTCGCCGTCCTGCGCCGGAGCGGAACCGAGCGTCCCTTCACCAGCGCGCTCCTCGACGAGCACCGCCGCGGCACCTTCGCCTGTGCGGGTTGCGATCAAGCCTCCTTCTCGTCGGACACCAAGTTCGAGAGCGGAACCGGATGGCCGAGCTTCTGGGCCTCGATCGATGGCGCCGTCGATCAACAGGAGGATCGCAGCCTGCTGATGGCGCGCACCGCTGTCCGATGCAGCCGCTGCGGCGGTCACCTCGGGCATGTCTTCAACGACGGCCCGCAGCCGACGGGGCTGCGCTATTGCATGAATGGCATCGCCCTCGCGTTCAAGCCGACGACCGCCTAAGCCGAGGAGGTGGAGCCATGCTGCTGATCCTTCTCGCCCATCACGGTGGTGTTCTCACCATCCAGAGCCAGTCGGGGAAATGGGGCGTGGGCGACGAGATGCATCCCTCGCCCAGCCGCAAGGAAGATCGTGTATCGCTTCCGTGCCGCGGACTCCATTTCGTCCCTCGGGCACCGACACCGACACGGATGGCAGCGGCACCGTGACCGGCCAGCGGCTTAACCGACGCATGCGGCAGAGTGGTCAAGTGCAGGACCACACCGTCGAAACCACCTTCCTCGATGCCGGCGTGCGGCCTTCGCCTGCACGTTCGGCTAAGCCCCAAGGAGCTTCCATGTCGTCTCTTTCGCGATTCACAGCCGTCAAGCGTGGCGGACCCGCTCTCCTGCTCGCGGGCGCGATCACGGCCGGTGCCGGACTCGCGCTCGCGTCGCGGTCCCAGGCCGAGGACGTTCGGCCCGTTCCCGCCCCCGCGATCGACGAAGCCGATACGTCAGGCCAAAGCACCGAGACCGCGATCCTGGCGGGTGGCTGCTTCTGGGGCGTGCAGGGCGTCTACCAGCACGTCAAAGGTGTGACGAGCGCCGTCTCGGGCTATGCGGGCGGCGACGCGGGCACGGCGCATTACGATGAGGTCAGCACCGGCGAGACTGGACACGCCGAATCGGTGAAGATCACCTTCGATCCCCACCGGATCAGCTACGGGAAGATCCTGCAGATCTACTTCTCGGCCGTTCATAACCCGACGGAATTGAACCGCCAGGGACCCGACAGCGGCACGCAATACCGCTCGGCCATCTTCCCGACCAGTGACGAGCAGGGCCGGGTCGCCAAGGCCTACAAAGCCCAGCTCAATGCCGCGCATGTGTTCGGTTCCGCGATCGTCACCAAGATCGAACCCGGCCGAGCCTTCTATCCGGCCGAGGCGCACCACCAGGACTTCCTCGCCCGCAACCCGCACTACCCCTATATCGCGATCAACGACGTTCCGAAGGTCGAGGCGCTTCAGCAGCTCTACCCCGACGTCTATCGCGCCGATCCGGTCCTCGTGGCCGCGACGCCGTCGACGGACTGACCAAACCGGCCCGTCAAGGCAGGACGATCGGCACGTCCGGGACGGCGGTGGCGATCCGTTCGACTTCGGTCTGCAGGGCCGTGAGATGGGGGCTCGCAGCCTCCTCGGCCGCGCGCTCGATGGCGCGGAAGCGGGTCACGAGCGCCAAGCCGAGGTTCGTCAATCTCGCGCCGCCCCCGTGCCGGCCGCCGGCCTGACGATCGACGACGGGCTTGCCGAAGATGGCGTTGAGCTCCTCGACCAGCTCCCAGGCTCGCCGGTAGGACATGTTCATGGCCCGTCCAGCCGCAGAGATCGACCCGAAAGCTGCGATCTTCTCCAGGAGCTCGATCTTGCCGGGCCCGATGCGTCCCCCCGGATCGAGGTCGATCCGGAGGCTCAGGGACGGCACGGCAGGGTCGGCCTATTGCGTGCGTCGATCTCTTCGGGGTCGGCCATGTCGCTTCCCATCTCGCGTTTCGACCCTGGAGCGCGCCGCCCGGCGACCCAGCCGACAACGAACACGCGGTCGGCTCGGGTTGTCAATCCGCTCCGTCCAAAGACTCGACCTTGCTGACAGGCAGGGGGCAGTCAGGTCTTAGACCGCAGTCGAACAAAGGATCGAGACCGAGTATCGGGAGCCCGATTTCGGCTCCTCGAACCAGCGATGCCTCAAAACGAGGACACCCCCGGATTGCTCCGGGGGTGTCGCTGCGTTTCGAATGGTGTCGGAAGGTCGAGCTTAGAAGTCCATGCCGCCCATGCCGCCACCGCCACCGCCGCCCATCGGCATGGCGGGCTTGTCCTTCGGCAGTTCGGCCACCATGGCTTCCGTCGTGATCAACAGGCCGGCGACCGAAGCCGCATCCTGGAGAGCCGTGCGGACCACCTTGGCCGGGTCGACGATACCGGCCGAGATCATGTCCACATACTCTTCCGTCTGGGCGTTGTACCCATAGGTCTCGGAGGAATTGTCGGTGACCTTGCCGACCACGATCGAGCCTTCCACACCGGCATTGTCGGCGATCTGGCGGATCGGGGCTTCGAGGGCCTTGAGCACGATGTTGATGCCGGCCTGCACGTCGGCCACCGGATCCTTGAGCTTGGCAACAGCGAGCTTGGCGCGCAGCAGCGCGATGCCGCCGCCGGCCACGATGCCTTCCTCGACCGCCGCGCGGGTGGCGTTGAGGGCGTCGTCGACGCGGTCCTTCTTCTCCTTGACTTCGACTTCCGTCGAGCCGCCGACGCGGATCACCGCGACGCCGCCCGCGAGCTTGGCCAGGCGTTCCTGGAGCTTCTCACGGTCGTAGTCAGAGGTGGTTTCTTCGATCTGCGCCTTGATCTGGGCGATGCGGGCGTCGATGTCTTCCTTCTTGCCGGCACCGTCGATGACCGTGGTGTTCTCCTTGTCGATGCGGATGCGCTTGGCGCGGCCGAGCATCGGAAGGGTCACGGATTCGAGCTTGATGCCGAGTTCTTCGGAGATCATCTGGCCGGAGGTCAGGATCGCGATATCCTCGAGCATGGCCTTGCGGCGGTCGCCGAAGCCCGGAGCCTTGACGGCCGCGACCTTGAGGCCGCCACGGAGCTTGTTGACCACGAGGGTCGCAAGCGCTTCGCCTTCGACGTCCTCGGCCACGATCACCAGCGGCTTGCCGGTCTGCACCACGGCTTCGAGCACCGGCAGCATGGCCTG
>CAXUOD010000125.1:0-15453 GCA_964252585.1 uncultured Lichenihabitans sp. | reverse complement strand
TCCGAGGTCGCCTTCATGGAGGCGCAGTTCACGCTGGCCAGTCATTACCGCAACGTCAAACCGGGGATTACCGGGCCATGGCAGGTCTCGGGCCGCAACCAGCTGACGCTGGCCGAAAAGGCGATCCTGGACGCCCGTTACGCGCAGAGTTGGACGCTTCTCGGCGACCTGAAACTGATCTTCATCACATGTGGTGTGGTCCTCAAAGGGCATGGAGCCGGCTGATGCGCAGGAACGATAGAGCAACGGGCGGATGCCGACACCGCGTTCTGCGCGCCCGGTGGGCCACCCTGCTCGCCGCGGGAGCCTTCACGGCGGCGACGCCCGCGATGGCGGCCTACACCCTGGCACCCGGCGACACGGTCGAAGTCGTCGTGGCGGGAGAGCCGGACCTCGGGGCGAAGGCCATGATCGATGTCGACGGCATGGTGCACCTTCCCTTGATCTCGGCGATCCGAGCCGCCGGGCTCACGCTCGACGCGTTGCAGGCCGAAGTCCGCCGGGACCTGCCGCAGAAGACCTTCCGGCAAAGGTCGACCGACGGCCGGGAAATCATGACCGTCGTCGATCCGGACGAGATCACGATGCAGATCTCTGATTATCGCCCCATCTATGTTCGAGGCGATGTCGCGAAGCCGGGCGATCAGGTGTTTCGGCCGGGCATGACGGTCCGCCAAGCGGTCTCGCTCGCGGGCGGCTACGACATCATGCGGTTCCGGATGGGCAACCCTTTCCTGGACTCGTCGGATCTTCGGGCCGACTACCAGACGCTCTGGATCGATCTCGCCCGACAGCAGGCCCATGCGGCGGCGCTGCAAGCGGAGATCGACGACAAGAGCCTTCCCGATCTCACCAGGGCCATCAAGGCACCGATTCCCTCCGATGTCCTGGCCGATATCGTGAGGGTCGAAACCCAGCAATCGAAGGCTCAGTCCGACGATTACATGCGGGAGCGCTCCTTTCTGCAACAGGCCGCGGCAACCGCGCAGATCCAGATGGATACGTTCACTAAACCTCGCTCGGACGCCCAGCAGAGCGAGCATGACGAATCGGAATATAAACAGCGTCTCAGCCAATTGCTCGACAAGGGTGTGATCGCCCGGGACCGGGTCAGTGACCAGCAACGGTCTTTGCTGGATTCCACACAGCGTTTCTTGGACTATTCGCAACGCACTTCGGAACTGGCCAAGGCGCGCGACGACTATAACCGCCAGGCTGAGCGCCTGACGGATCAGCGCCGCGCAGCACTGCTGAAGGAGTTGCAGGATGCCAATGTGGCGATCGCGGATACACGGGCGAAACTGCAATCCGTCGGCGAAAAGCTGCTCTACACCGGTGCGGTGAGCAGTCAGCTCGTCCGAGGAAGCGGCGGCAAGCCCGAGATCCGCATCAACCATGCCGGTCTCGGGGTTGGATCGGCCGATGTCCAGGGTACGGAGGATACGGTTCTGACGGCCGGCGATACACTCGAAGTCTCGCTGAGGGCCGAGATGACCCTGGAAGGCGTGTCGAATTGATGCCGGCTGGGCAAGGCCCGAGCGTGGCAATGGGTAGCGTTGAAGCCGCACCGTTGCCGCGGGCGGGCGGGCTCGGCGGCTTTCCCCTCACGTTGACGTTCGACCGCAGCGTCAGCCGGACAGGGCGGGAAAGCTTCGCCGGCCTCGACGTGCTGCGCGTCCTCGCGGCTCTGATGATCCTGGTCTACCACGCCCACTCGATCGCCACGAAGAATGCGCTGCGCCAGGACACCACCATCTTTGCCGAGCCGACATGGTGGTATGCCTGCATCGACCTGTTCTTCGTGATGAGCGGTTTTCTCATGGTCCACATGGGCCGCTCGTTGTACGGCTCGCCTCGCGGGGCTCTGGTCTTCGCGTCGCGCCGATTGGTCCGCACGCCTCCGCTCTACTGGGTCTACACCCTCGTCTTCGCCCTCGTCTGGACGCTCTTCCCACACCTGCCCGGCGCCACCGCCGTCGGCCACGCGCGCCTCCTGGAAAGCCTGTTCTTCGTGCCGACGGGTTCGCCGCCCGTCATCCTCGTGGCTTGGACGCTCTATCTCGAAGTCTTCTTCTATTGTGTTTTCGGCCTGTCGCTGCTGCTGCCGTTCAGTCGCGGTCCCTGGGTCGCGATGGCGGTACTGGGCGCCATGACGCTGCTCGGGCTGCTGCCGGGTGCCGCAACATCGCACTTCGGCCTGTGGACCGACCCGCTGATGCTCGATTTCTGCCTCGGCATGGGGGTGGCACTCCTCTACTTCCGGGGTGCGACGCTGCACGCCCTCGGCCGGGCTGGGCTGCTTGTGGTGGCGCTTATCGCGCTCGCGGCCCTGCCGGACCTCGGGACCCGAAACTTCCTCCGCGTGCCCACATTCGGCTTGTCGGCGGCCTGCGTGGTGGCGCTGGCCACCTGGGGCGACGGGAACGGCATTCCCAGACAAGTCAGGCAGGTCACCTCTGCCTTGGGCGCGACGGCCTATAGCTTGTACCTGTCCCATATCGTGTTTCTGAAGATCGCCGAAGCCCTCCTCTTCCATGTCTATTCGGGGCGCGCCGCCTGCTACGCCTATCTGGTGCTCGGCAGCCTGTTCGCGCTGGTCGGAAGCTGGATCGCCTATCGGGTCGTGGAACGACCTTTGACACGATGGCTGAAGCCACTCGCCCTGAAACGATGAAGACGAGCTTGCCATGAGCGATATCTCGATGTCTCGCCTGCGCTGGGGGCTCTTGACCTTTGGCCTGCTCTGGGCCGGCACGCGGCCGGTGGCGGCTCTGGCCGGCGAGCAGCCCGCGATCCCGTGCCCATGCGGCAAACCCGACTACACCCTTGCCCTCAATGAGAATTTCGACAAGCTGAGCCTGCAGAGAAACGGGGGGCCAGGCCGTTGGAGCACGACGGGTGACGGCTCGAACAGCTACCAGATCGGCAACCGCACGCTGCCGCACGAGCGCGAACTCTACACCGATGCGGACGTCATCTCGGCTTTGAAGCTGCCGCCCGCGAACCAGCCGTTCCATATCCACGACGGCATCCTGTCGATCACTGCGGCGCCACTGCCGGACGATGCGCGAAAGGCGACGAACCTCGACTACTCGTCCGGCCTTCTCGTCACCAGACGGAGCTTCCTGTTCGAGTACGGCTACGTCGAAGTCAGGGCCAAGGTCCCCGCCGGACGCGGCCTTTGGCCCGCGATCTGGCTTTTCCGTCCGGACGCCACCTATGGCGAGATCGACATCCTCGAGCTCCTCGGCCAGCAACCCGGGAGGGCCTACTCGACCATCCATTACCAGGTGGAGGACACCGGCGGGGCCCACCATGTCGAACAGACCCTGGTGGCCGACAACAAAGGCCCGAGCCTGGCCGAAGATTTCCATACCTACGCGGTCGACTGGTCCGCGACCGAGGTACACTTCTACATCGACGGGGTCGAGAAGGGTCGCTCGCCGACGCGGCCGGCGCTGAACGCGCCGATGTACCTCCTTCTCAACCTTGCCGTCGGTGGTGCCGGGTCCTGGCCGGGACCGGTGGACGGCAGCACCGTCTTTCCGGCCTCGTTCGATATCGACTACGCCAGGATCTGGACGCCTCACGGCGCTTTCGTCCGATGAGAGATCTGCGCGGCGTCCTTGCGCCTGCCCCCGCGACGGTCGACATCACCTTCGTGATCGCGGCTCACAATGTGGCTCCTTTCATCGCGGAAGCGGTCAACTCCGCTTTGGCGCAGGAAGATTGCAGGGTCGAGGTCGTCGTCGTCGACGACGCCTCCACCGACGACACGCCCAACATCGTGGACGAGTTCTGTCGCCGCGACCGTCGCGTCCAACTGATCCGCGCATCGCGATCCGGAGGAGCCGCGGCGGCCCGCAACCTCGGTTTCGCCAAGGCCATCGGCGAGTGGATCGCGGTGCTCGACGGCGACGACGTCATCCTGCCCGGTCGCGGGAGAGCGATGCTCGACGCGGGGACCGCGACATCGGCCGACATCGTGGCCGACAATCTGACGCGGTTCGGACCGGGCGTGGCTCGAGAGGCCTCGGCACTTCCCACCGGGCCGATGCCCTATGGCGTGCTGATCGACGTCGCGAGCTACCTTCTCGCCAACCGCATCCTGCGTCGCGGCCGCAATCTCGGCTACTTGAAGCCGATGTTCCGTCGCGGCTTCTTGGCGCAGTGCGGTCTGCGTTACGACGAGACGCTGCGGATCGGGGAAGACTCGCATCTATGCCTTCAGGCCCTTCTCGCGGAGGCGCTTTTCATCGTCATCTCGGAACCTTACTACCGCTATCGCGTGAGGGCGGGATCCTTGTCGTGGCGCCTGGCCCGCGCCGACATCGACGCAATGGCGGCAGCCTTCGCGTCCTTGCGGCCATCCCTCGAAGCGTCCGGCATTGTGGCCTCGTCGGCTGCACGCAGCTTCGCCGGGGCGCTCGAACGCGCACGCGCCATCCTCGTCGTCATCGAGGCCGCCAAGGCCGGTTCGCTCCTCTCCGCGGCCCGCGCGGCCTGGCGTCGTCCTGACACCTGGAGCTACCTCGGAGCGGTCGCGTTCGGCATCCTGGGCCGGCTTCTCACGCGCAAGCGCTCCCGTCTCTGGGGTGTCGCATGACGAGCCATCCCCAAGTTTCGGTCGCCATCTGCACCCTCGACCGACCTCACGGTTTGCAATTGCTCCTCGAGGCGATCGACCGCCAGAACCTCGGCGCTTGGCCCGATGATGCCGTCACGATCCTGGTGATCGACAACAGCGTCTCGGGCAGCGTGCGGGCGCTCTGCACGGTGCGGGCCGAGGCCAGTCGGTTTCGCCTCGTTCACGTCCACGAAGCGCGGCGGGGATTGTCATTCGCCCGCAATGCCGCTCTCGCCGCATCGCGGGACATCGGAGCCAGCCACGTCGCCTTCGTGGATGACGACGAGGTACCCGACCCGCAATGGCTTTCGGCGCTTCATGCCCGGTTGATCGAGACCGGTGCCGCGGCGGCCGTCGGGCCGGTGCGGCCGGTCTTCGAGAATCATCCCCCCCGATGGGCCGTCGCGGGCGGGTTTTTCGCCAAGGCCCTTGACGGGCGCGACCACGATCTCAACGACGCCTATACCTGCAACGTCATGGTCGAGACGGCGACCGTGACGCGGCACCGCCTCGCGTTCGAGGCGCGGTTCAACATCACCGGTGGCGAGGACACGCTGTTTTTCCAGGCGCTGAGAGCATCCGGAGGCCGCATCGCCTGGGCCGCCGATGCCTTGGTCCACGAATATATGCCGGCAACCCGGGTCAAGGCGACATGGCTGATGAAACGTTGGTTTCGAACCGGGGGGACGGAAGCGGAACTCGGTCGGCACGGAAACGCATCCGCGATCGGCCGAACCTACAATGCGGCGCGGGGCGGAGCGCGCATCCTGGGCGGTTCCGGGCGCGCCGTTTTGTCCGTCCTCACGGCCCCGATGCGGGCCGAGCGTCATCTCCGAGCCCTCTACACGGTTTGTCGAGGCGCAGGTCTCGTCGCGGCCGCCTGCGGCCGCACGTACTCAGAATATGCGGCATCGACTTACCGGGCGGAGGACACGAAGACCGCGAAAAGACTGGCATGAACCCTGATCTTTGCTAGAATCCCAGGGGACGCATCATAGCGGCACCGAACTATTGGTTGCGAGTCCCTTCTTCACCTACTGCTCGACAACGTTGCAAGTGATATTCTCTGATTAAGGATCGATCGATGTGGTGTCTCGTCTATCTAGAGACGGCAATTCCCAGCTCCGTCTTGCGATTGCTGAAGACGAATGGTTTCAAGGTTCATGTCGCAGCCGACGTCGACGATCTCCTTGACCAACTTTGGTACCACGGCTCGAACGTTGCATGCATTATCATAGAAGCGCAGCATTTGCCTGGCTTCGATGACTTCGTGGAGGCAATCCTGGACTGGCCTGACCTCCCCGTTTTGGTGTATGGCTGCATCGCTCAGTGCGTGGATCCTACTATCCACAACATACATTGCAGCGAGTTTTACTCCATCGATCGTGTTACTCAGGACGTCTGCGTCTTCGATCATCGCCATCCTGTTACGAACTGACACCAACCGGAGTAGGTCCGGTCGGATCCCATTACTCACTTTTTATCCTTATGCGTTGAACCGATACTCTAAAACGCAATTCCCTGGCTTAAAGATAACTGTCTTCTTTTTAGCTCGACTGAATTTTCGGATTGAACACTGCGTCGCGTTACTGTGAAAGGGTGGATGAAATCTGTTCGATTTCTTCATCCTCAGTACGCACGACGTCGATTCGCTGCATCAGATTGAATGCAAGCGGGATACTAGGGATGCCACTGAGCGCGAGCCTATGGTGACAACCGGGCCAATCCTGCTTAATAAGTCAACGGCCACAGGATTCCATTACGTTTAGCCGCGTCATTGTGGAGTGTATCGAATTGAAAAGTAAGATCAATAGCGACACAAAGAAGCAATCCAGTCCGGTCGCGCGTATGCAAGGACGTCCTACTCGTGGCGAAAAGCAGGTTGGACGTAGTCGAATGATCGAGAAAATGCGGGAGATCATGAAATCCAAGCCGAAGATCGATATACAGCGGCGCGAGATAGCAGAATTTATGGGCGTTACGCCCGCTTTGGTAGGTTACTATTTTCCCGACAAACGTTCTCTTATCGAAGAAGCTGCAAGCCCCTTGATCGATGAGTACATTGCAGAGGTCAAGGGGAGTATATCAGACACCCATAACCCGTTAGAAACACTTCATCGTCTCATTTTTATTTTCATAAAGTTCAATCAGGAAAGCGGATATCTCCTCGACTTCTATATCGAACACGTCACGACGCGAAAAAACCACAACAGCCTGCCCAAGCTTCGCGAGATTTATGAGGAGATGAATGGCTTCTTCTCCGCTCTGATGCGCGCCGGATTGATCCGAGGCGAAGACCCCAGGCTCGTGCAATCAGCAGTTTGGGGCATGTGCCGCTACATCGGACAACTGCAAAACGTCAGTGACGCTCAGCGCCAAAGCAAAAGCGCAGACATGGGTGCGTTGCAAATTCTCGCCGACACCATCTTCGATATGACCGTGAATGGCATCTGGATCCCCAATAGGGAAAGCAACCCGGTGTCCAAGACAGCTTAGCGACAGGCCGCCCGTCGGGACCGAGGCTGCGGCTTCGGCGATCCGTTTGCAACGACGATGGTCCGCCGCGGTCGCCCGGGTCAATCGATCCCGAACGAAACACCCGGAGCCATCATTATCGGCTTTGTACGAATTCATTGATCGCATGTTCGACGAGCCGCAAAGGCTTGGCGCTGACGATAATCGACATATTGTGAAGCGGCCGCAGCAACAAGTCTTCCTCTTCGACGAAGACGGCAACGAACCGGATCTCCGGCCAGTTCAATGCGGTGTCCCACAACTCCTGTACATGGTGTTCCGTCATCTGCAAGAGCACGATTTCCACATCGCTTCCATCCTGCCAGAGTTGTTCGAAGCCATCATCAACCGACTGAAAAACGTCGACTTCATATCCGTCCAATATTTCGAATACTTTGCCGAGTAGATCATGCCTCATGTGGGAGAGGCAGACGATAGCTTGCTTCATAAGCGGACACTTCCCTTGGGGTCTCAACGACCCGTTCACGGCGTCCATGGAAAAATCTGGAGCGGCGCGATGCATGTGGTGGCTTTGCGAAAGCGGCCCTTGAGATCTGCAGTGAACCATCGCGTTTCCGGTGCTCGCTTCTTTGGGTCGGTGCGGGATCGAACCTTCTGCATCCATCAGGTGGGCTGTTCGGCGCGAGGCGCTTTGCCGGGTGCTCCGTAAGTCGATACGATCAAGGACAGAAGGATGAGGAAGATAGAAACCATCTCGGCCGGAGTGTAATGCTCGCCGTAGACCACGCTGGCACCGACGAGGCCGAAGACGGGCACGAGAAGCGAGAACTGCGCAACCGTCGAGGTGTCGTACCGTTGCAGCATCGTGCCCCAGATGCCGTACCCGACGATGGTCGACAAGATCGCCGTATAGAGGATCGCGAAGCCGCCACGCCAACCGATGCCGAGCGCCGCGGACCACACTTCCGACGGCCCCGACTGCATCGCAGCCAGCGCCAGGAGCGGCACCGGCGGAACCAGGCTGATCCAGACCATGAGTCCGAGCATGTCGTTGCGTGGAAGGCGCTTGAGAAGGATATTCGCGAAGCCCCAGGACAAGGCGCCACACAGCACGAGGACGAAGCCGGCGAGACCGCTGGCGTGGGTATACTGCGTAGCAGCCACCGCGATCCCGAGAGCCCCGATCCCGATCGCCACGAACCTGTGATGCCTCAGTCGCTCCGAAACCAAAAGGTAGGACAGCGCCGCCGTGAAGAAGACCTGCGACTGCATGAGCAGCGACGCGAGGCCGGGCGGCACTCCTGCCGCTATACCGACGAACAGAAAGCCGAACACGCAAGCCCCGAGCACGAAACCGAGACCGCACAGTTCTCCCCAACTCGCGTCCGGTCGCTTCAGGAAGAACACCCAGGGTACAGCGCAGAAGACAAATCTCAGCGCCGTGAACAGGAGCGGCGGCACAGACTCGAGGCCCCACCTGATGACCAGGAAATTGAGCCCCCAAATTCCAGCCACAAGGGTCAACAGAGCGGCGTCGAGTGGTCGAAGCGTGTTACCGGTCGCCATCGTAACCCTTCGTCTCGGCCACCAGGATGAATAGTCTAGAGCGTAATGCCAGGTAGAAACGCATCGGCGCATCACGCTCTAGACGCTCATGGATCAGACGTTACTCGGCGGCGATACCGAACGCCGCCTTATCGCCTCCACCGATGATGACCGTGCGGTTCGGGATCGCCTCGAAGACGCGCTCGGATACACCATACATCCGGGCCAACGTTTCTTTCGGCACGCCTTTCAGCATCTCCGACAACTCGATCGTGGCGGGTTCCTCGTGCGAAAGGACCACGAGGAAACTCAACGGTTCCGACCCGACATTCTCGATCCAGTGGAGATGGCCTTGGGGCACGAAAGAAATATCGCCCGGCTCCAGGTCCAGAAGATGCACGTCGCCGGCCGGCCCGACGATCCCCACGCGGCCCTTGCCGCTCACGCAATAGTCGAGTTGGTTGGCATTCGGATGAGTGTGGGGTTCGCGCACGGCTCCTGGTGCGAGATCCAGACCCTGCACGGCCAGTCCTTTCAGAACCGGAAAGTTCACCGAACTTGCGCGGTAGAAGTCACCTCCGGCGAAAGTTTTAAAGACGTTCGCTTTAAAATGATGCATGTTGGTCATCGGTCGATCTCCCGATCCGGTGGCAGTCGTCGCCACATTGATTTTGTGAAGGTTCGCGAGACGTTTCGACGTTTCGTTAACGGCTCACCCTGTTACTGTGCAACCTAGACCTTGAAAATGGACTTCGACTAACGAAGAAAGTTGAATGGACACATTAACGATGCTTAAGATTGGCTTATGAAAACCTCCCGGCACCTCAACCCTCAATTGCTAGCGACGTTCATCGCGATCGCCGACACGGGAAGTTTTCTTAACGCCGCTCGCCTGGTCGGGCGCACGGAAGCGGCCATCAGTTTACAAATGCGGCGGCTCGAAGAGGCGGTCGGTGACCCGGCGTTGTTTGAGCGGATCGGGCGCAAAAAAGTGCTGACGGAGCGTGGGGAAGTCTTTCTTGCCCATGCCCGCACCATGTTGCTTGCGGAGCGTTCAGTGATCCGCATGATTTCCCAGACCGAAGACCCGAGCCCGCTCAGGCTGGGAGCGCCCGACGATTACAGCGCGTTCCTACCAGGGATCATCGGCACGTTCACCGATCTGCATCCCGAAGCCAAGCTCGAGTTCCACTCGCAGTCGAGCGGCACCTTGAACGACATGATCGTCCGAGGCGCCCTCGACCTCGCGATCGTGACCCGGCATCCTGATGATCAAACCGCAGAAAGCCTGCGTCAGGAGCCCCTCGTCTGGGTCGCGTCACGGGCAAGCCTCGCCTTGCAGCGCGACAGAGTGCCTTTGGCCACCTTCCAGCCGGGTTGCCTCACCCGGCGCTTGTCCATCGAAGCTCTGGCCAAAGCCGGCCGCGCCTTCGAAATCGTGTTCTCGAGCCCGAGCCTCTCGGGTCTGCTGCAACCCGTGAAATGCGGAGCCGCCATCGCCGCCATGGCACGGTGCTCGGTCCCGAACGATCTGATCATCGTCGGGGAGGACGAAGGCCTGCCGCAGCTTCCTTCTCTGGATCTGGCCTTGCGGCGCGCCGACATCCCCGTCCGTCCGACGCTTTCGGACTCGCTCGTCGGGGTGATCAGAGATGCCATGGTGGACGTCAGGCTCTGGGCGCCGTCGCCGGCGTGACATCGCTTCCCAGGGGCCGGTAAGACCCATAGTTGCAGAGACTGCGCTGGACGACCTCGAACGACCGGTGTCGCGGCGCGGCGTCGTGCCTCAGGCGCTGAACGCAGCTTCCTCAAATCCCGCTCGCGAGACCAGAGGCGGTTCTTTCTGCGGCTCGTCATACTCATGATGCATCGAAAGCATGTCCGAGTGACGTCCAAGCTTTTGCTAGGTTCGCCCGCCAACAGGGAGAAACTTCATGAAAGCCGCGAAACCCATCCTGGTCATCGCTTTGACGGCCGTCGCCACCCTTGCCGCACCGCTCTCGTCGGCTTCGGCCGCATCGGGCGGACTCGTCGCGAAGCGGAGCGGATTCGTCATCACGCCGGCCATGATGCAAGCCATCAACGTGATCGTTGCGGAAGAAATGAAGATGAGGCACCACAGGCGCTGAACCGCTTCGGGGTCGGCCTGAGCATGCGCGAAACCGCGTCGCCTCTGCTGACGGCCCGATCCGATCCCGGCACCAAGTAGCGGCCGCGCCGACACGAGGACATCGCCGCGACGTGCGTTCAACCGGCCGGCGACGGTCAAATCGACATCCGGGGGATCGTCCCGCCGCCGATATGGTCGCTTGACCGCCGGGTGGGAGCCGGGCTTACCTGTCGCCCCATCCGCACACCTCGTCCTGAATCGAGGGTCGGAACAAGAACGCGTCGGGGAGCCCTGGGGTGAACGAGAAGGCGGAAGCCCGAACCAGACGGCTCGATCTCGCGGCCCGCGCGGCCTGGCTCTACTACATCAAGCGAAGGACACAGGACGAAATCGCAGCGGACCTCAGCGTGTCCCGCCCTAACGCTCAGCGCCTCGTGGCGCTTGCGATCAGCGAAGGCTTGATCAAATTCCGGCTCGACCATCCGCTGCTGAAGAGCATGGAGTTGGGCGAGCGCATCTGCGAGCGGTACGGTCTCGACCTTTGCGAAGTGGCCCCCACGGTCGATGGCCAGAGCGACCGGGCCGGCGTGGCGCTCCTCGCGGCGCAATATATCGAGAACCTGCTGTCGGCGCCGACTCCGCAGATCCTGGCGCTCGGCACGGGACGGACCCTGCTCGAAACGGTACGCGAAGTCTCCTCCATGGAACGTCCCGACCACCGCATCGTTTCGGCCGTCGGCAATCTCACGCGCAACGGCCGCGCCAGTCCCTACGACGTCGCGATGCGGCTCGCCGACCGGGTGGGTGCGCAGTGCTATCCGCTTCCCCTGCCATTGCTGACCGACACTCGCGAGGAATGCGAGTTCCTGAGGGCTCAGCGCGGCTACGCCATCGTCGATTCGCTGTTCCGGCAGGCCGATGCCGTGGTGCTCGGCGTCGGTTCGATCGGCAGTACGGCCCCGTTGCTCATCGACGGGTTCGTCACGCCCGAGGAGCTGGCCGAACTCCTGGAGGCCGGCGCGGTCGGCGAACTGCGGTCGCACCCTTTCGACCATCGCGGCGTCGCCATCGTGAACTCCGTGACAGCCCGGCTGACCGCCGTTCCCCTGCCCGCCGGACCGAAACGCCCAACGGTTCTCGTGGCGGCGGGGCGGCCGAAGGCCGAAGCCCTCGAGGCGGCCCTTTTGGGCAATTACGCCAACGGGCTCGTCATCGACGAGCCGACCGCCTCGCGCTTGCTCGAACGTCGGGTTTGATGTGCAGACGCAAAAAGAATAGTCTTGACAGCCGCGCTGCGGCGAGTGAGCATTTGCTCTCGCACTGAGCAAAGTTTGCGGTCGCTAACGACCGTTGGATGGGAGGAATGACTATGCGGATTGCTCGTTTGGGCGGTCTCGTCGCGGCTCTGTTGGCCTCGACCGCTATCGCCAAAGCCGATGACCCGACGACCCTGACGATCGCCACTGTGAACAACAGTGACATGATCGTCATGCAAAAGCTCTCGCCGAAGTTCGAGCAAGAGACCGGTATCAAACTGAACTGGGTCGTTCTGGAAGAGAACGTGCTGCGTCAGCGCCTGACGACCGACATCGCCACCAAGGGTGGCCAGTTCGACGTCATGACCATCGGCGCCTACGAGACCCCGATCTGGGGCAAGCAGGGTTGGCTGACCACCCTCGACGATCTCGGCGACGACTACGACTACAAGGACATCATTCCGCAGGTCAAGGACGCGCTGTCGGTCGACGGCAAGCTCTACTCCGTGCCGTTCTACGCCGAGAGCTCCTTCACCTATTATCGCAAGGACCTGTTCGAGAAGGCCGGCCTCACGATGCCGGAGAAGCCGACCTACGAGCAGATCGCGCAATTTGCCGACAAGCTGACGGATAAGAAGACCGGCACCTATGGGATCTGCCTGCGCGGCAAGCCCGGCTGGGGCGAGAACATGGCCTTCCTCGGCACCGCCGTGAATGCCTTCGGAGGCCAGTGGTTCAACACGAAATGGCAGCCGCAGTTGACCAGCCAGCCCTGGAAGCAGGCCATCGACTGGTACCTCAATGTCATGAAGAAGGACGGACCGCCCGGCCCGACCGCCAATGGCTTCAACGAGAACCAGGCGCTCTTCGCCACCGGTAAATGCGCCATGTGGATCGACGCCACCTCGGGCGCGGGTCGCATCTACGATCCGAAGCAGAGCCAGGTGGCGGACAAGACCGGGTTCACGGCGTCTCCCGTGACAGCCGCCGACCCGAAGGCCAGCGGCTGGTCCTGGGCTTGGGCACTCGGCATCCCGACCTCCACCAAGCATGAAGAGGCCGCGAAGAAGTTCGTGAAATGGGCGACGTCGAAGGAGTATGTCGCACTCGTCGGCGACAGCGAAGGCTGGGTTGCAGCGCCTCCCGGCACCCGCATGTCGACTTATGACAACCCCAAGTACCAGCAGGCCGCTCCTTTCGCGGCGACTGTCCTCAAGGCGATCGAAACCACCGATCCGAAGCACCCGACCCTGAACCCGGTTCCCTATACCGGCGTACAGTTCGTGGCGATCCCCGAGTTCCAGGCGATCGGAACGAATGTCGGCCAGGACATCGCGGCGGCTCTGGCCGGTCAGGACACCGGAGACGCGGCGTTGAAGAAGGCCGACGCCTCGACGGAACGCACGATGAAACAGGCCGGCTACCCCAAGTAAGGTCAATCATGACGGTCGCCGGGGTTCCGCCCCGGCGGCCGTCTATCTTCCGGGCGGATCCGGTCGACTCGGATAGCGCGTGCGCTCGATCGGACTTCCTGGTATCATCTTCTATCAAGCGGCGGAGATGTCCCGTGTGACTCTCCCGATAACAACTGCACCCACCGGGAGGTGTCGCCATGACGTCGTCAGCCTTGTCGCGTGACGTTTCCGTGAAGACGAAGGTCAGCCGCAGCCGGCGTGGCGTCGACACGCGGCCTCTCGTGTGGCCCAGCATCGCCGCCCTTCTCGTGTGGATGATCGTCCCGCTCGTTCTGACTCTCTACTTCTCGTTCAGAAACTACAGCCTCGTCGACCCGACCCTGACCGGATGGGCTGGTCTCGGCAACTACACCTACCTGCTGACCGACGATTCCTTCATCACGTCGATCATCAACACGATCCTGCTGGTCGGCGGCGTCTTGATCGCGACCATCGTGTTCGGCACGGCCTTTGCGGTCTTGTTCGATCAGGAGTTCTTCGGCCAGGGCGTGGCACGGCTCTTCGTGATCGCGCCCTTCTTCGTCATGCCCACCGTCGCGGCGCTGGTATGGAAGAACCTGCTGATGGATCCCGTGAACGGGCTCTTCGCCTATATGGCGCGGGGCGTTGGTCTCGAACCCATCACCTGGTTCACCAACGCTCCGCTGATCTCCATCGGCTTGATCGTGGCCTGGCAATGGGTGCCGTTCGCCACACTGATCCTGCTGACCGCCATGCAGTCGCTCGACCGCGAGCAGATCGAAGCGGCCCGCATGGACGGCGCCAAACCCATCGACCGGTTCCGCCACATCATCCTACCCCATCTCGCCCGCCCGATCACGGTTGTGGTGATGATCGAAACGATCTTCCTCCTCGGCATCTTCGCCGAAATCCTGGTCACCACCAGCGGCGGCCCGGGCGATGCGTCCACCAACCTCGTCTACCTCGTCTATAAGACGGCGCTACTGCAGTTCGACGTCGGTGGCGGATCGGCGGGTGGCATCGTGGCCATCGTGTTGGCCAACATCGTGGCCGTCTTCCTGGTTCGTACCGTCGCCAGCAACCTCGATAATTGAGGCGCATCCATGAAGGTCAAGCAGCGCAATAAGCTCATCATGACAGGCGTGGGATGGGGCGTAGCGTTCCTTGTCTTCTTTCCCATTCTGTGGATGATCATCACCTCCTTCAAGAGCGAGATCGATGCGATATCGCCCTCTCTCTTCTTCAAGCCGACGCTCGAAAGCTTTGCCACAGTTAACGAGCGCGTGAACTACTTCGGCGCCGTGATCAATAGTGTGGTTGAATCGGTCGGCGCAACGATCATTTGTCTCGCCTTCGCGACTCCGGCTGCCTACGCTATGGCGTTCTATCCGGGAAGGAAGACGAAAGATCTCTTGATGTGGATGATGTCCACCAAGATGATGCCGGCCGTCGGCGTTCTCGTGCCCATCTATGTCATCTTTCAGAAACTTGGACTTCTCGATACTTGGACCGGCATCATCGCGATGTTCACGCTGATGAACCTGCCGATCGTGGTGTGGATGCTCTATTCTTTCTTCCGTGAGGTGCCCAAGGAGATCCTGGAGGCCTCCCGCATGGACGGCGCGACGCCGATGCAGCAGATGCGCCTCCTTCTCCTGCCTTTGTCCCTGCCCGGCGTCATGTCGACGGCGCTGCTCTCCATCATCCTGTGCTGGAACGAGGCGTTCTGGAGCATCAACCTGACCTCCGTCAAGGCTGCGCCCTTGACCCAGTTGATCGTCAGCTTTTCCAGCCCCGAAGGCCTGTTCTGGTCGAAATTGTCCGCCGCTTCCATGCTGGCCATCGCACCGATCCTGGTGTTCGGCTGGCTTACTCAACGTCAACTCGTGCGCGGCCTGACCTTCGGCGCCGTCAAGTAGAGGTTTTCAGTCATGGCTACCGTCACTTTAAAGGACGTGCGCAAGAGCTACGGCGCCGTCAACATCATCCAGGGCGTGGACCTCG
>CAXUOD010000124.1:0-15484 GCA_964252585.1 uncultured Lichenihabitans sp. | reverse complement strand
GGCCGGCTCGGGATGAGGACATTGTACTCCCTACAACCACACGCTGAGCCGGGCGCGACGCGCCCGTGTCGAAGCACGCAGGGCGCCGGCCGTACACCGGCCCGTCCCTCGACACGACCGCGTCCCGCGGTCGGCTCGGGACGGGGCCTGTTCTTGCACGTCGAACGATGCGTGGCCGTAGCCCCTAAGGCTTGCTGCATCGTGTCACCCGGTCACGCATGGCCTTCACTCGACACCTCCGAGCGACCCCGTTAGGTTTGTAGGGAAAGCGTCTCGATCGACGAAGGCGCCGGGAGTGAAACACCATGACGCACAAGCTTGCGGTTGCCCTTCTTGCCACCGCCTCGGTGGCCACACTCGCCGGTACACCGAGCCGGGCCGCCGACACCAAGGACATGAAGATCGCGCTGTCCAACAACTACGCCGGTAACTCCTGGCGGCAGTCCATGCTGAAGAGCTGGGGCACCGTGACCAAGAAGGCCGTCGACGATCACGTCGTGGCGGCCGCGGATGCCTTCACGACCGCCGAGAACCAGGCGACCGAACAGGCCGCGCAGATCCAGAACATGATCCTGCAGGGCTACAACGCGATCGTGATCGACGCGGCTTCCCCGACGGCCCTCAACGGTGCCGTGAAACAGGCCTGCGACGCCGGCATCGTGGTCGTGTCCTTCGACGGCATCGTGACCGAGCCCTGCGCCTACAGGATCGCGGTCGACTTCAAGAAGCTCGGCTCCATGCAGATCGACTATTTCAAGCAACGCGGCCTCAAGGGCGACCTGCTCGAGATCCGCGGCATCGCCGGGGTCTTCGTCGACGACGAGATCCACGCCGGCATCGATGATGCCGTGGCCAAGGATCCCGACTTCAAGATCGTGGGCAGCGTCCACGGCAACTGGACCCAGACCGTCGCCCAGAAGGAGGTTGCGGGCGTGCTGCCGACCCTGCCCCCGATCGTGGCCGTGGCAACCCAGGGCGGCGACGGCTTCGGGGCCGAGCAAGCCTTCAAGGAGGCGGGCCGCCCAACGCCCGTGATCTTCCTCGGCAACCGGGAGGACGAACTCACGTGGTGGAAGCAGCAGAAGGAAGCCAACGGCTACGAGACCATGTCGGCTTCCATCGCGCCGGGCTCTTCGACCTTCGCGTTCTGGGTCGCGCAGAAGATCCTGGCCGGCGAGACCGTGCCGAAGGACCTGACGCTGCCCATCACGGTGGTGACGCAGGACACGCTCGACGCGCAGCTGAAGAACACGGAAAAAGGCGGCGTGACCAACGTCGAATATTCCCAGGCCGATGTGGCGGACCTGTTGGCCAAAGCCGGCAAGTGAATGGCGTTCCGGGATAAGCCATCGCGGGCCTCTGTCCCGGACGCCGTGCAGCCGAAGACGGGCCCTTTCGCCGAACTGAGAGGCGTCGCGCGGAGCTTCGGCGCGGTTCGGGCGCTTCGCCCGACCGATCTCGAACTCCGCCGCGGCGAGTGTCTCGGCCTCGTGGGTCACAACGGGGCCGGCAAATCGACCCTCATGCATCTCCTGGCCGGGACCCTCGCGGCCGATGCCGGGAGGCTCGTGATCGGGGGCCAGGACCTCACGGGGTCCTACGACGTGCGTGCCGCCCATAGGGCGGGCGTGCGCTGCGTCTTCCAGGAGCTCTCGCTCTGCCCCAACCTGTCGGTCGCCGAGAATGCCCGCATCGCGCATCCGGCGCTCAAGGGCTTGGGGTGGCGGCGACGGGCCGGCGCCCTGATGCAGGCCGCCTTCGATCGGATCTTTCCCGGCCAGGGCTTGAAGGAGAGCGACACCGTCGGCGACATGCCGATCGGCCGTCGCCAGATGGTCGAGATCGCCCGCGCCTTCACCGAGACGACCGACAGGGCCGCCCTCGTCATCCTCGACGAACCGACCTCATCGCTCGATGCCGGCGCGGCAACCGCGCTGATCGCCCAGGTCCGCCGTTTCGTCGCGGCCGGCAACACCGCCATCGTGATCTCGCACAAGATCCCGGAGGTCCTCGCGGCCAGCGACAGGATCGTGGTGATGCGGGACGGCAGCATCGTCGATGACCGCCCGACGCGCGACTGGACCCGGGAAAGCATCGTGGCCGCCATGGGGCACGGCGTCGAGCGCGCCCGCGCCCTGCACGCGACCTCGGCGACCGCCGAACGGGTGCTGCGGGTCGCGGCGGCCCCGGGCACGATGGAACTCTCGGCGGCGCGCGGCGAGATCGTCGGCTTCGCCGGGCTTGCCGGGCACGGTCAGACCACCATGCTGCTCCGGATCCAGGATGCGGCACGCCATCCGCAGCGGTCGGTCACGATGGCGGAACCGGTGGCGCTGGTGGCCGGAGACAGGCAGAGCGACGGGGTCTTTCCGCTCTGGTCGATCGAACGCAACATGTCGGCCCGCTGGCTCCCGGAAATCACCAAGGCCGGTCTCATCGACGTCGCGGCGGAACATGCGACGGCGGAGCGGTGGCGCGAGCGCCTCGCGCTCAGGACCCCGGATGTCGCGATGCCGATCCTGTCGTTGTCCGGCGGCAACCAGCAGAAGGCGCTGTTCGCCCGCGCGCTCGGGTCCGCCGCCAAGCTCATTCTCATGGATGATCCGATGCGCGGCGTCGACGTCGGCACCAAGCAGGACGTCTATGCCATGATCGCCCAGGAGGCCGCGCAGGGCCGGACCTTCCTGTGGTACACGACCGAGATGGACGAGCTCTTCCATTGCGACCGGGTCTACGTGTTCCATGACGGGCGCATCGTGAGCGAGATCGCAGCCGTGGACCTGACCGAAGAGGCCGTGGTCCAGGCCTCGTTCAAAGACCATGCCTGATGGGACGGCAACGGTTCTTCGCCATCGCCGAGCGCCTGCTTCCCTTCGGCACGCTGGTCCTGCTGCTCGGCGCCATCTTCTGGCAGCAGCCACGGGCCATGTCGTATTTCGGCGTGAACCTGCTCTTGAACCTCGCGGTGCCGATCATCTTCGCCACGATGGCGCAGATGATGGTGATCGCGATCAACGATCTCGACCTGTCGATCGGCCCCTATGTGTCGCTGGTGGCCTGCCTGGGCTCGACCCTGCTCGCGACCCGTCCGGTCCTGGGCGTCGCCTGCATCCTGGCCAGCATCGCGGCCTATGCGGCGGTCGGCGCGCTGATCGAACTGCGGCGGCTGCCGTCGATCGTCGTCACGCTCGGCCTGTCGTTCGTCTGGGCGGGCCTCGCGGTCACGCTGCTGCCGACGCCAGGCGGCACGGCGCCCGGCTGGCTGTCGCAGATGATGCGCGTGAAGCCTCCCCTTGCGGCCCTGCCGGTCTATGTCGCGGCCGCCATGTCGCTGGTCGGTTGGCTCCTCGTCACGCGGTCGTCCTTCGGGGTGATCTTGCGCGGCGCCGGCGGGAATGCCCGCTCGGTGGCGCGGGCGGGCTGGTCGCTGCTCGGCATCCGCATGGCGGTCTACGGCCTCGCCGGCGTCTTCGGCACGATGTCGGGCCTGAGCCTGCTCGGGCTCACCACCTCGGGCGACGCCAATATCGCGTCGCGCTATACGCTGATCTCCATCGCGTCGGTGATCCTCGGCGGCGGGTCCTTCGTGGGCGGCCGCGTGTTCCCCATCGGGGCCGTCATCGGGGCCATGACGCTGACGCTCACGTCCTCGTTCCTGACCTTCATGCGCCTCAATCCGGATTGGCAGATCGGGGCGCAAGGCATCATCCTGGTCGGGGTCCTGGCGTTGCGCGCCCTCCTGACCCGCGGCCGGGAGGCCCCATGACCCGCTTCCTGGTCCGCTTGCGCGACATGCCCTGGCTCTGGTCGTTCCTGGGAGCCGTTGGGGCCTGGATCGTCACGATGATCGTGTCGCATGGGCAGGGGGGCGGCCAGATCCTCACGGCCGCCTTCACGTTCTCGGCCTTCACGGTGCTGGTGTCGCTCGGGCAGATGCTGGTCATCACGACGGGTCCCGGCAACGTCGACCTGTCGATCCCCTCGACGATCGCGCTGTCGAGCGCGGTCTCGATGCTGGTCATGAACGAGAGCGATGCCCGGATCCTGCCCGGCCTCGCGGCCGCCGTGGCGGCCGGCGCGACGGTCGGCCTTTGCAACTACCTGCTGATCCGCCTCCTGAAGATCCCGCCCATCATCGCGACGCTGTCGTCGAGCCTCATCGTCATGTCGGTCGCGATCTCGATCGGGCGGGGGCTGAGGATCAAGCCACCCGACGCTTACGCGGCTCTCGTCGGCTACCGCTTGGCCGGCATCCCGCTCCTCGCCGTCGTGGCGCTCGTCGTGGCGTTGGCGATCGGGTTCATGCTGGAACGCACCGTCTTCGGACGTACCGTCTCGGCCATCGGCCAGAGCCGCCGCGTGGCGCTCCTGGCCGGAATGAACGTCGAGCGGACGCGCCTTCTCACCTATGTCACTTCGGCGAGTCTCGCGGGGCTGACGGGCGCGCTGATCGCCGGCTTTTCGGGCGGCAACTCGCTCGACCAGGGTGAGGAATACCTGCTGTTGACCATCGCCGTTGTCGTGATCGGCGGGACCTCGGTGGCCGGCGGTCGGGCGAGCGTGCCGGGGGTCTGGGGGGCGGCGCTCTTCATGTTCCTGATCGTCACCATGCTGAACGCCGCCGGGACCGCACCCGGGCTGCGGATGCTGCTGACCGGGCTCATCGTGATCGGAGTCATCGCGGTCGGGGGCGGCGAGAAGATCGTGCGGTGATGCGCCGGTTGCCGGGGTGCACCGGGTCAGGGCCCCAGAGCGCCGCGTAGGTGTCGACCCAGCGCCGCCGCAGGCGGCCATCGACCAGGGCCAGCAGCACCGCGGCCTGGAGGACCGCCACGAGCACGAGGAGCCAATCCGGCGCCCCGATGAGATCGATGCCGAGCAGGATCGTCACGCCGGCCAGCACGATCACGGCCCATCCGGCATTCTTGTGCCAGATCTCGAACGCGAGGCGCCTGCGGCTCATGTCGTAGTGGTCGCCGCGCCACGTCGCGGGCTCGGTCGGGTCGGCCCGCTTGTCGGTCGCGCCGCCCTTGCTGCCGCGCAGCAGCGCGGAGGCGACCTGGAGCCAGCCGATGGTCATGACGGCAAGCCCACAACGGCCGTGCAGCGTGTCGAACCGGCCGCCCGTCTCCGACAGGATCAGGACCAGGCCCACCGACGAGAGGGCCATGCCCCCGTATTGCAAGGCCCGGTGCCAGTCCCACCAGAAGCTGCTGTCGACCTCCTCGGGATAGTTCTGCCGCGGCGTGACCTTGAAGTAGCGGGCCACGATGCCGCCCATCGGCATCATCACGCCCCAGGCCACCAGCATCAGGGCGGCATGGCTCGCCATGGCGGGCGGGAGCCCGAGCTCGGCCCACACCACACGGCCCAGGGCCGCGGCCGTCCCTCCCAGGATCACGAAGAAGATCGCCACCCGATCGGCCTCCAGGGAACGCGTTTTCCGCCGGCTCGTCTTCGGAGCCTTTCGACCATATTCCCGATGCGGAGGCCGAGAACAAGGGAGGGTGGCTCAGCATGAAGGTCGCTGAGGCACCAACGCGCCTCGTCCTGAGCGGAGCCGGCTCGAGGCTCCAGCACGCATAGCGTGTTGGAGAAGCCGGCGGAGAGCGGCCGCGGAACGCGGTCGTGTCGAAGGGCGGGCCGGGGCAGTTCGCCGAACCCCTGCGTGCTTCGACTCGGCCGCGTTGCGGCCGGCTCAGCATGGGGGTCGCTGGGGCACCATGCTTCGTCTTGAGCGGGAGGCTTGGACGTCCGGGACGAGAGCGCGTGTCGGAGAAGCGCCCCGAGCCGCCCCTGTCCCCGCGTCAGCCGCTTGCTCCCTCCTCCGCCGGCGGCGCCAGGGAGCGCAGTTCGGCCGTGATGTCTCGCAGGCTCGTGGTTTTGGACAGGATGCGATCCGCCTCGCGCAGGCGATTGCGGTCCTGTGCCGAAAGGTCGCGGGCACTGAACACCACGACGGGGATGTCGCCGCATCCCGGCTTTTCCCGCAAAGCATGCAGGAACGTGAACCCGTCCATCACGGGCATGTTCAGGTCGAGCAGCACGGCGCGCGGAGGCCCGTGCAGCACCTTGGCGAGCGCATCCTCGCCGTTGGCAGCCTCCGCCACGCTCCAGCCTTGCCGCTCGAGCGTGGTGCGGAGGCGGGCGCGAATGCCGGCGTCGTCGTCCACGACGAGAATGTCGCCCTCGGCGTTGCGGAAGCGCTCCAGCACCTGCTTCAGCTTGTCCCAGTGCACCGGCTTGTCCACGTGGTCGGCGGCGCCCAGGGTGGCGCTGAGCCCGTTGTCGTGTTGGAAGGTGATCATCACGACCGGGATCTTGGCGAGGTCGGGATCGGCCTTCAGCGCCGCCAGGACCGCCCAGCCGTCGACCTGGGGCATCATGACGTCGAGCGTGATGGCGCGGGGCTTCACCATGCGGGCGATCTCGAGCCCGCTCACGCCGTTCGTCGCGGTGCGGACGTTGAAGCCTTGCCGATCGAGGAAGCGTGCCATGAGGTCGCGTTGCGCGGCGTCGTCGTCGATCACCAGGACCGTCTGTCGCTCCTCCCGTTCCTGCTGGCCGGGCACCGCGGTGCCATCGTCATAGACCTGCTGTTCCGGCATGGCGGCGGGGAGGCGCAGCGTAAAGGTCGTACCGACGCCCATCGTACTCTCGACCGTGATGTCGCCGCCGAGGAGCCGACTGAAGGCGCGCGTGAGCGCCAGTCCCAGGCCCGTGCCGCCGAACTTGCGGGTCGTCGTCTCGTCCGCCTGGGCGAAGCGCTGGAACAACCTGGCGAGCTGTTCCTCCGTCATTCCGATCCCCGTATCGCTGACGCGAAACACCAGCGTGGCGGCTTCCAACTCGCCTTCACGATGGACGTTCAGCGTGACGCGGCCGTTTTCCGTGAATTTCGACGCATTGCTCAGGAGGTTGAAGAGGCACTGGCGCACCTTCACGACATCGGTGTGCATCGCGCCGACGTCCGGTGCGACCTCAATGAGCAAGATGTTGTTCTTTTGTTCGACCAGGGTGCCGACCGTCTCCGCGACCTCCTCGACGAGGCCGGCAACTTCGACGTCCTCGGCGAAGGTGTCCATGCGGTTGGCTTCGATCTTGGACAGATCGAGCACGTCGTTGATCAGGCTCAGGAGGTGCCGGGCGTTGGATTTGATCTTGCCGAGGTCGGTCAAGAGCCCCTGCTCCCCCATGTCCTCGACCTCCTCCTCCATCATCTCGCTGTAGCCGATCACGGCCGACAGGGGTGTCCGCAGTTCGTGGCTCATATTGGCCAGGAAAGCGCTTTTCGCGCGGTTCGCGGCCTCGGCGGCATCCTTGGCGGCGGACAGCTGTGCTTCATCCTCCTTCCGCTCGGTGATGTCGGTATGAGATCCGACCCACTCGCGGATCGTGCCGTCCTCCCGAAGGACGGGAGCGACGCTGAGCGCCATGTGGCGGAACTCCCCGTCATGGCGACGGAGGCGGCTCTCGGCCGCGATCGGCGCCCTTCTCTCGACCGCATTGCGCCACATCGCCCGGATCCGTTCGACATCGTCCGGATGGACGCTCTCCATACGTCCCCACCCCATCGCCTCTTCGGTGGTCTGGCCGGTGAAGCGGTTCCAATGCGGTTGCGGCTCGACGAAGGCGCCGGAGCCGTCGGCCGTCCAGATGATGGCGGCGCTGGCTTCGACGAGCGTCCGGAACCGCTCCTCGCCCTCCTTCGTCAAACGCTCCGCCCGCTTCCGCGCCGTGACGTCGGCGATCACCATGCCGACGCCGTCGCTCGCGGCGCCCGGCTCCGCTCTTCGCAACGGGTAGAAGCTGGCCTGGAAGTGACGTGTCTTCTCCGGCCGGAGCTTGTTCGGCGCCGATACGTCGACATTCGTCACCGTCTTCCCGGCCTCGACCACCTGGCGCAGCTTCGCCTCAAGCATGTCCCGCATCTCGGGCATCACATCCCAGAGCGTCATGCCAGGCGTCGCGCTAAGCGCCCGCTCGCTCATCTTGGCGAGGGCCTGGTTGGCATGCCTGACCCGGAGCGAGCGATCGAGAAAGCCGAGCCCGATCGGCGCGTTCTCCAAGACGCCGTCGAGGAGCGACTGGCTGGCCCGGTGCTCGCGGCGCCGTTGAACCGCCACATAGCCGAGGCCCGCGCAGGACAAGATCAGGCCCGCCAGCGAGCCGAGGCGCAGGACGTCGTTCACCGTGCGCGAGTCCGCCGCCGTCAGAAGGCGGTCGTCGGCGATCTTCTGCTCGCGCGCCACCTCGACCCTGACGCGATCCATCGCGGCTTTTCCGTCTCCGGTCTGAACCAGGGCTGC
This sequence comes from uncultured Lichenihabitans sp., assembly GCA_964252585.1. GTDB lineage: Bacteria > Pseudomonadota > Alphaproteobacteria > Rhizobiales > Beijerinckiaceae > Lichenihabitans. Next base: position 7,175 of record CAXUOD010000124.1, on the reverse strand, counting down.
CCCTGCGGCCGGCCCTTCGGTCCGGTAGGTCTCGATCGCGACGGCCGCCTCCTTGAGGCGCGCCTCGACGAGCCCCGACAAGAAGCTCGCATCGGAACCGATCAGCCTTTCGACAGTGTCGAGGTCGGGACCGACCGCGTCGGAGCCCCAGTGGTAGGGTTCGAGGTACTGCTCCTTGCCCGTGATGATGAAGCCGCGCTGCCCGGTCTCGACGTCCTTCAACGACGACAAAAGGCGCTCGGACGCGATCACCAAGGCATTGTCGTGCCGCGTATCGAGATCGAGGCGCCGCTCCCGCAGGTAGCCCCATCCGGCGAGGATCAGGGACGCGGCCAGGACGGCACCCGCCAGCCATGACGCGATACGCAGTCGGTCCCAGGCCTGCCCGCCGTCGCTGATCCGCGGTGCCGCCGTGTCTTCGGCCATGAGGTCTCGCTCGCCCTACGCCGGAAAATCGGCGACGCCCGACCATAGCAGCCCCGGATCAAATACGCGCGGCTCTCTCTCTCGTGGCGCAACCCGAGGGCCTGGATCAGCTCTGAGCGGGAGACGAGAATGGCGAAGGGTCTGCGTTTGCCGTTCAGTGACGGATGAACGGCAATCCCGCCATGATCAGCCGCAAGTTGATCACGCACTCGGGGAGCAAACCAGGTTGTTTCCAGAACGGAGTAGCGGACCAAAGCCTTTCATCGTCGCCTTCAGAGAAGCTCGATCCAGGCGGGGGCGTGGTCGCTCGCGTTCTCGTGGCCGCGGACATCGCGGTCGATGCCAGCGTCCGCCAAACGGCTGACCAGGGCACGGCCGACAAGGAGGTGGTCGATCCGCAGGCCGGCATCGCGTCGCCAGGAGTCGCGCAGGTAGGCCCAGAACGTATAGGCGGGCTCGTCGGGATGAAGGTCGCCGACCGCGTCGGTCCAGCCCTGCTTCAGCAGGCGGGCATAGGCGGCGCGAGGCTCGGGCTGGGTCAGGGCGTTCTCCCGCCAGGACCGCATGGCGTAGATGTCGCCATCGGTCGGGACCACGTTGTAGTCCCCGGCGAGGACGGCCGGCACGCCGCCGGCTTCGAGGCTTGCGGCATGCGCGAGGAGCCGTTCGAACCAGGCGAGCTTATAGGCGAATTTGGGCCCGGGCCTCGGGTTGCCGTTCGGCAGGTAGAGGCAGCCGACCAGGATCCCGTCGCAGGCGGCCTCGATGTAGCGGGCCTCGCGGTCGCTCGGGTCGCCCGGCAGACCCCGCCGCGTCTCGATCGCGGGCTTGCCGCGGCTCAGGATCGCCACGCCGTGGTGGGGCCCCTGGCCGTGGCAGAGCGCGGCATAGCCGACCGCTTCGAGCGCCGCGTGGGGGAACGCGGCATCGGTCGATTTGATCTCCTGGAGGCATACGACGTCGGGCGTCGTGTCCCGCAGCCACGCCTTGAGATTGTCGAGGCGCTGGTTGATGCCGTTGATGTTGAAGGTCGCGATCCTCATGGCGGGGCCGTCGGGGCATCGTCGCCCACCCTTCGGGGTGCCGAGAAAAACGCGGACGCCACGGCGCCCACGCCGCATAAGGCGAGCGCGAAAAAGCCGGCCCGATTGCCGAAGTTGTCGGCCAGGGTTCCGGCCAGGCTCGTCGACACCGACGCACCGGCGCCGGTCGCGAGCCCGAAAAGCCCGAGGCAGAGATTGAACCGGTTGGTCCCCCGGGTCAGTTCCGCGGCCACCAGCGGCACCATCACGCCGAAGGTCGCCGCGCCGATGCCATCGAGCGCCTGCACGCCGATGATCGCGTAAGGGTCGGAGACGAGCCCCAGCAGGGCGGCCCGAAGCGGCACGGCCGCGAAGCCGAGGGTCAGGACGAGGCGGGGCCCGCGCGTGTCGGCAAGGTGACCCACGCTCGGCGAGATCAGCGCCACGATCGTCTGGGGCACGACGACCGCGGCCGCGACGACGAGATTGGTCCGCGTCCCCAAGCTCTGCGTCAGGTGGGCCGAGGCCAGCGGCAGGAGCGCCGCATTGCCCACGTGGAACAGGGCGACGCAACTCGCGAAACCGAGCACCGCCTTGTCCCCCGCAAGGGCTTTCAGGTCTCGCACCACGCCCGTCGCACGGAAAGGCGCGGGTTCACCCGCCGTGGGTTCGGCAGCCTCGGGCCGCGGAGGCGCGATGACGCGCAGCGCCGCGAGCCCGGGTACCATGAAGGCCGCCGTCAGCCAGAAGACCGCACGGGGCGAGAGCCAGGATCCTGCGGCACCGAGGAGGCCGGCCGCGGCGCCGTTGCCGATGGCGGCGAAGCGCGCATTGCGTCCGAGCCGCAGCCCCAAGCCCGCCCGACCGACGACCGCGAGGCTGACGGCCGCCACCGCGGGCCCCAGCATGGCACTGCCGAAGCTGTGCAGGACTTCGGCCGACATGACCGAGACGGTCGAGGTCGAGAACGCGAACGCCAAGGCTGCGACGCCCACCACGGCGCAGCCGATCGCGGCCGCGATTCGCTTGTCGGCCAGACGATCGACCGCGGCACCCCCCGGCAATTGACTGACGACCGCCACCAGCGCGCCGACGCTCAAGGCGCGCCCGATCTCGCCCTCGCTCCAGCCCGACGTCGCGAGGTAGACCGCGATGAACGGCCCGAATCCGGTCTGCACATCCGCGATGAAGAAGCTCAGCGCGTCGAGGGCGTAGCGGTTGCGGGCGCTTGTCATGGCTGGAACGCGGGCACCGGATCGCCAGACGGCTCGACGGCGCGGCCGCATGCTCCGCTCCCGCGCCTGTTCTCTCGATCATAACGCGCCCGGTGACGGCGCGAAACCGCAGGGGCCGTCCCGCGATGAGCCAACCCGGACCGTGGCCGCCGCGGAGAAGGCTTGCGGACTCAGAATTTAGCGATCAGTGCTATGCTGGCCACCATCAGCCCGGCCCCGATGGACCGGCCGAGGCTCAAGGAATGCTGCTCGACGCCGACAAGGCCGAACTGATCGATGGCCAGGGACATCAGGATATTGGCCGTGATCGTGAGGCCCGCGAAGGTGCCTGCTCCGACCCGGTCGACGAACAGCAGCCCCGCCACCACCGCGAACGACCCGATCACGCCACCGAGCGGCGCCCACCAGGGCATGCCGGATATGCCGTCCGCGGTCGGCATCGGTCTCGGCAGGCAGAGCCACAGCGTTCCTAGAACGCGACGATCGGCAGAAAAGAGACGGTGCTGGCGAGCCACGGGTTCGAGAGCGACTTGCGCAGGGCGCCGTTCATCGGTGGCCCCCAGGCCTGCAGCACGCCGGCCAGGAGGATGATGGGATAGAGCCAAGCCGAGCTGATGGAGTCCACGGCACGATGTCCCTATGAGAAGCGTCAGAAGGCGAACAGGCTCGCGATCGCCAGCAGCAGGGCCGGCGGCATCACGAGGATCCCGACTTTGAGAAAGGCTCCGGCTCCGATCGCCTGCCCTTCACGGCGCAGGGCCAACAGCCAGAGTATGGTGGCCAACGAGCCCGTGACGGACAGGTTCGGGCCGAGGTCGAGGCCGATCAGGACAGCACGGGTCACGGGGTCGGACACATGCGCCATCTCGACGGCACTGCCGGCGATCAGGCCCGCGGGCAGGTTGTTGACGAGGTTGCAGGCGAAGGCGAGGACGAACCCCGCTCCCCACGTGGCCTCCGTGGCCGAATGCTGCGCGACGGCGTGCAGGACTTCGGCGATCGTCGCGATAAGACCCGCGCGATCGAGGGCCTCGACCATGACGAACAGCCCCGCGACGAGCGGGAGAACGCCCCACGAGAGTCCCCTGACGATGATCCAGGGCGATGTCTTCCTCCGGAAGAGCACCGCCAGGGCCGTCATGGCACCGCAGATCGCGGTCGGCAGCCCGAGCTGAATGGCGAAACCAGAGGAGGCCAGCAGTGCCAAGGCGGTGAGGCCGATGCCGGCCGCAGCGAGCTTGCCGTTGGCCGACACGTCAGGCACGTCGACATCTTCGGCGATGGTGCCGCTCTTCAGGGTCTCGCGATGGGCGAGCCGAAGCACCGCGAAGGTGACGGCGATCGAGGCCAAGGACGGAAGCGCGAAATGCGGCAGCCATTGCAGCAGCGGTGGCATGTGCGAGCCGTAGATGACCAGGTTCGCCGGGTTCGAGATCGGCAGCACGAACGAGGCCGCGTTGGCGATGAAAGCGCAGATGAACAGATACGGCAGCGGGTCCTCGACCTTGGCGGTCCTGACTGCCGCCGCGACCGCAGGCGTCAGGACCACCGCAGTGGCGTCGTTCGACAGGAAGATCGTGATAGCCGCGCCCACGACATAGATGAGCAGGAAGAGGCGGCGCGGCGATCCCTCGGCTCGTCGCGTGGCCGTGGCGGCCAGCCAGTCGAAAAGCCCCTCCTGGCGCGCGACTTCAGAGAGCAGCATCATGCCGATGAGGAACAGGGTGACGTCCGTGCCCTTGGCGACCCCGGCAAGTGCGTCGGCCCCGGACAGGAGTCCCGACAATACGAGAAGCGCCGCGCCGGAAACGGCCCAGATCGCCTCGGGCCAGCCGAAAGGGCGCAGAATGACGCCGAGTGTCGACGAACCCGCGACGACACAGGTCCAGACCTGCGGGTGTGTCACCGCGAGCCTCCCTTGATCGCCACGGATCCGAACGGACCGGTCATGCAGCACCCGGAAGATCGAGCGTGGCCAGCAGGCCGCCGAGCCTGGATCGGCCCAGGGTCAGGGTGCCGCCGTAGAGCTCGACCAGTTCGCGCGTGATGGGCAGGCCGAAGCCGTATCCGGGTGCCGTTTCGTCGATGCGGCTTCCGAGCCGCATCACGTGCTCGGCCTTTCCGCTCGGCAGTCCCAGGCCATCGTCCTCGACCCGGAGTTCAACGCGCGTCTGCCGGCCCGAGGCGGTGACGAGCACACGAGCCCGGGTCCACTTGCTGGCATTGTCGAGGAGGTTGCCCAGCATCTCGTCGAGATCCTGCGCCTCGCAAGCGACGGCCACCCCTGGCTCGAGCCTCGCTTCGTAGGCCACGCCCTTGTCGGCATAAAGCTTGCCGAAAACCGCCACATGGTCGGCCAGCGTCGCCGCGAGGTCGACACGGTTTCGGCTGTCGCCTCCGAGTGCGGCTGCCCGGGCGCGGGCGAGATGATGTCGGATCAGCCGGTCCATACCGGCCACCAGAGGGCCTAAGCGTCGCCCGGGATCGGCCCCGGGTTCGTCGAAGGCGAGAGCCAAGGTCGCGAGTGGCGTCTTCAGCCCATGCGCGAGATTGGCCACGTGACGGCGGGCTCGCTCGAGGTTCAAGGCGTTCTGGTCGAGCAGGCTGTTCAGTTCGTCCACGACGGGCTGGACCTCGCGGGGCTGCGGGCCGGCGATGCGGTCGGCGCGTCCGGTCCGGACCCGGTGCAGTTCGGCACGCAGGCGTGTGAGGGGCTGCAGTCCGAGCCGCACCTGGAAGACGACGGCGCCGATCAGGCCGGCCGCGAGCAGCAGCAACGTCACGACCAGGGGGGTCAGGATCTCGTGCAGCGGCCCGGCGAGCGCCCTCAACGGTGCGCCGGCCGCGATGGTGACCCGCAGTTGCCCCACAAAACGACTCTGGACCCGGACCCGGAGGGGTTCTTCGCCTGGTCCCGAACCGTCGACCGTGACGGGTCTTGGTCCCGCGTCCCATCGCGGATCCCCTGCATCGAACCTGAAGGCACCCTCGGCGAGGGATCTGGAGCGCAGCACCGGGTCGGCTGGCGGCGACGCCGCGTCCTGCGGCGAGATCGATCCTTCGGACCGCAGGACCTCCCATACCCAACTCGAGGGCGGACGGTCGAACGGAGGACCATCCACGGACCGCTCCAGCCGCAAGGACCCGTTGGGCGCCACTCGCAAGGCATCGGCCACGGTCAGGATCTGGGTGTCGAGACGGCTGTCCACCTGGCCCTGGATGAAACGGCGGAGCGCGAGGTCCATGGCGACGCCCGTGGCCAGGAGGGCCAGGAGGATCGCGGTCGTGGCGAAGAGAACGAGCCTCGCCGCGAGTGAATGGGGTAGCCGGATCACGGGGGCTCCTGGCCAAGGCTGTATCCCCGGCCTCGGACCGTCGTGATGAGGTCGCGCCCGATCTTGCGTCGCAAACGCGCCACGATGACCTCCAGCGAATTCGATCCGACCTCCGCATCCCCGTCGTAGACCCGTTCCAGCAGGTCCAATCGCTCCACCACGTGACCCGCCCGCAGCGTCAGGCAGGACAGGACCCTCCATTCGAGAGCTGTCAGGCGCAACGGCATCCCGTCGAGCTCGAAGGTGCCGACCTGCGCGTCGAAAGCGAGCGGGCCACAGACGATCCGCGGCGACGCGTGACCGGCGGCCCGCCTCACCATGGCGCGGAGCCGCATGACGAGTTCCTCGACGCGGAAAGGCTTGACCAGATAGTCGTCGGCTCCGGCCTTGAACCCGGCGACCTTGTCCGACCAGTTGTCCCGCGCCGTCAGGATGAGCACGGGGAACATCAGGCCGGCAGCACGCCAGGACCGGAGCACCGACGCACCATCCCTCTTCGGCAATCCGAGATCCAGGACCACGGCGTCGAGCTTCTCGGTCTCGCCGATGTGCTGGCCATCCTCGCCGTTGCCTGCGACGTCGACGACGAAACTCTCGGCCCGCAACTGGCGGGAGATCGCCTCGGACAATGGGCGGTCGTCTTCAACGAGCAGGACGCGCATGGGGCACCTTGGGACCGCACCCCGATACGCGGTCGTGCTGAACCGAACCTGAACCGCCGGATTCAGGCTGGGTTCCGCGCCGGTGGCCTAGGTTGGCGGCTTCGAAAGAGAGCAGGAGACGCTTCGATGACCTCCACCAACGAGCCGAAATCCGAACCGAGGCCCCAGCCGCGGACAGCGCGCCGACCGGGGCGTGCCGCTGTTGCGGCCGCGGTCGTCGGCGCCCTCGCGGTCGGGGCGGGCGCGACCGCCTTGGCCCAGCGAGCGCATCCCCCGATCACCTTCGTGGCCCTCACCCCCGGTCCGGTCAGTGCCATGAGGGACTGGGCTCCCGTGGCCGTGAAGGGAAAGGTAGCCGAAATCTTCGGCAGCAAATTCATCGTCGAGGACGACAGCGGCCGGGCGCTCGTCGAAACCGGACCTCAGGGCGACAACGCCACTCTCGTGTCCAAGTCCGAGACCGTCACGGTCCAGGGGCGTTTCGAGCACGGCTTC